>JAAELL010000612.1 GCA_024226735.1 bacterium | reverse complement strand
TCTCTCGGCCAGCGCGTTCGGGGCCGGCACCAGGTGGTACAGGGCGAGACGCTTGATGCCTGCCTCGGCCGCGCGGGCCGGCAGCAACGTCACGTCGGCGTGATAGTCGATGACGTCGGTCATGATCCCCGACACTGGAAGGCCGAGTTCCGTCGCCGCTTCGATCATCGGGTCGAGCAGGGTGCGCGAGAGCGCGTCGTGGAGGAGGAGGTCTGCGTCCTTTGCGGCAGCGAACAGGCCGTCGGCGGCGTTGGAATCTCCGGAGATGACCACCGACCGGCCCCGATAGTCGACCCGGTAGCCCACCGCAGGCTCGATGGGCGGATGCTCGACGGCGAACGACGTGACGGTGAGGAGGTCGTCCTGCCAGACGACCTCGCCCGGGTCGAACACTTGAGCCCGCATCGCGCCGCGCTCGGGAGGCAGCCGCGCTGCGCCGTGATGGGCCGTGCGGTAGCCACGATCCAGCCTATAGGCGGCGTTGAATCCATCCACCACCGACTGCACCCCGGGTGGGCCGTAGACGTCGAGTGGAGCGGGTCGGCCCTGTACCCAGGAGGCCAGGTTCACGTCCGGCAGCGCGGCAATATGATCCGAGTGGAAGTGGGTGAGGAAGACGCCGTTGATGCGCTCCATGGGCAGCTGGGCCTGGGCCATCCTGAGTGGTGAGCGCGCGCCGACGTCGAACAGAAGAAAGTGCTCTGGGGTGACCACCGCGATGCAGGCCTGGGCGCGCTCGGGGTCCCGGCCGAGTGGCGACGCGCTCCCGCAGACGATGACGCGCATGCCGTCCGGAGGTTCGGGCGTCTGTGCCAGAACGGCGATCGCTGCGCGCTTGAAGACCGCGTCCTGGGCGGCGGGCACGTTGAGTACCACAGCAGCGGCCGCGCTGATCAGCACGACCAGGGCGGCGACGACGTAGAAGAGCTTCTTCAAGACGCATGCTCCCTCAAGTGAACAGAATGGTCTCGCAGCCAGGGTGCTGCGGCGCCGCTACTCGCCCTTCCACTCGTACGGATTCGCACCGCCGCCGAGGTAGGCCCGCATGGCGCCGGCCGCGTCCTTCGAGCGCATGGTGCGTTCGAAGCAACGCTGCTCGAGCAGCAGCGACTCATCGAGCGGCATGCGTGAGCCCTGCTGGATGGCGTGCTTGGCGGCCGCCAGCGCGATCGGCGCCCGGCTCGCGATGTCCGCGGCGAAGGCCTCGACTTCCTCCCGGAAACGGTCCGCCGGGTAGGTCCTGTGAACGAGCCCGAGCTCGAGGGCCTCGGCGGGCGTCAGCAGTTTGGCGTGGAGGATCAGGTCGAGCGCCCGAGCCGTGCCGAGGAGCCGGGCGTAGCGCTGGGTCCCGCCGGCGCCCGGGATGATGCCCACCGAGGTTTCGGGCAGGCCGACGCGGTAGGGGCCGTCGGCCAACAGGCGGAAGTCGCAGGCGAGGCTGAGCTCGAATCCGCCGCCAGCGGCGGTGCCGTTCATGGCGGCGATGGTGATCGCGGACATCCGCTCGAGACGCAGGCAGAGCTGGTGCATCCCGTGGAGCTCCGGCTCGCTCGCCTCGGAGGAGCCGGCCGTGGCACCGGCCTCGATGTTGCGCTCCGCGGTGTCGGAGAGCTCACCCACCTCGTAGTGTGCGATGAAGACGCCCTCGCCGGCACCCGTGAAGACCAGCGCCCGCACGGACGCATCCGCCTCGACGTCGTTCAGCACCTGGAAGAGCTCGAGGACGCCTCCGGCCGTGAGGGTGTGGTGGGGCGGGTTGGAGAGCGTGCACGTGACGACGTGGCCGTCACGGGCGACGTCGAGGTAGCGATGGGTCATTTCGGAACCTCCCTGAAGGAGTGGATGAGAGTGGACTGGCGACAGCGGCCGGTTGGATGGCGAGATCGGCACGCAGTGCCCTCTCTAGCACGGTGCTCATGGTCGGGGCTTCTTCGCGATCGGCTTCATCATCTCGTGCGCGGTCTCGCGTCCGGAGTTCTGGTTCTGACCGGTCACGAACCGCATCCGGTGTACGGCAGCGAGACGTACGAACCGGATGCGTTCAGGAGCTTCTTCTTCATGGTCTCTTCCCTCGGATGGCCGAGCCCACGACCGCGGCGGAGGTCGTGTCGCGCTGGAGCTCCAGCCGTCCGCCGCCCGTCAGCGTATCAGGCCAGCGGCTCGTTCGATGCACCAGTAGGCAGCCAGGCAGCCGATGCCGTAGGCCGGCAGCGCGCTGGACCAGCGCGGCAGCGGGACCTGCACGCGGACCACGAGCCTCCACGCTGCCAGCACGAGTCCGATGAAGGCGAGCTGGCCCAGCTCGATGCCGACGTTGAACGCGAATAGCGCGAGGGGAATCTCGCCACTCGGGAGGCCGACCTCGGCCAGCGCGCCCGCGAAGCCGAATCCGTGCAGCAACCCGAAGGCCCCGGCCATCGCCCACGGGAAGCGGCGAAGCGTGCCTGGCGCCTGGCCCGGGGCCTGCACCAGCTCCGCCCCCAGCACGAAGATGCTCCCGGCAATCGCCAGCTCGACGAGCCCGCTCGGGAAGGCCACGAACCCCAGCACGGCGAGCGAGAGCGTCACGCTGTGGCCGACCGTGAACGCGGTGACCGTCTTCAGCAGCGGGCCCGTCCTGGCGGCGACGAGCACGAGCAAGCCGAATACGAAGAGCAGGTGATCGAGACCGCTGGCGATGTGCAGGACGCCGAGGCGGACGTAGTCGCGTAGGACGCCGAGCCGCGACGGCCGTTCGGGGATCACGACGCTCGGCTCCGAGCTGCGCAGCACCGATTGGATGTGACGGCCGTCGGCCAGCTCGACACGAAGCAGTGCGTCAGTCCCGCTGGCTTCGAGGCCGCGGATGCCGACCCGAGCGCCCGCCAGAGTTGTATTGCAGGCCACGGCGTACCGCTCCACGATCCCGGTTCCCTCGCGCTCGAGCGTCGGAGGTGCCGTGGTTGAGCAGGATTCGGGGAGTAGCGGCACCAGGTTCGTCCCGGGGAGGCGCTTCGCCGGTGTCTTGAACTTCACTTCGACGCGGCCGCCGCCCTGCTCGCGCAGCTCGAGCAGGGCTGGCGCGAGCGGATGCGCACGCGCCAGCCCCGCCCCGAGAAGAAGCGAGATACCGACGAGCAGCGCTACGAACCGCACCTTCATCCGGATCGTGCCTCCGTGGTCGAGCCGTCCTCGACGACCACGTCGTAGCGCGCGCGCAGGGCGGCGACGGTCTGTTCGACATGCGCCTTCCGCTGCTCGCCGCGCCAGCTCAAGATCACCCGGTCTCGCACCTCCTCGAGGCTCGGTATCCGCTCCGGAACGTGCTGCTCGACCCACACGAGGTGAAGGCCGAACGGGGACGCGATCGGATCCGACCAACCGCCGTCCGGCAGCGCGAGGACGGCGTCCGCGAAGTCGTTCCCGAAGCGCGTCGCGATCCGGTGGCGCGTCATGCCGCGGAACACGTGACCTCCAGCGAACGGGTCGCCGAGCTCCGCTGTCCGCTCGGGCGGCAGACCTTCGCTGCGAAGCCTTTCGAGGAGCGCGCCGGCCGCGGAGCGGCGCGCCTCTCCGCGCTCGGCCTTCGCCAGGAGCACGTGGCGCCAGCTCACACGTGCTTGCGCGCGAAATTCATCGGCGTTTCTCTGCAGATGGGACTCGAGCTCCGTCTCCGTCGGCGGTCGATCGCCCTGCCGCGCCAGCAACAGCCGCATGTTGCGAACGAACATGTTCCGCAGCACGACGTCCTCGTCGGCGAGGCCCAGTGCGGCCGCCTCTCGCAGGACGGCCTCGTCCTCCATCTCGTCGGTGTGCCCCTCGTCCAGGAACTCGAGCTTCTGGCGCAGGCGGAGGACGACCGCCGGGTTGTCGCTGGCAAGGCCACGCCGCAGGGCCTCGCGGTAGAGGAT
>JAAELL010000611.1 GCA_024226735.1 bacterium | reverse complement strand
TGATGCCGCTCGAGGTGGGCGGTACGATGTAGAGACCCGGGTTCGGACCCCAGATCACGTAGCCGAACTGACCGGGAACGCCGCCAGTGACGGTGCCTGCCATGTCGTCGCCCGCGACGCCGGTGCCGACGAGAGTCAGGTCGCCGGTGTTGCCGGTGCTGTTCGACAGCGGACTGCAGACCGGGTCGTCTGTGCCCAGCTCGCCCGTCTCGGGACGCAGGACCAGATCGTCGTAGTACATCTCGGTCGTCGTCGGGTTGCCCGGGACGTCCGGATACAGGTCGAGGCCCTGGATCTCGAGGATGCCCGAGCTGGCGCCGAACACGCCGGTCGTCCAGACGTAGCCCGCGCCCGCCGTCAGCGAAGCGCTGTTGTACAACACGTCGACCGTGTCGCCGTCGAGATCGATGACGCCCTTGATCGGGGTCCACGCGTCACGCACCAGGATCTGCGGGCCGGCCGGGTCGTTCATGCCGTTGCAGTCGCAGTCGACGAGGTTTTGCGTCCCGTCGAAGTACGTCTGGATCGACCAGCTGTAAGGCCCACCGAAGGTGTAGGTGTTGAGCATGATCCAGTACGTACGGCCCTGGAAGGCCGACGGGTGGTAGACCTGGCCATCGAAGATCCAGGTGCCGCTCGACGGGTTCGATCCCGAGGACGCGAAGTTGTTGACCGTGTCAGCGCCCGGGTTGTTGGAGAGGCTGTGGGGTGCCGAGTTCGCGACCGGCGGGCCGACCGAGACGGTCGACGATCCGATGCCCGAACTCCAGGCTTCCCAGTTGTTGGGGCCAGAGCCGACTCCGCCGGGGTCGACGGCCATGCCGTTCGTATAGCTGTCGAAGTCGTCCGACCAGTCCTGAGCCGTAGCCGAGCTGGCGAGGAAGGCGAATGCCGCCGCTGAGATGGCACCCGTCGTGTAGCTGAATCGCATCTTGCTGAACTCCTCACGAAGAAGGAAAGAAGGAATCTGAGCGCGAATGAGAGAGGCGATGGCGGGGGGGCATCGTTACCCCCTCCATTCACAAAGGAATGGTAGCAGGTACGTAACGGCGCGGAGCGACCGGCTCGACGCCCGCGGCCGCACCGGACCCAATTGAGGGAAGTCGGTTTGCGCGCTAGCGCGCAAACAAGACGCGCATCTCCCGAAAAACCGGCTGCGACGCTACGCGCACAGAACAACGACGAGGAGCACTCGGCCGAGAATACTACGTTGACGCAATTCGACTTGCCCGCGATTTTTTGACCGCGATTCCGAACGCGCCTTGCCCGAGAATCCTCGGAGAATGCGATGGCTGCAGCGAACACGTCGACCCATCGGGTGCCGCGGTGCTCCCTTTTTGCCGACCAAGCGCTCCTGCGCAGAGCGCCTGGGCGCGGGCTTCCGAGCGCAAGATCGACCGGGCCCCGGTTGGCCCACCGGGCTCGCCACGGCAGCGCCTCGTCAGCCCCCAGCTCGGACTGGTTTCTTTGGCCGTCCCCGTTGGCTCTCGAAGTCCCCCTCGATCCGCTGACCGCGACCCGAGCCGATCGTCGGTCGACGAACGCGTCGCCGTGGTCGCTGGCGACGGCGTGTCGGGCCACGCCTTCGACTCGATGCAATCGAGCGCGACCACCGCGTCGCCGGACCGTGCAGTTCGGACGGGCGACCGCGTTCTCCAACCGCCGCACCATGCAGGTCGGACGCGCTCGCCGCGCGCATCCACTTCGGTTGTGGATGCTGGTCACGCTGGATACGATTCGCTCCTCACTCTTGGAGGAGCAAGATGACCATCGAGAATCGTGTCGATACCGCCCAACGCCTGCGTGATTACGTGGGAGGAGCCTGGGTCGACGTCGACGTCGCTGAAGTTCACCAGGTCCACAACCCGGCGACGGGCGAGGTGATCGGGCTGACTCCGCTCGGTGGACACGGCGAACTCGACGCCGCCGTTCGCGCCGCGCGCGCCGCCTTCCCAGCCTGGCGCAGGACACCGGTCGAAGACCGTGTGCAGTGCTTGTTCCGGCTGAAGTTCCTGCTGGAGGAGAACGCCGAGGAGCTCGCGCGCATCGTCACGCGCGAGAACGGCAAGACGCTGCCTGAGGCGCGCGGGAGCGTGCGGCGCGGGATCCAGATGGTCGAAGTCGCGACGGCCGCCCCCTCGCTCTTGATGGGCCAGTCCCTCGAGGACATCGCGACCGGCATCGACTGCGAGTCCGTGCGCCAGCCGATGGGCGTCTTCGCCTGCATCGCCCCGTTCAACTTCCCGGCGATGGTGCCGATGTGGTTCTTCCCCTTCGCGGTCGCATGCGGGAACACGTTCATCTGCAAGCCGTCCGAGCAGGTGCCGTTCAGCCAGCAGTTCGTTTGGAAGCTGATCGACGAGGCCGGCTTTCCGCCCGGCGTGCTCAACCTCGTCAACGGCGGCAAGGACGCCGTGAACGCGATCCTCGAGCACCCGGACATCGAGGGCGTGTCCTTCGTGGGCTCGACTCCGGTCGCGAAGTACGTCTATGAAAAGGGCGCCGCAACCGGCAAGCGCGTGCAGTCGCTCGGCGGCGCGAAGAACTTCATCATCGTCATGCCCGACGCGGACATGGACCAGGCGATCGGCGCGGTCGCCGAATCTGCGTTCGGCTGCGCCGGCGAGCGCTGCCTGGCGGCCAGCGTCGTGCTGGCGGTCGGCGACGCGCACGAGAAGATGCGCAAAGGACTCGTGGAGCACATTCGCGGCCTCGCGATCGGCGACGGCTCGCAGGATGGAGTCGACATGGGTCCGATGATCTCGGGCCCGCACAAGGAGCGCGTCCTCGGACACATCGAACAGGGCGTCGCGGAAGGCGCCGAGCTCGTCATGGATGGCCGCGACGACGTGCCCGATGACGGCTACTTCCTGCGGCCGACGCTCTTCGACCGGGTCGACGCGGACATGAAGATCGGCCACGAGGAGATCTTCGGTCCGGTCCTGTGCATGATGCCGATGAACGATCTCGACCAGGCACTGGAGGTCACGCACAAGCACCCGCTCGCGAACGCGAGCTCCATCTTCACCGCCAGCGGCAAGAGCGCGCGCAAGTTCCGCTACGAGGTCGACGCCAGCATGGCCGCCGTCAACATTGGCGTCGCTGCGCCGATGTCGTTCTTCGGCTTCGGCGGCGCGAAGAACTCATTCTTCGGCGACCTCAAGGCGCACGGCCGCGAGGCCTTCGACTTCTTCACCGACCGCAAGGTCTTCATCTCTCGCTGGTAGAGGAGCGATCCGTGGCAAGAATCGTCAAGGGCGGACTGATCCAGTGCGCCAACCCGATCAACGACGAGAGCCGCAAGGTCTCCGAGATCCAGGCCGCCGCCTTCGACGCGCACGTGCCGTTCATCGAGCAGGCCGGAGCCGAAGGCGTGCAGATCCTGTGCCTGCAGGAGATCTTCAACGGGCCGTACTTCTGCCCGAGCCAGGACGCGCGCTGGTACGACGCGGCCGAGCCGGTGCCCGGCCCGACGACCGAGGCGCTGATGCCGGTCGCGCGCAAGCACGAGATGGTGATGGTCGTGCCGGTGTACGAGCGCGAACAGCCGGGCGTGTACTACAACACCGCCGCCGTGATCGACGCGGACGGCACGTACCTCGGCAAGTATAGAAAGAACCACATCCCCCACACCTCCGGCTTCTGGGAGAAGTACTTCTTCAAGCCCGGCAACCTCGGCTACCCAGTCTTCCAAACGCGCTACGGAAAGGTCGGCGTCTACATCTGCTACGACCGCCACTTCCCCGAGGGCGCACGGCTGCTCGGCCTGAACGGAGCCGAGATCGTGTTCAATCCCTCGGCGACGGTCGCGGGCCTCTCGCAGTACCTATGGAAGCTCGAGCAGCCCGCCCACGCGGTGGCCAACGGCTTCTTCATGGGCTGCAGCAACCGCGTCGGCACCGAAGCGCCGTGGGGCATCGGCAAGTTCTACGGCTCGAGCTACTTCGTCGACCCGCGCGGCAACTTCCTGGCCGAGGCGTCCGAGGACGCGGACGAGCTGGTGACGGCGGACATGGACCTCGAGGTGATCGAGGAGGTGCGCCGGGTCTGGCAGTTCTACCGCGACCGCCGGCCCGAGACGTACCAGGACATGGTCGAGCTCCTGCCTTGAGGCCCCAACGAGCCACGAAGACGCCCACCAAATGAAGACACCCACCAAATGAAGATACTCGTCCAAGGCGGCACGATCGTCACCGCCACCGACAAGTACGAAGGCGACGTCCTGATCGACGGGACGGCGATTCATTCGATCGGCACCAGCCTCTCGGGCCCCGTCGACAAGACGATCGACGCCAAGGGCAAGCTGGTGATCCCCGGCGGCATCGACGTCCACACCCACCTCGACATGCCCTTCGGCGGGACGTCCTCGGTCGACGACTTCCAAACGGGCACGATCGCCGCCGCATTCGGCGGAACGACGACGGTCGTCGACTTCGCGATCCAGGAGCACGGCGGCACGATGCGCCAGGCCTACGAGACCTGGATGGGCAAGGCCGAAGGCAAGGCGGCGATCGACTACGGCTTCCACATGATCCTGCGCGAGCACACCCCCGCGCTCGAGAAGGAGATGGGAGCGATGGTCGACGAGGGCATCACCTCGTTCAAGCTGTTCATGGCCTACCCGGGCGTCTTCTACATGGACGACGCCGGGATCTTTCGCTACATGCAGCGCTCGGGGGAGGTCGGCTCGACGATCTCGATGCACGCGGAGAACGGCATCGTGATCGACGTGCTCATCGAGCAGGCCCTGCGCAAGGGCTGCAAGGAGCCGAAGTACCACGCTTTGACGCGCCCGCCGCGCGCCGAGGCCGAAGCGACGCACCGCGCGATCTGCCTCGCCGAGATGGCGAACGTCCCGGTCTACATCGTGCACCTCTCGGCCGCCGAAGCCCTGCGCGAGGTCGCGCGCGCACGCAGCCGCGGCATCGACGTCTTCGCCGAGACGTGCCCGCAGTACCTGTTCCTCTCGTACGACAACTACGAGGAGCCCAACTTCGAGGGCGCCAAGTACGTGATGAGCCCGCCGCTGCGGGACAAGGCGAAGCAGAAGGACCTCTGGCACGGACTGCGCCAGAACGACCTGCAGGCGATCTCGACCGACCACTGCCCTTTCTGCTTCAACGACAACGAGGGCAAGCTGCTCGGCAAGGACGACTTCAGCAAGATCCCGAACGGCGCGCCGGGCATCGAGACGCGCATGAGCCTCACCTACGACGGCGGCGTGAGAACCGGCAACATCTCGCTCAACCGCTGGGTCGAGCTGACCTCGACCTCGCCGGCGAAGCTGTTCGGCATGTTCCCCAAGAAGGGCACGATCGCGCCGGGCAGCGACGCGGACATCGTCATCTTCGATGAGAACGCCGAGACGACGCTCAGCGCGGCGTCCTTGCACATGAACGTCGACTACACCCCCTACGAGGGCAGGCGCGTGCGCGGCGTGACCGAGACGGTGCTGTCGCGCGGTGAGGTCATCGTCGAGAATGGCTCCTTCCAAGGCCGGCCGGGCAGGGGAGAGTTCATTCGCCGCGCAGGCCGCCACTCCCCCACGAGCTGACCCATGACCGCAACCGACCCCACCGCCCGCGCCAACAGCTCCCAGGACATCCGCGACAAGCACGCGGCGCACCTCCTGCCGGCCGTCGCGAACTACTACGCGGAGTCGATCGTGCTCGAGTCGGGCGCGGGCATGCACGTGACGGACGTCGACGGCACGACGTACCTCGACTTCTTCGGCGGAATCCTCACGGTGTCGGTCGGTCACTGCAACCCGCGCGTCACCGAGCCGCTCAAGGCGCAGATCGACCGGCTCGGACACGTGTCGACGCTCTACCCGACCGTGCCGATCGTCGAGCTCGCCGAGCGCATGTCGCGCATCACGCCCGGACGCCTCGCCAAGTCGATGTTCACGACCTCGGGCACCGAGGCGGACGAGACGGCCGTCGTCCTGGCGCAGGTGTTCACCGAGTCGCAGGAAGTGATCGCGCTGCGCCACGGCTACTCGGGCCGCTCGATCCTCGCACAGTCGCTCACGGCACACGCCACCTGGCGTGCGGTGCCGACACAGATCGCCGCGATCAAACACGCGGTTTCGCCCTACTGCTACCGCTGCCCCCTCAAGCTCGAGTACCCGAGCTGCGAGGTGCAGTGCGCGAAGGACATCGAGGAGCTGATCCAGACGACGACGACCGGCAAGATCGCAGGCTTCCTCGCCGAGCCGATCCAGGGCGTCGGCGGCTTCGTCACCCCCCCGAAGGAGTACTTCGCGACCGCGGTCGAGATCGTGCGCCGCTACGGCGGTGTGTTCATCTGCGACGAGGTCCAGACCGGGTTCGGCCGCACGGGCGGCAAGATGTTCGGTATCGAGCACTGGGACGTCGAGCCCGACATCATGACGATGGCCAAGGGCGTCGCGAACGGCATGCCGCTCGGCGTGACGATCGCCACCCCGGAGATCGCCGACGCGTTCCGCGCGCTCACGATCTCGACGTTCGGCGGCAACCCGATGTCGAGCGCCGCGGCGCTCGCAACGCTCGACGTGATCGAAGAGGACAAGCTCGCGGACAACTCCGAAGTGCAGGGTGCGCGCCTGCGCGCGGGACTCGAGGAGCTGCAGCGCCGTTTCCCTGAGACGATCGGCGACGTGCGCGGCATGGGCCTGATGCAGGCGATCGAGCTGGTCGTCGACGAGACCGCGGGCGACCGGACGCCGAACCCCGAGGCGACGTCCCGCTTGTTCGAGGAGACCAAGCGCCGCGGTCTGCTCATCGGCAAGGGCGGCCTCTACGGCAACGTCGTCCGCATCGCGCCACCGCTCACCGTCTCGGCGACCGAGGTCGACGAGGCGCTGACGATCCTCGGCGACGCCTTCACCGCGCTCACCACCTGATTCCAGGAGCTACCCCCATGGCGGACATCGGCATCGACGTCTGCGGCATCCGCTTTCCCAACCCGTTCGTGCTCGCTTCGGGCCCGCCAGGCACGAACGCAAAGGTGATCAAGCGCTCCTTCTCGCTCGGCTGGGGCGGGATCGTCTGCAAGACGATCAGCCTCGACAACAGCAAGGTGATCAACGTCGTCCCGCGCTACGGCAAGCTGAAGAGCCGCCACGAGGGACACGAGGTCATCGGCTTCCAGAACATCGAGCTGATCTCCGACCGCCCCTTCGACGTGTGGCTCGAGGAGCTCGCCGACTGCAAAGAGGCCCATCCCGACAACGTCCTGATCGCGTCGATCATGGAGGAGTACCGCGAGGAGGCCTGGCAGGAGATCATCGAGCGCACCCAGGAAACGGGCGTCGACGCCTTCGAGCTGAACCTCTCGTGCCCCCACGGTCTACCCGAGCGCAAGATGGGCGCGGCGATGGGCGAGAACCCGGAGATCGTCGAGGAGATCGTCCGCTGGGCGAAGAAGTACTCGAAGATCCCGGTGTGGGCGAAGATGACGCCCAACATCACCGACCCCAAGGCGCCCGCCCTCGCCGCGGTGAGCGCCGGCGCCGACGGGATCAGCGCGATCAACACGATCCTGTGCATCATCGGGGTCAACTTGAAGACGCTGCGTCCGATGCCGACGGTCGAGGGCTACTCCGAGCCCGGCGGCTACTCGGGTCCGGCGGTGCGCCCGATCGCCCTGCGCCACGTCATGGAGATTGGCCGCGCGTGCCCCGGCGTCCCCGTCTCCGGAATGGGCGGCGTCGAGACCGCCGAGGACGCGCTGCAGTTCCTGTTGCTCGGCGCCAGCACCGTGCAGGTGTGCACGGGCGCGATGCTGCGCGGCTACGAGATCATCAGCGAGCTGTGCGAGGGCTTGGTGGCGCTGATGGACGAGCACGGCTTCGACACCGTCGAGGAGATGGTCGGCAAGTCCCTCCCCTTCTTCGACACGCACGCCGGGCTCGTCGCCAAGCAGCAGGAGGCCAAGCGCGCCAAGGCTGGCACGACCAACCGCGACGGGATGTGGCAAGGAGACATCGCCAAGGAGACGCAGTCGCTCGTCGGCGACTGACCCCTTCGCCCTCCAACCAGCTGACGTCCGTCCTGTCCGTCTCGGAGCGGCCGCTCCCCCCCGCCCCGGGCATTGGACGCAGGCGGCTGGGGACTTGTGCGCAGGAGCCAAACGCACGCCTGCCCACGCTGGCGGCCCGAGAGACTGGTGAGCAAGCTGTGCGCAATCCGCTCCATTCCCGACGGACGCCAGCCATGAAGATCGAAGAGGTGATGTCGGCCGCCCCCCGTACCTGTCGGCCCGAGGACGATCTCGCGCTGGCGGCCTCGGAGCTGTGGGTGGGCGACGTGGGTTTCCTGCCGGTCGTCGATGGCGACGGGTGCATCTTCGCCGTCGTGACCGACCGCGACATCTGCATGTGCGCATACACGCGCGGCCTGCCCCTCGGCGAGCTCTGCGTGCAGGACTGCATGAGCGAGCCGGTCCACACCTGCCGTCCCCACCAGGACACCGATCACGCGATCGAGCTGATGGCCGAGCACCGCGTGCGGCGCCTACCGGTGGTGGACGCCGAGGGCCATCCCGTCGGCGTGATCTCGCTCGTCGACGTGGCGCGCGCGGCGATGCGCCAGCGCAAGGGCTACGCGTCCGTCGCGAGGACCCTCAACGGGATCGCCGTTCCGCACGGCGCCCCGCCCGCCCCCCCGGACGAGCTGCGGCCCGCGGCGCGGCGCCGCGCGCGGAACGCGAAGACTGCACGTGAGGGGACGGGTCGCAAGCCGTCCTCGACCAAGAAAGGCGGCTGAGCTCCGCGCGAGCTCGACGCGCGCCGCCAAGCCGGCCGTCATTGAAACGTGACGCTCACCGCATCGGTGAAGTTGCTCGTCGGCCCCGGGTTGTTGTCGCGGAACCAGCACTGGAAGTGCCAGGTGTCCCCCGGCAGCACGGCGGTCGGCGGATTGACCGGGATCGTCGACAGGTCGACCTGGAGCGTGCCGGTCGAACCCTGGATGATCTCGCCCGACAGGTTGAAACGGCCGATGTTGCCGGAGATGCAGAGCAGGCCCTGGCTGCCCGGCGGCTGAAAGACACCCTGGGTCTGTCCGGCGAGGAAGTACCCGAACTGCCCCTCGGGCAGGCGGTCGGCGCTGAGCGTCAGCTCGCCCGAAGCCGTAAGGTCCGTGCAGCCGAACGCTTCGATGCGGGCACTCTCGCCGCCGGAGTTCATGCTCGCCGCGCAGTAGCTCGATCCCAACGGCGAGAGGTTGCTGTTCATGGTGCTGCGGCCGAGCGTGCTGTGATTCCAGTCGACCGCCTGTTGTTCGACGATGCCCGTCAGCTTGCCGATCTCCTGTGCGTTCGGCATGTCACCCGTGCGGTGGATCATCACCCACGCGGTGCGGAAGTCCTTGGGCGAGGTCGTGGAGTCCGGAACGCGCTCGCCGGCGACCGCGACGATGTCGGCCGACGTGAAGTCCGAGATCGAGCCGTTGTAGGTCACGGCGCAGTTCGAACTGTCGTCCATGTAGCGCAGCTCGCTGTTCCCGGCGTCCATCTCGGCCGGCGACACCAGTCCCATGAGGTAGAGATCGGTGTAGCTGTACACGCCACCCGGAATGTCCGTGTTGAAACGATAATTGAAGGGGTTGCCCCCGGCCCCGGGAAGGCGCATCGCCGGCCCGGCGCCAACCCACTCGGAGATCTGCATGCACGAACCTTGCCCGTCGATCCGCCAGTTCCAATGGAAGACGTCCCCGCAAGGATCGAACGGGGCCGGGAACTCGCCTTCGCCCTGGAGCCTGCGACCGTCGGCGAGGTCGGGCAAATACACTCCGAAGGCGTGCTCGAACTCGTGGTTGACGAGGATGCGCGCGGCCGTCGCCCCCACTCCGCTCCCCGGCTGCCAGTCAGGGTGATTGATGTCGAGGAAGAAGAGAAATCCCCGCACTCGCTCACCGCTGAGCTGCAGGAAGTCGTGCAGGTCGAAGATCCCGTCGGGCGTGAGGCCCCCACTCGGATCACCGATGCCGTGCACGTCGTTCTTGACCGACTCATAGAGACCGCCAGCCCCGGTGAACTGGAGCGGGTACGTCATCCAGAAGCCGATGAAGTCGAACTCGTCGCCGGCCTGAGCGATCACCCCATTCGCCGCGTCCGCCATCAACGCCGCCATGAAAGGCCGGCTGGGGAAGTGGTTCAGGAGCACGTCGTGGGTGTCCTCATAGGCAAAAACCACCGGCGCCGAGCAGCTGGGGCCGAGGAATCCGCCCGGGGTGAGGCGGGTCACCGCTCCAGGCGTGGTGGAGCGCACGATGGCCCCACTCTCGACGGCGGCCCGGTAGTCGTCGAGCCACTCCGCCGGAGGCTGATAGCAGGCGAGCTCACCTTGAGGTCGCGCAGGTGCGGTCACTGCAAACGCGGATGTGGTCAGGAGGCAGAGGATTCCAATCAGAGGCTTCATGGCGACAGTTCCGTTCCAGTGGCGAGTCATCGCGGTCGCAGTCCGAGGTGGAGGCGAAACCGCTCGCTGACCTAACCGCAGGGAACCCATCGAGGCGCGCAGACAGACCAGCCGTTCTTTTCAAAACCGAGCAATTCCTCCACCCTCGGCCCCCGCTGGCGGTCTGCTAGGAACATGGATCCAGAAGAGGCCGACGTCACCCAGCTGCTGGCCGACATCCGCAGCGGCGACCCGGCAGCGATGTCGCATCTGATGGGACGCGTCTACGAGCCCCTGCGCGCCATGGCGGGACGCTGCTTCCGCAGCCATCCGGACGGACACACCCTGCAGCCGACCGAGCTCGTGCACGAGGTCTTCCTGCGCATGACGGGCAAGACCGATGCTCAGTGGCACGACCGCGCCCACTTCCTGGCCGTCTGCGCGACGGTCATGCGCGACATCCTGGTCGACCACGCGCGCCGCCGCCGCGCGCTGAAGCGCGGCGGTGGTATGCAGCGCGTCACCCTGGCGGGCAACGCAGCGAAGATGGAGGACTTCGACGCCCTCGACCTCGACAACGTTCTGACGCGACTCGCCGCCGTCGATGAACGCCAGGCGAAGATCGTCGAGTACCGTTTCTTCGCGGGGATGACGATCTCCGAGGCCGCCCATGCCCTCGGCGTCTCTGCGCGCACGGTCAACGATGACTGGGCGATGGCCCGCGCCTGGATCAGCGCGCAACTCTCCAAGGAGCGTTGAGGTGGACGCGAAGGAGCGCCACCAGCACCTGCGCGAGCTGTGGCTCCGCGCGCGCGAGCTCGCGCCCGATGCGCGAGAGGGCTACCTCGACCGCACCTGTGCCGATGACGGCGATCTGCGGCGCGAGCTCGAGCTCCTGCTCGAACACGACGAACGGCCCATCGCGTTCGCCGAGGCCACGTCGGGGTCCACAGGGGACGGAGCTCCAGCGCCTCTCCCCCAGTCGATCGGCGGCTTCCGCATCGAGCGCAAGCTGGGCGAAGGCGGGATGGGAACCGTGTTCCAAGCGCAGCAAGAGCGCCCACGCCGCACCGTCGCCCTGAAGGTCCTGCGCTCGACGGTCTTATCGCACGAGGCCGTGCGACGCTTCGAGCACGAGTGCGAGTTTCTCGGAAGGCTCCAGCATCCGGGCATCGCGCAGATCTACGACTCCGGTCAAGCGCAGACCGAGCGGGGCCAGCAGTCCTGGTTCGCCATGGAACTGATCGGAGGCGAGCCCCTGACGAGCTACGCGTGCAGTCATGCGCTGTCCGCACGCGAGCGTCTCGCGCTCCTCGCGCGCGTCGCGGACGCGGTGCAGCACGCTCACCAACAGGGCGTCATCCACCGCGACCTCAAGCCGGAGAACATCCTGGTCACCGCCGCGGGCCAACCCAAGATCCTCGACTTCGGCATCGCGCGGGCGAGCGACTCGGACGTGCAGCTCTCGACGCTCCAGACGGACGTCGGCCAGATCCTCGGCACGCTCGCCTACATGAGCCCCGAACAGGCCAGCGGCGATCCGGCCGCGATCGACACGCGCTCGGACGTCTACCAGCTCGGGCTGCTGGCGTTCGAGCTGCTCGCGAACGAACTGCCGTACGACATCTCACAGAAGAGCCTGCCCGACTCCCTGCGCGTGATCCAGGAGACGGAGCCGCGGCGCTTGAGCACGACTGGCCGCGGCGCCAGCGACGTCGACACGATCCTCTCGACGGCGCTCGAGAAGGACAAGGAGCGCCGCTACGCGTCGGCCGCCGCGCTCGCCGCCGACATCCGCCACTACTTGCGCGACGAGCCCATCACGGCCCGGCCGGCGAGCCGGCTCTACACCTTGGGCAAGTTCGTGCGCCGCAACAGGGTCGCGGTGCTCGCCGGGCTGGCGGTGCTCTTGTCCCTGATCGCCGGACTGGTGGCGTCCTTGCGCTTCGGATTCGGCGAGCTACGCCAGCGCCGCCAGGTGCTGCGCCTCTCCGCGCTGCAGGACGTCGAAGACTTGATCGCCCGCGCCGATGCACTGTGGCCGCTGCGTGCGACCGACGTGGAGCGTTACGCGGAGTGGATCGACGACGCACACGAGCTCGTCGCCCAGCTTCCCGAGCACCGCGCGGTGCTCGACGAGCTGCGCGAGGAGGCTCGCCCTCGGACGCCCGCGGAAGACCACGCCGACCGGGCCCGCCACCCCAGCTACGCTGACCTCGAATGGCAACGGGGCCGCATCGAGTCGCAGCGGACGGCACTGCTCCAGCGCAAGGGCGGTCGACCGGCGCCGCTGCCCGACGTCGACTGGAACGACTATCCCGAAGACGCCTGGTCATTGAGCGCGCTCGCCTACGAACGCGTCCAGCCCGGGCGCGTGTACCCCGGCGAAGAAGCGCTCGGGCTCGCGCTGGCACTGCGCGCCCATGAGCTGGCCGCGCCCGACTTTCGCGCGGAAACCGGTGAGACGCTCGCCTGGGCCTACTTCGCCGTCGGCCGCGACGCGGACGCGCAGAGCACGATCCAGGCCGTGCTAAGGGAAGCGCAAGAGCCGAACGAGCGACTCGAACGCACGCACGCCGAGCTGAAGGATGCGATTGCGGCCGCTCGGTCGGCGGAGGCCGAGACCCTGCTCGCGGAGGCGATGGAGGCGTGCGCCACGCTCGAAGCCGAAGTCGGGCGTCGCCAGGAGTGGCACTTCTCCGCCAGCGAGTCCGACCCGCGCTGGTGGAACAACCAGCTCGTGAAGCTCATCGCCGAGCTCGAGGCCCTCGAGCGCGACCTGCTCGCGCAGGACGCTGTTTCGCCCGAGCACGGCTGGAGCATGCCCAAGCGGCACGCCTTTGCGCTCGATCTGCGGAACGCCCAGCGAGCCGGCGGCGAGCACGCGGTTCGCTGGAGCGCGATGCTGCCGGCCATCCGCAAGGCGTACCCGGAGGTCGCGATGGTGCCGCAGTCGGGACTCCTACCGCTCGGTCCCGATCCGGCGTCGGGGCTGTGGGAGTTCGCGCACGTCGCCTCCGGCGTACCGGCGGCGCGTGACGAGCCCGGGCGGCTGGTCTTGACCGAAGACACGGGACTGGTCCTCGTGCTGCTGCCCGCAGGCCGGTTCCGAATGGGTTGCCAACGTTCGGATACCCAGCTTCCCAACCACGATCCGTCGGCCAGCCGTTACGACGGTCCGGTGCACGAGGTGCAGGTCACGCCGTTCTTCGTCTCGAAGTACGAAATGACCCAAGGACAGTGGTTGCGACTCACCGGGCACAACCCGAGTCGCGATGAACCGGCGAACTACAAGCCGGCGTGGAACGCTGCGGGTTTGCCCGGCAACCTCCTGCACCCGGTCGAGCAGATCAGTTGGCCGGAATGCCTCGAGGTCTGCACGCGCTTCGAGCTCGCGCTGCCGACCGAAGCGCAGTGGGAGTACGCCGCGCGCGGCGGAGGGTCGACCGTGTGGTGGACGGGGGACGATCCCACGGCCTTGCAGCACGCCGCAAACCTGGCCGATGCGTACTGCCTGGAGCACGAAGGGGATGGCACGTGGACCTACGAGCCCTGGGACGACGGCAACACGAGCCACGCTCGCGTCGGCGGTTACGCAGCGAACGCCTTCGGCCTGCACGACGTCGTCGGCAACGTGTGGGAGTGGTGCAGCGACGGGTACGACGAGTCGGTCTACGCGCGGCCGCGCGCCATCGACCCGTTCGGCGACCGGAGCAACTCGGACTTTCGCATCCGCCGCGGCGGCAGCTTCGACGAGACCGCCGCGAGATCGAGGTCGGCGATGCGCGAGATCGGCACGCTCGGGCTCACCGACTACGACCTCGGATTGCGGCCTGCTCGCCCGTTGAAGCTCTGAGGGACCGATTCCCTGCCCCAGGAGGTAGGATCCGGACATGTTCAACGCCCAGATGGAAATCCTGCTGGCGGTCTTCGCGGCGACCGTCGCCGACGAGCCGACGAAGACCTGGGCCGACGCGCGCGAGGCGGTCGCGGCCGCAGGCGAGATCGAGGAGGAGGTCGCCGCCGCCGTCGCGGCGGAGGACGCCGAGGCCTTGCGCACGATCCTCGACGAGTGGTACTCGGGCAAGCGGCTCCTGCTCGAGCACGACCGCGGCGTGCTCAAGCGCGCGCTGAAGGCGTTTCGCAAGAGCCTGAAGGTGACGCTCCTCGCCGACGAGTCGACGCTCGGCGGCAGCGCCATGAGCGGCGGACGCAAGTCGACGATCGTCGGCATCCGCCCGCCCGAGCGCTACCCGCGCGAGACGTGGGACGAGCTCGTGCGGCAGGGCCGGCTGAAGTACGCGGGGCACGGGACGTACGAGCTGCCGCCCGAGTGACGGCGCGCGCACGTCGTCTTCATCCCAGGAATGGGCTGCGTCGAGGTGCCTGAAGCCGTCCTGCGGGCCTCGTTCGGCTAGCCCCAGCGGAGCTTGGCGTGCAAGCCGACGCCCGTGAACGAACGGTCCGCGCTTGCCCACAATTCCGCCGAAAACGACGCCGTATTTGCAGCCTCGCGGATTGCGATTCCAGGCATCAGGAACGGGCGAATTCTGGCCGAAACCTGAGCGCCCCCCAATGAGGAACGCATCCCCACTGCCTGTTCAGGAATCTACCATGAGAACTGCCCTACTTCCCCTCCTCTGTGTCGTGTTCGCCAGCTGCGGAGGCGGCGGTGGCGGCTCGAGCGACATCACGATCGAAGGCATCACCGCGCCCGGCTCGGTCTCGATCGTCACGCCCGACGACGACTCCACGCCCGGCGCCGGGATCCCGCCCGGTACGGTCATTCCGGGAGCGAGCGGCTACCCGCTCGACTCGGACTACATGACCGACACCGCGAGCGTATGGGTCTGGGATCCGTCGATGGACGACCTCGAGACCGTCAACTCGATCCTGTGCCAGATCGGCATGACGCGCGCCGGCACGCTCGTCAACCGCGGCGCCTACCTCGCTCAAATCGACGAGGCGCTGTGCAAGACCGGCTCCGCCGAAGACGACTCGAGCGGCCAGTCCACGGCCGCCGAATCCGACATCACGATCTGGACGGTCAACTCCAGGCGCGATTCGTTGAACGGCTCCCAAGTCGTCCGCGCCTGGGTTCCGCAGCGCGAAGGCGGCAGGCCCGACGCGACCATCTACGCCCACATGGACATCAAGAAGCGCGTGTCGTTCGGGCGGCCGTTCGGCAAGTTCGACATGTCGTTCGCGTCCGTCGAGGACGTCGGCGGGTCGCTCGCGAACCCGACGTTCAAGGGCATCATGCGCACCGTCGAGAACGGTGCGACCGGCCGCGGCTTCCAGTTCTACTCGGCCCACGGAGACGTCAGTATCCCGGCCGCCAACCCCGGCGACTACGCCGAATCCGTGCAGCTCAACGTTTCGATGGACCGCGTGACCGACCGCGGCACGGCGCGCATCCTGAAGTCTTCGCGCTTCAACTTCGGCGGAGGCGACAGCGGCCTGCAGACCCGCGAGTGGAAGATCGCGTTCAACGCGACGCACCTCAAGCGCCAGCTCGACGGCGGCGCCGAGGTCACCCTCGACCGCAACGACTACAACACGAGCGCGTGGCGCTACAACCTGTACCACGCGGCCGGCCCCGACATCGGCGAGCGCGTCGAGCTCAACTCGGGCTTCGGGTTCCGCACGCAGGCCGACGAGTACGGCTGGATCGGCTACTACGGCATGTGGACGCCCGAAGGCGTCACGGTCGCGCACGGCGACACGATCATCCGCAACGAGTGGGGCGACGACGGCCCGGGCGAGGCCTTCACCGTCGTGCGTGCACCGGGACGCCTGATCAAGAACGAGCGCGCAACGCTCGAGCTCACGCGGCTCGGCGGCCAGCTCTTCCAATACTGGGAGTCGCCGAACCAGTATCAGGTCGACTACGACGGCGTCGACTTCCGCAAGATCGCGGTCTGGGACGAGATCAACGAGGAGTGGGACGCGCTCACTCCGCCCATCGCGATCGACGTATCGGCGGCCGGCGGCTGGCTCAGCATGTGGTCCCAGACGCTCGGCGGCCAAGTGAGCTACGTCGACGGCGACATGGACATCACCTACTTCGAGCAGAGCTTCGTCAACGGCTCGGATCCGCTGCTCGCGGGCGGCACCGCGCAGCTCTTCGGCTTCGTCGAGTGCCTCGACGCCGAGCTGACCGCGGGCGAGGTCGAGGCCGGCACGATCTACCTCGCCGATGCTCCCAATGTCGCGACGCCGCACTCCTACCGCTTCGGCGCGACCGACCTGACGCTCTACTACGACGTTGCCGGAGACGCGTCGACGCTGACCCAGGTCGGGCTGCTGCCGGGCCAAGAGCCGACGACCGGCAACTACGTGTGGGGCATGCGCAGCGGTCCGCTCGTGACGGACACCGCGGGCCTCGTCAACGTGTACGACGTCTGGAACGAGCCCGTCTTCTACGTCTACGAGACCGGTCACAACGAGTGGAACCAGCTCGCGGCCGTCAAGGACATCACCGACACGTTCGTCGACTTCGACCGTCCCCTGTCGTTCCTCTACACGCACACGACGGGCAACGACCGCAACGACGACGCGACCTACGACATGCAGAGCTACGTCCTGGACTATCAGGGCAGCGGCAACTTGCACGGCATCCCGCACGAGGGCGTCGACCTCACCGGCGACATGCAGGAGGATCGCTACTATCCGGTCTTCAGCATCGAGGACGGTGTGCTCGTCGGGCCGAGCGACGAGTACGTCCTGCGCGGGACCGAGCTGGAGCAGACGCTGCAGGAGGACCCGGGCGGCGCGCCGACGCTGGATCTCACGCCCGCCCAGACCCTCGTCCTGCCGGACGAGACGATGTACGTGACGCCCGACATGGGCCCGCCGCCGGTCGTGACCGACCCGCCGCGCGTCATCAACGGTGTCATCGTGCGGTGAACTGAAGGATCAGAGTCTCGAGGGCCGCACCATGGGGTCCGGCCTTCTTCATTCCTGCGCCCAAGCGGTCAACCCACGCTCCTCGCGCGTGCCCGGAATCGTGTTGTCCAGTACGAATGCGCAGCACGCACCAACCGCCATCCCAGTCGAGCCCAGCGTAGTCACCAGGTCCGCCAGCCAGCGGGGATCGAGGTCCAAAGGCTCCTTTCGCTGTGCGAAGTACTCGGGCACCGACAGCCCCATGAAGAACGCGAATCCGAGGATGAACAGGTTGCGCGCCGAGTTGAGGTCGACGAACTGCAGGTTCGAAAGTCCGACCGCCGCGATCATCCCGAACATCGCGCAGTACATGCCGCCGACGATGGGCTGCGGGATCGTCGTGAAGAGCGCCCCGAATTTCGAGAAGCACGCGAGCACGAGCATGATGACGGCGCCCACCTGCACGACGCGCCGGCTGCCGACGCGCGTCAGGCCGATCGCCCCAATGTTCTCGGAGTACGACGTCGTCCCGTTGCCCGTGCCGAAGATGCCGGCGACGAAGCAGCCGAGCCCCTCGAAACCGATCCCGCGGTTGATGACGCTCGCCTTCGGCACCGGCGCACCCGCGAGGCGCGCGCAGGCGTAGTAGTCCCCCACCGACTCGACGACCGACGCGACGTAGCCCGCGAGCATCCCGACGATCGCCGCCGTGGTGAACTGGGGAGCGCCCCACTGGAACGGCATCGGAACGCGAAACCAGGGCGCATTGGCCACGTTCGCGGTCGACACGTGACCCGGATGCCCGGGGCCGAACACACCCGCCGCTGTGAGGCCCCAGGCGCTGCCCCAGGCGATGAGGATCCCCAGCATGATCGGGAACAGCTCGAAGGCGCGGTGCGTGCTCCGCATGTACTGGCTGAACAGGATGATCAGCACGATCGTCAGCCCGCCGATGCCCCAGTGCGCCCCCGCGGCCGGCGCACCAAACTCGAACAGCGCGAGCCCAATGAGCGCGATCGTCGGAGCGATCGTGATCGGCCCGACGAAACGCAGGAGCAATCCGACGAGCCCCGAGAAGCCGACCACCATCTCGAAGACCGAGCCCACGATCACGGCGCCCTGCACGTGCTGTAGCTTGACCTCCCAACCGGCGCTCGACAGCGAGGCCATTCCACAGATCGCGATCGTCGGCGCCAGGAACGAGAACGTGCCGCCCTGCACCAGCGGCAAGCGATTGCCGAACGTCGTCTGCAGGAGCGTCGTGATCCCGCTGACGAAGAACATCGTCCCGATCAGCCAGCCGAGCGCGACCGGATCGTTCGCGATCCCCAGGTGTTCCGAAAGAAGCAGCGGGATGGCAACCGTCGACCCGAACATCGTCAGGTAGTGCTGGAACCCGAGAAGTACGGTTTCCTTGGCCGGCGGAACGTCGTCGATTCCGTAGAGCAGGCGCTGGTTCATGTGCCCGAGACTACGGAAACGGAATCGCACTCGCGAGCCGCCGGAATTCCTCGAAAGCCTGTCCTGCGTCGGGACACTTCGCCACTTGGGGGCAGCCGGATCCGCATGCAGTAAGATCCAGCGTAATCGTGCATCAGCACGAGGACTCGGGCCGGCGGGGAGGAGAGGTGTCCTTCCCGTCGGCCCACCGCGAGCTCGGAGAGCTGAGTCGTCTTCGCACTCGCAAGAGAGCCCGCAACGCCCGTCGTGTACCCAATTCACTCATGGGGTTTGCGCACCTGCTCGGCGCGCCGAGCAGGCTACAATTGGGGCTGCACGCTTCTTCGCCTGCCCGAGTCCATCCGGAGCGTCTCCATGAGAGCCCTCGCCCTTCTCGCAACCGCCTGCGCCACGACCGCCGCAGCCCATGCCCAGACTTGCATCATCGGAGGATATGCTGGCGACGCCCTCTCCGAGGTCGTGATCGCAACGGGCGCGATCAACAACACGACTGCGGTCAGCGACAGCCTCTTCGCGATGGCCGTTCACCCGATCAGCGGGGTCGTCTACTGCATCACTACGGGTGGTCGCGACCTCGGCACCATCGACGTGTCGACCGGCACGGTTACGCACATCGGCTCGATGGGAGACGCCCACAACGCGCTCGCGTTCGAGTCCGACGGCACTCTCTGGGCCACGACGGGAGAGGGAGCGAGCACGGAGGGCTCGCTCTGGACAGTCGACGCCACGACGGGAGCGACCACGTTCGTGACGGCGCTCGATCAGGCCGCCAACGAAGATGGAGAAGTCCTGGCATACAACCCCGACGACGGCCTGCTCTACCGCGCCTCGGGCAACGACCCGTTCATCTTCCAATCGATCGACCCGTCGAATCCTCTTGCCCCGGCCGTGACGATCCCGCTGAGCTCTCCGACATCTGCCGAGTGGCTCGGCATGACCTACATGGGCGGCGGCACGTTCCTGTACTCCGACCGCAACGACGAGCTCAACATCGTCGACACGTTTGGGAACGTCACCTTCGCCTCCGATCCGGGCCTCTACCAGCGCGGCCTCATCATCCCCGAGGACCAGCTCGGCACGAACGTCTGCGGCCCGGCGATCGCCAACTCGACCGGCGGCCCCGCGACGATGTCCGCGGTCGGAACCCTGAACGCTGACGTGACCCTGCGCGCGACGGGCCTGCCGACGAACCAGAGCAGCTACTTCCTCGCCAGCGACGCCTTCCGCGCCGTGCCATTCATGCCGCCCGGGAGCGCTGGCAACTTCTGCCTCGGTGGCGGCAACAACCTCGGCCGCTACGACGGCCTGGTGCACGACTCGGGCGACATCGGCGCGATCACGATCGAGATCGACCACTCGGTCGTGCCGATCGCCGGCGGCTCGGACCCGAACGGACCGTTCACGACCGACGTCACCGGATTGACCTGGTACTTCTCGTGCTGGTACCGCGACGGAGCCACGGACAACTTCGCCGACGTGCTCTGCATCCAGTTCCAGCCGTAGGGCGCGACAACGCGAGCCATACACGCGGTCCCGCACCTCACACACCGCACCCCACACCGAGGTGCGGGGCCGCTCGACGTCCGGTATGCTCACTTCTCCCATGCGGACCGCTCTCCTCGCAGTTCTCCTCGCCGCGACCGCCCTCGCCGACGTCACAGTTCGCGGCAAGACCTTCCAGGTCACGTGCCACTTCAACTCCAAGCGCATCGCCCGCGAAGCGCTCGAAGTCGCCGAAACCACCTGGCCCGCGGCCATCGACTACTACGGTCTCACGCCACGCAAGCCGCGCGAGCGCCACACGGTGCACCTGTTTCGACGGCGCGAGGAGTTCGACGCGGCCTGTCTGACGCTCGACGGGAAGCGCTGGCCCCACGCGGCAGGACTGACGACGAGCGATGGCGTCGTGCTCGTGCACGTCGGTGAGAACCTCACCTCGGCTGTCTTCGGACGGCACGTTCTGACGCGCCGCGACCGGCACCTGATCGCGCACGAGACGACGCACGTCGCCGGCCGCCACGCCCCTGGCTTCGCCGCGCACCCCGAGTGGCTGCGCGAGGGCTCGGCGGAGTGGATCGCGGACCGCGTGCTGGGGGGCGACGATGCGCGCCAGGCGCTGGCCGACGCCCGCGCCTCGACGGTCCAGGACCTCGTACGGCGCAACGCGCTGCCCGACGCCAAGGCGCTGCTCGCCAGCCAGGTCGGCTCGCTGGATACTCACGAGCGCTACGCCCTGTTCGGCGCGTTCGTCGACTTCGCGAAGAACGAGCGGCCGGAAAGCCTGCGCCGCGCGTTGCGCGCCAAGGGCCCGAAGCTCTCGAACGCACAGGTCAATGGGCTGTTCCTCGCCTCCCAAGACGAAGACGTACTCGACGAGCTCGGGGACGACTTCGGCGCGTACCTCGCTTCGCAGCAGCCGAGCTGGCACCTCGGTCCGGGTCACTTCGAGCCGCGCGAGGACGGCGGCTGGCTGCAGCTCGCGCTCGCCGAGGAGCGCGCGATCGTCTGGCGCGCGCGCGAGGTATCGCACGCGTACACCCTGACCGGTGGCCTGCAGATCCCCGGCCGCGGCGAGCCGGCGGTGCGCGTACTGTTCGGTCACTCGCTGCACTGGGACGACGCCGGCGTGCACTGGCGCGAGGCCTACCACTCGGTCGCGTTCGACACGAGCGGCGTGCGCCTCGTACGCCACGTCGCCCACAGCCGCGACGAGGGCGGGAAGATGCGCGAGGTCGAGATCGGGCGCGGAGTGACGGAGCTCGAGCCGGGAAAGGACCATCCGTTCGAGGTGATGGTCGCCCACGACAGCCTCGCGGTGACGCTCGACGGGGAGAGCGTACTGCAGTGGCGCTTCGAGCCCGGTAGCGCGACCGCCGGACACTGGGGCGTCGCGACCGACGCCGGCGGCGTCGGGCGGTGGAGCGAGCTGCGCGAGCACGACTGAGCGCTGCCCGCAGTTCTTCGAAGCTTCGCCAGAACCCTCGCTCGCGCAGGGCGGGCTCACCTTCGGCAACGTCAACGTCGCGCCGGGCTTCCACAGCACCAACCTCAGCTACTTCGCGAGCGGCGGCACGACGTTCACCGCCAACTTCAACCTGCCCGCGGGGCGCTCGATCTCGAAGGTCGTCCTGATGGCGCCGGGGTCCACGACCCACCACAGCGACATGGCCCAGCGCTACGTCGACCTGCCGATCGCCTCCCAGGGAGCCGGCGCGGTCACCTTCTTCCCGCCCTTCAACAGCTGCGTGGCGCCCAACCCCTTCAACTTCTGCGCTCCCCCGGGGCACGATGACGGACCAGGGCGTTCCTTCGAACGCCGTTTTCGTGACGATCTGACCCCCGCCGCCCCCGCCGGGGCGCCATGCAGGGGCGTCCCGCAGGGGGCCGGAAAATTCGCGGAGCAGATTGCGCGCGGGGCTGGTGGGTCTCGCGAGAGCTGGTGGACACGGCATCGGGCCGGGTCCGACCCACCCGAGAGACCCACCAGCCCCCCTTCCGCCATGAACACGACCCTCGTCCTGATCTTGCTCTGCGCCCTGTTCACCGCCTCGACCGCCCACGCCTCGTCGCTCGACCTCACCGCCGACCAGAAGCGGCTCCTGAACGACGCGGTCTACTACCTGAAGGACGTCGACCGCGAGGCGCCGAAGCTCACCAAGCTCGCCGAGGGCCTCAAGAACGGCACGGCCCCGATGGCCGAGCACGAGATCCAGAACGCGCTCGCCCAGGTCGACTACGGCGGACAGAAGCTCAACAACTCGATCTCGCGCCTCAACCAGCTGCCCGCCAACGAACCCGAGGTCGCCGCGGTTTGGAAGCGCGTCCAGGAGCGCGCCCAGGAGCTGCTGGCCGCCCAGACCACGTTCCAGAACGCACACAAGAAGGACCAAGAGGCGGTCGCGGGCCTCGACCCGAACGCCCTGCGCGCCGACGTCGACAAGTTGAGAGGCCTCTCCAGCAAACTCACCGACGCACGGCACTTCCTGCCGAAACCGGACCTCGGCATCGAGACGCTGGCCGAGCTGCCGAAGATGATCGAGTACCGCAACGAGTGCGAGAAGAAGTACGCGGCAGTGCTCGGTCTCCACGAGGGGCGGACGATGGCGAATACGATCAGCGGCTTCGACTACCAGCAAAACAGCTTCCGCGAACAGTTGCCGCAGATCGCCACGCTCCTCATCAACCAGGCGAAGAGCAGCCTCGAGAACGCCAACTCCATCGCCGAGAAAGCGGTAGAGCGCCGCAGCGCCGCCCAGTTCGTCAACGGTGTGATCGACGCCACGATGGAGCGCGCCGAGAACGAGATCGGCCTGATGGAGACGATCGGCACCCAAGCGACCGAGGCCACGGCCCTGCGCAAGGAGCTCGACGAGACCCGCAAGCGCCTCGACGCGACGGGCAAGAACCTGGCCAAGGAGATCCTCGACGGCAACACGCCGCCCAACGACCTCTACAACGGTGGCGACAAGCAGGAGTTCCTCGACGCGGTCACCAAGGCCTGGAACAAGAACCACGCCAAGGCCGAGGTCCTCGGCATGCGCGTCCCGATGCGCGCCTGGGAGCGTCGCACCGGTTGGAAGTGGGCCCTCGACCAGTTCCAGAAGCACGACTTCTCCGAGCTGCAGGTCGCGATCACGATCAAGTTCGACGCGGAGATCGCGCACACCTACTACGCCTACCTCAAGCGTGACCACATGGCCGGCGACAAGCTGACGGTCAAGCTCGACGACCGCGGCGAAGTCCCGCTGTACCGCCAACTCCTGCTCTCGAACTGGAAGTAGGGCCTCGATCCTGGAATGGGCCTCGCGGGGGCGCCGGATGATCCGGCGCCCCCGCGATTTTTTCGTTCGCGGTTTGCGCTGTCGCCGACCGCTCCTCGCGTGTCTGGGTGAGCCGGTGAGACCGGCGACCCAACCGTCCCAGCCCCCACTTGCATCACCGAGGCCCACCATGCCCACGATCCACTTCGACAACGTCGCCCCGCTCATCGCCAACCAGGAAGCAGACGGCCGCACCGTGCGCTTCGTCTTCGCCTGCCCGGTTTCGGGTTTCCAGGTCCAGTCCAGCCACACCGTCGAGGGACAAGCCGACGCCAAAACGCAGATGCTCGGCAAGGCGAAGCGCGCCGCGCTGTTCTCGATGCGCGGCCCGATCTCGAGCGCGATCCGATCGGCGTTCGGCTACAACAGCGCGATCGGCCGCATGCTCGGCGACGTCGGCGGCCAAGCGGCGTACGTCGCGGCGACGCCTTCGTCGCAGGGCTCGAACGTCACGCTGTCGAAGAAGCAGAAGCAGGACGCTGCGGTCTCGGCCTTCTCGAGCGTGGCCAGCCAGTTCGTCTGGGACGCGACGCGCGACGGCTGGGTCTCCTGCGCGGCCGCGCAGGAGCTCTCGAGCCCGTTCCAGCGGCAGCTCTCCGAGCAGCCGATCACGTCGGGCTACGACCGCCAGGTCGCGGCGCGCATGCTCGTCGAAGTGGCGCGCGCCGACGGCAGCCTCGCGCAGGAGGAGCGCGACTACCTCGCCGAATTCGTCGATCCGAGCGTCGGTACGCCGGAGGAGCTCGCCACGCGTCCGCCGCTGACGAGCGCGGAGCTCTCCGAGACGACCGCGGCCGGCTCGCGCGAGACGATGCTGACGCTCGCCTGGGTCCTCGCGTTCGCCGACGCGTCGTTCGATCCGAGTGAAGCCGCCCGCATCGACGCGTTCGCCCGCGGCCTCGCGCTCGAGGGTGCCGCCGCCGAAGCAGCCAAGCGCCGCGCGCAGGGCTTCCTCGTCGACCAGGCCCTCGCGACCTCGGGTGACGATCCCGCCGCTGCCCGCGAGCGCGCGCGCGACATCGCCGGGCAAATCGGGATGAGCGCCGACGATGCCGACAGCGCCGAGGCGCAGTTCCACAAGCGTCGCGGCCTCGCGCGCACCTGATCGGTTCGGATCCTCGATCGGGGCAGCGGCCGGCGATTCCAACGTGAATCACCGGCCGCCTCCGTGCCAGGCAACGCCACCAGCTGTCACGGCGTCAGGGTACACCCCACTAGTGGTAGACTCGAAGCGATGGACGAACGCTCGCAAGATCGCCCCGCTCAGCCGACGGAAGTCCCGAAGGACGCCACCGGCGGATTCGCTCCCGAGGTGTACGACGACCTGCGCCACATCGCCGCCGGGTTTCTCCAGCGCGAGCGCGAGGGCCATACGCTGCAGCCGACCGCGCTCCTGCACGAAGCTTGGATCAAGCTCGCGGACCAAGAGGAAGCCAAGGTCGAGAGCGGTGCTCACTTTCGCGCGATCGCGTGCCAGGCGATGCGCCGCATCCTCGTTGACCACGCGCGCGGAAAAGGCGCCAGCAAGCGCGACGGCGGGGACCGCATCACCCTGGCCGGCGTCGCCCCGGGTGCTCCGGACGAGGAGATCGATCTGCTCGGGCTAGACAACGCGCTGAACAAGCTCGCCGAGATCAGCCCGCGCCAGGCGCGCGTCGTCGAGCTGCGCTTCTTCGGTGGTCTCTCGATCGAGGAGGTCGCCGAGAACCTCGAGATCTCCCCGCGCACGGTCAACGGCGACTGGCGTGTCGCCCGCGCATGGCTGGGCCGCGAGCTGGAGAAGTCGTAGTCCGCCTACACGTCGCTTACCACGTTCGTGCACGCACGGCGTGGCGCTCCGGCTACGCTCGGTCCCGTCCCCGCCCCGAGAGGAAATCTCCCATGATCAAGATCGGCCTGACCCTGACCACCGCAGTCCTCGCGCTCTCGATGATCGGCCTCAAGGCTCCCGACGACGACCACAAGGCCGTCAAGCGCGCCGTGCAGGACTACGTCGAGGGCTTCTACGAAGCCAAACCCGAGCTGATCGAGCGCGGCGTCCACACCGACCTCACCAAGTACGGCTTCTGGCGCCGCACGGCGGAGGAGAAGTACACGGGCACCGCGATGACGTTCGACATGGCGATCGAGTTCGCCAAGAAATGGAACGCCGACGGCAAGCAGGGCACCGACCTGACGTACGACATCCAGCTGCTCGATGTCGCCGACCAAACCGCAGCCGCCAAGCTGACCGCCAAGTGGGGCATCGACTACATGCACCTCGCCAAGAACGACAAAGGCGAGTGGAAGATCCACCACGTGATGTGGCAGTCGATGGTCAAGGACGACGCGGACTGATGACCGTCGCCGCCGCCTTCGCAGTGCTCCTGCTCGGGGCGGCGCAGTCGCCGCCCCCCGCTGATAATGCCCCATCAGAGTGAATCACACCACTAGCAGCATCGAGCGCGACCGAGCGCACCGGATCGACGATGTCGGCGGACTCCTTGTGCACGAGCGACGCGGTCCAGCCGATCGCTCCGACCCCATCGACCGACAAGCGCCCGCGCAGCACGCCGTCCGCCTGCGCGCGCAGGTCGATGTCGTGCCGCGTCGTCATGCCAAGGGCGACCGTGCAGTCCCACTCGATCGGCGGCGGACCATCCTCACCGCAGGCCTTGTGCGTGACCGAGAGCCGCGCCTCGCGGTCGAGGTGCGCGACTTGCCACCCGCGGCCGCCCCTCGACGTCGACGAAGCGCGCGAGAACCCGGCCCACGATCGGCCCACGATCGGCCCAGGATCGGCGCGGCCTCGCCTACTTCTGCGTCCAGTCGACGACGAGCGGCTCCTGGGCGCCGGCGACGTCTCGGATCTGCAGCGGGAGCGAGTGGTTGCCGGTCGCCGGGCTTCCGGCGAACACGACATAGGACCCAGCCGGCAGCGACACGCGCGCGACGAAGACGCCGCCGTTCGAGCGCAGCCCGCCCGCTCGCCACACCTCCTGGCCGTCGGGTGTCTGGACGAGGCACCACAGGTACCGGGGCATCGCCGCCGCACTGGGTTTGAATTGCACCTCACGCATCGGCGCCGAGACGAGCTCGACGTCGACCGTGCTCGTCTCGTTCGCCCGCACGTCGCACGGGATGCGCACTGGCGCGACGAAGTCGCCCTGGACCTGCAGCTCGACCGCGCCGGCCGCGAGCGCAGCGCTCGAGTAGCGTCGCCCCTCCCGCCGCACCTGGCCCGCGTCGCGTCCCTCGGCATCGACGACGCGGATCGTCAGGTCCTCGAAGCTCGCGCCGTCCTTGGCGACGAGCTCACCGGTGATGCGGCCCGCCTCGGCGAGCTCGATGCGTCCCAGATCGAGCTGCTCCCCCATCTGGACCTCGCGCTCCCCGAGTGCGACGGAGGGGTGCTCCGCCGCGCTCGCCGTCAGGCTGCAAGCGCCGGGCGGGACGCGCTCGACGACGACTTCGCCCGTCTTTGGATCGGCGGGCAGCCGGCGCCAAAGGCGCTGTGTGTCGTGCCAGATGTCGAGCGCCGCGCCGGCGACCGGACGCCCGCCGGGGCCGAGAATCGTCGCGGTGATCGAGCCCGCGCGCACGGCATCCGGAGTGAGCTGAAGATCGTGCGGCGTCGCCGCGGGCCGCACGCCCCGCTCGATGAGATAGGGAAAGACGCGCCAACCGTCGCGCGGCGCCTGGACCTGCAGGACGTAGCCCGCGTCCTCGAGACGCGAGAGGTGGTACCGACCAGAAGCATCGGCGCGCGCGCGACGGGACCTGCTGCGGTCCGCGCCGACCGACGCGTGCACGATCCAGCCGGCGAGCGGCTCGCCCTCCGCATCGGTGAGTGTCCCGAAGATCGCCGGGCTCGGCTCGATGCGCGGCGACCAAGCGACGACCGCGCCCGCCACCAGAACGCCTTCCCACTCCGCTTCGCCCAGATCGGAGCGCGCGACGACCCGCAGTGCTCCCGGCGGCAGCCCCTCGAGCCGGAACGTGCCGTCCCCTCCGGAATACGCCGCCGCCGCGCGGAACGAATCGTGCTCGGGAGTGAAGACGCGCACGCCCGCGAGCGGCGTCCCGTCCGGGGCCGCGATGGTCCCCTCGATCGTCGCCGGCCGGGCGAGCACCAGCACGAGGGGCGCGGCGGCCGCTGCGACGTCGACCTCGACGCGCACGGGGGCGAAGCCCGGAGCACGGGCGCGCAGAGGCTGCAGACCGAGCGGCACCGCCTCGAGCCGAAACCGCCCCTCGGCGTCGCAGCGCGTGCGCCGCGTCGGCGGCCCCGAGGACTCGCCACCATCGGCGAGCCGCACGCGAACTCGATCCGCGTCCTCGCCGGCGCGAACCTCGGCGCCCGGGACCGGCTGGCCCGATCCATCGACCACGGTTCCCGCCAGGTGCGTCGCGGTGCGCGGCAGGGGGATACGCAGCTGGACGACGTCGCCCTCAGCGCCGGAGACCCCGAAGGCGCGTGAGGGCGCGTGTTCCGCCGTGTAGGCGCTGACGGTTTGATTCGTGCCGACGCTCTCCAGCTCGAAACGTCCGTCTCGATCCGTGCGAGCGACGACGTGTGCGCTGTCGGTGCGCCAGCGCTCGGAGACCTGCACGCGCGCATCGGCGATCGGGTCACCGTCTCCGTCGACGACCGTGCCGCGCACGCTGAGTCCGCGGAAGAGCGCGAGCTCGATCGCCTCGTCCGCGCCGGGCGCCAGCTGCAGGTCGCTCTGCGCGCCGCGCAAGAGGCTCACGCCGACGGGCCCGTGCGGTACATCCGTGAAGCGCGTCGCGCCGTCCGGTCCGGTGCGCTGGATGCGCTCCGGCCAGAAGTTGCCGGCGCCGTAGTGACGGAGCACGACGACCTCGTCCGCGACTCGCTCGCCGTCCGACCAAACGACGACGGTGAGCGCAGCGAGGTCCAGTATCGGATCCGGCTTCGGGTCCGGGGTGGGTTCGGCGGCAGGCGGAGCGATCGCTTCCCGCTCGGGCGCGCGAGTCGCGCCGGCCTCCGCCGCGTGGCCCCCACCAAGTGCCTCCAGCTTGGCTCGTTGCGGCCGGTGCATGGGTCGCGCTCCCGCCTCCTCGCTGCCTCCCCCCCCCCCAGCGTTCCACAGACCTGCGACGGGCACGGCGAGGCCACCGGTTGCGAGCACGACTTTCTTCATCATCAGGGCTCCAACCACGAGGGGAGAAACGCACGCCATCGCCGGCGCGGTCGCCGG
>JAAELL010000610.1 GCA_024226735.1 bacterium | reverse complement strand
TGATGCCGCTCGAGGTGGGCGGTACGATGTAGAGACCCGGGTTCGGACCCCAGATCACGTAGCCGAACTGACCGGGAACGCCGCCAGTGACGGTGCCTGCCATGTCGTCGCCCGCGACGCCGGTGCCGACGAGAGTCAGGTTGCCGGTGTTGCCGGTGCTGTTCGACAGCGGACTGCAGACCGGGTCGTCTGTGCCCAGCTCGCCCGTCTCGGGACGCAGGACCAGATCGTCGTAGTACATCTCGGTCGTCGACGGGTTGCCCGGGACGTCCGGATACAGGTCGAGGGCCTGGATCTCGAGGATGCCCGAGCTGGCGCCGAACACGCCGGTCGTCCAGACGTAGCCCGCGCCCGCCGTCAGCGACGCGTTGTTGTAGGACACGTCGACAGTGTCGGCGTCGAGGTCGATCTCGCCCAGAATCGGGGTCCACGCGTCACGCACCAGGATCTGCGGGCCGGCCGGGTCGTTCATGCCGTTGCAGTCGCAGTCGACCAGGTTTTGCGTCCCGTCGAAGTACGTCTGGATCGACCAGCTGTAAGGCCCGCCGACGGTATACGTGTTGAGCATGATCCAGTACGTACGACCCATGAAGGCCGACGGGTGGTAGACCATGCCATCGAAGATCCAACGACCGCTCGTCGGGTTCGAGCCCGAGGCCGCGTAGTTGCCGATCGTGTCGGCACCGGGGTTGTTGGAGAGGCTGTGGGGTGCCGAGTTCGCGACCGGCGGGCCGACCGAGACGGTCGACGAACCGATGCCGGAGCTCCAGGCCTCCCAGAGGCCGAGGTTGCCGGGGTTTCCGGAGCCGCCCGGGTCAACGGCGGCGCCGTTGGAGTAGCTGTCGAAGTTGTCGGACCAATCTTGAGCACCGGCGGAGCCGACGAGAGAGGCGAATGCCGCTGCCGCGAGGGCACCCTTCATCGAGCTGAATTGCATTACTTCTGAACTCCTTAGGAGGTGGCTGAGAGACCCGGGGCTCCGAGAGATGGCCCTAGGCTTGAACCTGATGCGTACGCATACAGGTCGATCCAACGGTACCCGAACACGGAAAATATAGGAAGTCCCCTTGACGATGGCGCAGCCTCGCCTCGCTCTCGTGGACCCGCGAGCACCCAACCTGTTCCGCTACAAAGTTGAGTTGGAAGCGCGCTTACGGTGACTGCGCGCCCGGCACGTACCTAGGGAGTCCCTTATTGAGACAATGCGGCATCCTCTGAAATGGCAATGGGTGAGCCTATTTCGCCGGTGCGTCGTTGAGCTTCCAGGAGTAGCTCAGGTGCCTGACCTTGGGGGTGTCTCCGGTGCTGATCCAGGCCTTCTCCGCGGCGGGGGCGAAGCGCGCGATCCAGCCCACGACGCTCCCGCCGTCGCGGCGGAAGTCCGCCTCGAACCAGTCGAAGATCTTCGACAGGTGCAGCGTCCGGCGCTCCTTGTCGAAGCGGTTGCGCTGGGGGTCGGCGAGCCACGCGCGAACCTGCTCGTCCAGCTGCGCGTCGAGTCGCGCCGCCACGAATGCCTCGGCTCGCAGGGGGGAGCAGCTCACCGATGCGCAGTTGACCGCCGCGTGGACGCGCGCGTCCTTGAAGCGTGGGCGCAGGATCTTGTGCTCGACGTCGTCGAGGCTCAAGAGGTCCTTTTTGCCCTCGGGGTGGAATCCCTCCAGATCGATGAACTCCTTGTTCCAGACGCGCTTCACGAGGCTGCCGATGTCCTTGATGCTCTTCACCGGGTAGTTGTCGATGATCAGCTTCAGGACGTGGGCGTTGTAGACGTTGATCCAGAACGCGTAGCGCTCCTCGCGCTTCCACTTCGCCAGCTCGGCGGGCTTCACGGCTTCCAGCGCCGCGACGTAGCGGTCGAGCTTCTTGCGGTCCTTCTTCAGCGCGGCGTAGTCGACCGAGTCTCCGGCAACGAACTGCGCGAGGACTTCGGTGAACAGGGCGTGCTCGTGATCGAAGCCGGGTGGCGCGGATTCCGCGGCGGGCTCCTGGACGTCGGCCGGGCCCGGGCTCGGCCGGGCGGCGTCCGCGGCCGGCTCAGTCGGGGATCCGATCGGCGCTTCCTCAGCCGGGAGGGGGCGCGAGCAGCCAAGTAACAGGACGAAGAGGGTCGGCAGTACGGATTGGAGGGTCAGGAGCATGGCGGGTCCTCGCGTGGGGCGTTCGGTCCTGGATTCGCATGCGATTCGCATACGTGACGGCCCACGCGGCCATTTCGAGCCCCCACGAGGGGCGGGCACCTTCATCAATTCTTGACTCCCCGACAGAAGGTCCTTCACTCCGTCACCCTACGGTTCGAGTATGAGAACAGCCCTTCGCGCTGTCGCGCCGCGCACCATGGCGAAAGACACGATCCTGATCATCGAGGACGATCCCGATATCGTCGAGCTCGTCCAGTACAACCTGGAACGCGAGGGTTACAAGGTCCGGACCGCCAGAGACGGCGAGAGCGGCCTCCAGGAGGCTCGCCGGCGCAAGCCCGGCCTGATCCTGCTCGACCTGATGATGCCGGGCATGGACGGTTTGGAGGTTTGCCGCGCTCTCAAGCGCGACGAGCAGACCGCGGGTGTGCCGGTCCTCATGGTCACGGCGAAAGGCGAGGAGAGCGATGTCGTCCTCGGCCTGGAGATGGGGGCCGACGACTACGTCACCAAGCCCTTCAGTCCGCGCGAGCTGACCGCGCGCATCCGCGCCGTCCTGCGGCGTGGCAAGGCGCCGGTGCAGAAGACTCGCATCGAGCTGCACGGCGTATCGATCGACAGCGACCGCTTCGAGTGCCACGTCGAAGGCGAGCTGGTGCCGCTGACGCGCGCCGAGTTCCGGCTGCTCTGGAGGCTCGCCTCTTACCCCGGACGCGTGTACTCGCGCGAGGAGCTCGTCGACGGCATCACCGCTGGCGAGACGCTGATCCTCGAGCGCAACGTCGACGTGCACGTCAGCTCGATTCGCAAGAAGCTGGGCTCCAGCTCCGACCTGATCGCGACCGTGCGTGGCGTCGGCTACAAGTGCCGTGATTGAGCAAAGGACTCACACCACTAGCTGCTAGGCTGGATTCGGGCGGCTCGCCGCCGAGCGCACGATGTTCCGGTCACGATTCTTCTGGAGACTCTACGCGTCGTACGCCGCGCTCGTCGCGCTGACGGCCGTCGTGATCGGTCTGCTCGTGGCGGGTCGTTTGCGGTCCTCGCTGCTCGACCGTCTCGAGAGCTCGTTGCGCGCACAGGCGATCGGCTCGTGGCACTTCGTCGACGAGGCCGCGGACCCCCTGCTCATCGAGGGCGTGCGCCGCGCTGCGCAGGACTACGCCGACCGCACGGGCGTGCGGGTCACCGTCATCGACCGCGACGGTGCCGTCAGCGTCGACACGCACGAGGATCCGTCGAACATGGAGAGCCACCTCGACCGCCGAGAGGTGCAAGAGGCGCTCGAGCAAGGTTTCGGGCGCGGGGTGCGCAGGAGCCGGACGCTGGAGCGCGAGATGTTCTACGTCGCCCATTCGCGCGACGACTCGCGCGCGGTCCGCGTGTCGATGCCGACCGAGGACGTCGACGAGCTGCTCGCGGCCACCACGCACCGTGTCCTCGTTGGGGCGCTGATCGGATCGATCCTGGCGCTCGGTGTCGGCGTTGTGATCGCGGGCCGCATCACGGCCCCGGTCACCGAGATGACAAATGCCGCCGAGGGCATTCTGGGCGGCAACTACGACGTGCGCGTGTGCCCGTCGAGCGACGAGCTCGGCATCCTCGCCGACGCGCTCAACCGGCTCGGCATCGAGATCACCGAGCGCATCCGCTCGGTCTCCTCCGATGAAGCCCAGCTGCGCGCGATGCTGGCCGGCATGATCGAAGGCGTCGTCGCGATCGACAGCGACGACCGGATCGCGTTCTCGAACAACGCCGCGCGCCGGCTCTTTGGCGGGCGTCACGACGTTCAGAAGGGCACGCGGTTGCGACAGGCCGTGCGCCTCGCCGGGCTCGATGCGGTCCTGGAGGAGGCGCGGCGCGGCGACGACGCCGCCCGGGCCGAGCTCTCGTTCGACAAGGACGGGCGCGAGATGAAGCTCCTGGTCACCGCGCATCGCTACCGCTCGGACGACGAGAGCGGCGTCGTGCTCGTCTTCGACGACATGACTGAGCTCAAGCGCCTCGAGAGCATCCGCCGCGACTTCGTCGCGAACGTCTCGCACGAGCTCAAGACTCCCCTGACCTCGATCCGGGGCTACGTCGAGACGCTGCTCGACGGCGCGCTCGAGGACGAGGCCAACAACCGTCGCTTCCTCGAGAAGATCGAGTCGAACGTTCAGCGCCTCAACCACCTCGTCGCCGATCTTCTGAGCCTCGCTCGCATCGAGGAACGAGAAGGCGGACTAGCGCTGGTCAGCGTCGACTGGGTTGGCGTCCTCGCCGAGTCCGTCAAGCGCTCGGAGGACGACGTGCGTGGCAATGGCGTCACCTGCCAGGTGGAGGTCCCGTCCGAGCCCGTGCGCGTCGCGGGCGACCGCGAGTCGCTCACGCAGGTCACGGGCAACCTGGTCGACAACGCGATCAAGTACACGCCGGAGGGGGGACACGTCACCGCGACGCTGCGGTGCGACGCGAGCCACGCGACGCTCGAGGTGCGCGACACCGGGTTCGGCATTCCGAAGGAGGACCTCGAGCGGATCTTCGAGCGCTTCTACCGTGTCCACAAGGCCCGCTCGCGGGAGCTCGGCGGGACCGGCCTGGGCCTATCGATCGTCAAGCACCTGGTGCTGGCGATGAATGGCGACGTCAGCGTCGAGAGCGAGGTCGGCAAGGGCAGCACGTTCCGCGTTCGCGTGCCGTTGATCGGTTGACGCTCGCGCGCAACGCTTGTCAGAAGCCGAGCTGCAGGCGCAGGAGCAAGAAGTCTTCGTCCTCGCCCGCCTCATCGATCTCGACGTGGACCCACTCGAGCATCGCGCGCGCCCGATCGGTCCAATACCAGTTGACGCCGAGCGTGTAGTCGTCCTGGCGATCGCCGCGCACGGAGCCGTCGGAAAGGTCCGTGCGCGCGATTCGGGCGGCGAGCTCCCATGCTCCGGACCCGCCCTCGAGCGTCGACGTCGTCGGCTCGATGCCCAGGAACGCGGCGCGCGAGCGCGAGTAGCGCCGGCCTTCCCCGGTCAACGTGTAAGTGAGCTGCGCGTACGTGCCGGCGAGCTGAGCGGACCCCTCTTGTTCGAGGTCGAGCCATGTGACGAGTGACTCGGCTTGAACCGAGACGGGGCCGCTACGCCAGGCTGCTTCGAGCCCGAGAGTCTGCTGGTCGCGTACGGCGAGGTCGCCGGTATCGATCAGCCGTGGCGCCAGATTCGTGCCGGCGCGCGCGCGCAGGCGCACCGGATCGTCGCCTGGGTCCAGCAGGCTCGCGGAGAGACCGGCGTGCACGAGCGTCTCCGCCGGCTCGACGTCGCCGAACGTGCGCGTGAGCCGGCCGGTGAACGAGCGACCGTCCCCATGTTCGGCGTCGACGTCATCGGCCGTGCGGAAGACGCCCGCGCCCCAACCCCAGCCGCCCCGCTGGCCTGCGACGCGCACTCCTTGGCTACGGCCCGGCGTGAAGGCGTCGATCGGCGCCGCCCGCTCGAGAAAGCTCGAGTAGGCGCTGCTCGTGTTCGCCTCGAGGCCCTGCGGTTCGCGGAAGTGTCCGACGCGCAGGCTGCCAAGGGGAAGTTCGTCGAGTTCGCCGTAGAGCTCGAGGAAGCGCGCGTCGCCAGCGAACTCCGCTTGGGCGCGGACGCGGAATCGACCCTCTCGCCAGTTGGCCATCAGGCGTTGGCGGCGGAAGCGCGCCGTGTCGTCGAGCGTATCGCCGCCACTCTCGATCGCGTCGTACATCAATCGCGCGGTGAACTCCTGCCCGAGCGTGACACCGGCAAAGAGCACCGCGCATGCCGGCGTCCAGAGCGATCTCAAGGGAATCATGAAGGGCGACGTGGGAAGAGTAGATCTTGGTGCAGCGGCATTCATCCAGCTTTGATCGTCAGCTCATTCACGGTTCACCGCGGCCGACGGCATTGGGGGCGTCACGGCAAGACAGTATCCCAACTGAAACCAAGGCCAATCCCAGATGTTCCTCATCCGTACGTCGCACCTCGGCGCCATCTTCGCGTTCGGTGCCGGCATCGCCACCGCCCAGACCGTCGAAGTCGACAAGGCGCATCGAGGACCTGATCTACCTCCTCGAGGGCGCGGTCGTTCGGCGCCAGCAGGTCCCCTCGATCGCGAGCGGCTCCTGAGTCGGCTCGCGCGCCTCAATCCAAGTGGGCGCGGTCGGAATCACCCATCTCGACCGACCGCGCGGGGAAGTACTCGCGCCAACGCTCGTCGACGCGCTTGGCCGTGTCCTCGTCGCAGAACAGCTCTTCGGGGTAGCTCGGCTTCATCCGGGCGTCGATGACGATCGGCGGCGAGAAGGAAACGTGGTGGTGCACGGTGTCGATCGCGGCGGCGTAGAGGTCGGAGGCCGGGTCGAAGCGCGTGAACGTCGTCCACAGGAAGTTCATCGCGCTGCGTGCCGCGCGGCGTGCATCGTCCGTTACGACGAGGAGCGGCCAGTCGGCGAGGGCCGGGTCGCGCGCGACCTTTGAGGGCGCGTCCTCATCCTCTTCGTAGCTTGCCGTCTCGACCACGAGGCAGCCCGCCGTGAAGACCTCGACGCGGCGAATGGCGGGCCCCGGCGTGCCGCTGAACTCGGTCCGCAGCACGCGGATCGGCTCGCCGGTCCCGAGCAAGATCCCTTTCGATCCCTCGTTGATCCGCGGTCCGGCGTAGTCGAGCGAGTCCATCGACAGGTTCGAGAACACGAAGAGATCCGTGCGGAAATCGGCGCGCGCGAGCACGTGCGAGAGCGTCGCCGCGAAGTCGCGCAGATCGACCGCGCGGTCCGTCAAGAGGAGGAACTTGGTGAGGGAGAGCTGACCCTCGCCGAGAATGCGAAAGCCCGAGACCATCGCTTCGCGCTTGTAGCGCTCGCGTACCACGGCGGCGGACAGCGAGTGGTAGCCCGTTTCTCCGTAGCTCCACAGATCCACGACCGACGGCATGACGACCGGAAACAGTGGGGACATGAGCTCCTGCAGGTAGTCCCCGATGAAGAAGTCCTCCTGCCGCGGCTTGCCGACGACCGTTGCCGGAAACACCGCATCCTTGCGCGACAACAGCGCCTTGCACGTGAACCACGGATAGTCGTGCGTCTCGGAGTAGTAGCCGTAGTGATCGCCGAACGGTCCCTCCGGCCGGCGCGCACCGGGCGCGACTTCGCCGACCAGGCACATCTCGGCGCGCGCGACGACCGGGAGTGGCCCGGCGGGGTTGCGCGCGAGCTCCAGGCGCTTGCCGAGCATCAGGCTCGTCAGCAAGAGCTCGGGAGCGTTCTCCGGCAGCGGCGCGATCGCGCCGAGCATCAGGGCCGGCGGACCGCCCACGTGGACGTTGACGGGAAACGCGCGACCGAGGCGTTCGGCGGCGTCGAGGTGGAACCCGCCGCCCTTGCCGATCTGCATGTGCAGTCCCGCCGTGTCGTCGTCCGCGAGCTGGATGCGGTACATCCCGAGGTTGTGTCCACCCGTTTCGGGATGCTCGGTGTAGACGAGTGGCAGAGTGATGAAGCGGCCGCCGTCGCGCGCCCACGTCTTGAGCGCGGGGAGCCGCGTGAGGCGCGCCGGGTTCGACACGACCTCGGTGACCGGCCCGCGGCCGCGGCGCTTCAGGCCGATCTTGGCGAGGTCCGCGAACAGGCCGCGCTGCTGCCACAGGCTCCGCGGCGACGGTGGCATCAGCTCTTCGGGCAGCTTGGCGGCGCGGGTGATCAGGGCCTCTGGCCGCGACCCGAAGGCGAGCTCGACGCGGCGCCGGGTTCCGAAGAGCCCGGTGACGAGCGGGAACTCGGCGCCACGGACGTTTCGAAACAAGACAGCCGGCCCGCCGGCTGCGATGACGCGGCGGTGCACCTCGGCGGCCTCGAGCTCACGATCGACTTCGACATCGACCTCGACGAGCTCACCCTCGGAACGCAGGCGGGCGAGGAATTCCTGCAAGCAGCGCGGCGCGGGAGGAATGCGAATCTCCTGTCAGAATCGGGTCCCGTGGACCGGGCTGGAACGTTGGCCTTGCGGCCTGGGGGCCTCCCGTCCGTAATGGGGAGGTGAGCGCCACATTATGGTCCCCGCGAGCGTAGACCCCACCCCGAAACCTCGCGGGCAGCAGCGGGTTCGACAGTTCGCCCCGACCGAGGAACCACGATGACCGAGATCCAAGTCGCCCTTCTGTCCAGCCTCGCGCTGATGTTCCCCGCCAGTGCCCAGGAGCCCGCGGAGACCGAGGCGAAGCTGGAGTGGGATGCGCGGGCCGCCGAGCACCTCTTCAACCGCGCCGGCTTCGGCGCGCGGCCGGCCGAGATCCGGCGCTGGGTCGAGGCTGGGCCGGAGGCGCTGGTCGAGCACCTGCTCGCTCCGCGCGGGTCGGAGCCCTTCTACGTCGAGGATCCCGAGGGCGACGTCGAGCGCCTGCGCGAGATGCGCAAGGTCTCCGGCGACGAGCGCCGGCGGCTGCGGCAGCTCGCGCGGCAGAAGGATCGCCGCCAGTACCAGGCGTTCCTCGAGTGGTGGGTCGAGCGCCTGATCACCGCCGACGATCCGTTGCGCGAACGGATGACGCTCTTCTGGCACGGGCTCCTCACCAGCTCGTTCCAGACGGTCAAGCGTTCGCGTTGGATGATCGACCAGAACCAGCTCTTCCGCGACAACGCGACGGGCAGCTACGCGACGCTCCTGAAGGCGATCCTGAAGGACCCGGCGATGCTGCGGTACCTCGACAACAACACGAACAAGAAGGGCAAGCCGAACGAGAACCTCGCGCGCGAGGTGATGGAGCTCTTCAGCTTGGGTGAGGGCCACTACACCGAGAGCGACGTCAAGGAGGCGGCGCGCGCCCTCACCGGTCACTCCTTTCAGCCCGGCGGCACGTACCGCTTCTTCGCACGTCGGCACGACTACGGCCCGAAGGACATCCTCGGTGCCCGCGGCCGGCATGACGCGAGCGATCTGGCCGACATCCTGCTCGCACAAGAGCAGTGCGCGCGGTACATCGCTGGCCGCTTGATCCACTACTTCGAGGGAGTCGAGCCCGAGGCCCAGCGACTCGAACGCTACGCGGCGCTTCTGCGCGACGGTGGCTACGAGCTGGAGCCTCTGTTGCGCACGCTGTTCCTCGACCCCGACTTCTACCGCGAGGACATCATCGGCGCACGCGTCGCCTCGCCGATCGACTTCCTCGTCGGTTCGATGCGTCGGCTCGGCACGCGGATTCGCCCACAGTTCGTCGTGCTGGGCGCCGCGATGCTCGGCGAGCGTCTCGGCGACCCGCCGAACGTCAAGGGTTGGGAAGGCGGCGAGGCCTGGATCTCGACCTCGACGCTGATGATGCGCGGGAACCTGGTCGGCATGGTGCTCGGCGAAGTCGAGACCGAAGACCTCGACGATCGCGCCGAGCTCGAGCTGCTCGCCGTCGACGTCCCCGACGACCCGGCGAGCGACGCCACGGACGAGGCGATGATGCAGGGCGAGCCGATGATGTCGGACACCGAGCAGATGGTGCCGGAGTCGCCGCGCAGCGCCGAGCAGCGCAAGAACAGCGAGCTGACGCGCCTCCTGCGCGGGCTCGATCGGGCGGGCTACCGGCCACGCGTCCACTTCGCGTTCCGCATCGGCAAGCTGCGCCTGAGGACCGACGAGGAGGTCGTCGACTACCTGCTCGACGAGTTGCTCGCGATCGAGCCGCCCGCCGAGACGCGCGCGATGCTCGTCGCCCACTTCGCGCGCGAGCGCGAGGATGCCGGCCTGGGCCGGAAGCTGCCGCGCGGCTCCGGCGAGCGACTCTTGCGCCGCGTAGCGCACCTGATCCTGTCCCTGCCCGAAGCCCAGCTGCACTGAGAGCCACGGAAGAGCCAAGGAAAGCCATGCTACTCACTGATCGACGCGACCTTCTTCGTGGCGGACTCTCGCTCGCCGGCTCTCTGGCGTTCACCTCCCCGTCCGCCCTCGCGGCGGGCCGGTTCCTCGGTGAACGCCCTGGCCGCCGCGCCGTCGTGATCCAGCTCTCGGGCGGCAACGACGGGCTGAGCGCGGTCGTCCCCTACGCCGACGACGCCTACGGCGCGGCGCGCAAGGCGACCCGGGTGCCGGCCAAGAGCGTGCTGCGCCTCGACGACTACCGCGGTCTGCACCCGAACCTGAAGAGGATGCGCAAGCTGTGGGACGCCGGAGGACTGGCGATCGTCGAGGGGGTCGGCTATCCGGATGCGCCCCGCTCGCACTTCAAGTCGCTCGAGGTGTGGCACACCGCGCGTGCGGACGGGCGTTCGTCCGGCGACGGCTGGCTCGGTCGCCTCGACGCCTCGGCGTTCTCCGCCGCCGCGCGGAGCAGCACGGTCGTGCACGTCGGACGCGAAGCGCCGTACTCGGTCTATTCGATCGCTCGCCCGGCGATCAGCCTCGAGTCGCCGACGGGCTACAAGTGGCTCGGTGCGGCCGACGAAGCAGTCGCCTATCGAATGGCGGGCGAGCGACTCGACGAGAAGCGCGAGGCGACATCGAGCCGCAACTCCGGCCGCGACGCCGCGATCCGCCGCCTGCGCGGCCTGCTCGACGACGCGAACGAATCCTCCGCCCAGATCCGCGGCGCCGTCGCGCGCTACCGGACCCCCGTCGAGTACCCGCGCACCGCCCTCGGCGCGGGTCTGCACGACATCGCGGCGATGATCCATAGCGGTTTGGGCGCGCGCGTGTTCTCGACCACCCTCGGCAAGTTCGACACCCACGCCCAGCAGAAGAACCGCCACGACGGCCTGATGCAGGTCCTCGATTTGGCGCTGGGATCGTTCGTACAGGACCTCGCCCGCACCGAAGCTGGCCGCGACACGGCGGTCATCGTGTTCTCGGAGTTCGGACGCCGCGTCAAGGAGAATGCGTCGGCGGGGACCGATCACGGAAAGGCCGGGCCGGTGTTCGTCGTCGGGGCCGGGGTGAAGGGCGGGCTCTATGGAGAGCATCCTTCCTTGACGGAGCTCGACGAGGGCGACCTGGCGTTCACGACGGACTTCCGATCGGTGTACTCGGCGCTGGTCGGGGATTGGTTCGGGGCGGATGCGAGCGTGGTGCTGGGAGGGGAGTACGCGGGCCTGCCGCTCTTTGGCTGAGGCACGGTTCCCTCGAGAGAATCGAGATTCGTGCAACACTGAGTCCTCGAGCGGGGTGTCCCCCGCATGAGCTCCAAGCAGACGATTGCAGCCCTGATCGAACACGAGGGATTCGTGCGCTCCTTGGCCCGCAGCCTGGTTCCCGACCGCGCGCTCGCCGAGGACCTGGCCCAGGACACCTGGGTCGCGGCCCTGCGCCACCCGCCGGCGGCCAGCGGGTCGCCGCGGGGGTGGCTGGCCAGCGTGATGCGCAATCAGCTGCGCGACTGGCGCCGTGGGGACTCGCGGCGGTCGAGGCGCGAAGCGCTCGCCGCGCGACCGGCGGAAGTGGACGCGTCGGAAGGGCTGTGGGAGCGGCTGGAGCGCGGAGGATCCTTCCCCCGCAGCTCCTCGTTCCCCGGACTCGACTCGGCGCTGTCCGAGCAGTTCGAGTGCCGCGTCGATGGGCTAGTGGTGTGATTCACTCTTGTGCGGCATCTTGGTCGGTGCGTACGCGTTCGCTGCAAGGCGCAGCGACGACGCGACTTCGCTGCAAGTCTCGGAGGAGGCGCAACGCAGCAGCGGGCGGGTACGGGCCGACCAAAATGCCGCACAAGAGTGAATCACACCACTAGGGCGCTTCGAGCTTCCGGACCTGCCGGTCGGCGGACAGATCTATCTGATGGCTGAAGCGGCGGGGCTGGGACAGGGCCAGTACGCAAACGTCGGGCGAGGCTACGTTCCGATCGCCGACTCAGTGCACATCACCCTGCGCGCCGAGGGCATTCTGGCGGGTGCGGTCCACGACGACGCCGGCCAGACACTCGCCGGGGTGAGCGTGTCTCTTCGACCTGAGGAAGTGCCCGACAGCTGGGTTCACGAGTCGATCCGCACACAGGCCGACGAGGCCGGTGAGTTCCGCATCGAAGGGCTGGCCGCTGGTTCCTACTCGCTCTCCGCGACGACCGCGGATCGGCGTTGGGTCCTGCGACCCCGTCCGGTGGAGATCGAGGCCGGCACGACGCGTGAGGTCGGCCTGGACATGGGCGCTCCGGTCCGCGTGGCCGGCCAGGTCATCGATGCGGTCACCGGCAAGCCCGTTGCACGGGCGACCGTGATCGCCATCGAGCCGCACGAGTACGGAACCTCGCCGAACCTCGACCACGACATCAGCGACAAGTCAGGGGCGTTCGAGCTCTGGGTGCCGCCGGGTCGCGTCGCGTTGTACTTCGGGGGCAAGCCCTCGGCCTACGCCTACCCCGAGCCGCAGATCGTCGAGCGCTTCACGGCAAGCGCGACCGAAGAACTCGAGGAGTTCGTGCTGAGCTTGAAGCCAGTCGGCGACGAGTGAGTCGGCCGTGCGTCTACGCCGCGTTCAGCAACGTATGCAGGCGCATGATCGCCGCGCGATCCATCTCGAACCCCAGGCGCGGATAGGCATCGCCGAACTCCGCCCAACGGTACTGCGCCCAATGCCGCTGGATCCGCTCCGGGTCCGGCTGCGTGATCGAGTGAAAACCAAACGACCACTCGACGATCTCCTCGTCGCCGATCGTCCAACGACCGGGCATCTGCAGATCGAGGAGTTGCCCTGGCGGCGACATACCTGTGTCGTCCATCACCTTGCGACGGATCGCGCTCTCGAGCTTTTCGCCGAATCCCAGGTCGCCTTGGATCGGGCCCCACATCGCCTCGATCCCCTGGTCGGGCTTGAGGAGGAGGTAGTGCGGCAGCCCTTCGTTGATGCGGTAGACGAAGACCTTGATGCGATGGAGAAGTTCACTCATGTTACTGCTGGGGGGCCTCCCAGGGCTCTATCGTACATCGACCCCGCCATTTGTTACTGCGACCGCCGATAGCGTGTCTCAATTAGGTAGAGCCCAACGATGAAGAGCGGGGAATCGCCTCCGACCGAACTCGCGCACGCGCTCGCGCGCCTCGCTGGACTCGTCGATTGGGAGCGCCGTGATCGCACAGCGGGCATGCGTGTCGAGCTCGCTCCCGCGCGTGACTTGCTCGCGCGTGTGGGGGACCCGCACGTGGCGCTGCGCTGCGTGCACGTCGCGGGCACGAAGGGAAAGGGGTCGGTGTGCGCGCTCGTCGGCGCGGGGCTCACGCGTGCGGGCCACACGGTCGGTGTCTACGGTTCGCCGCACGTCGAGCGCATGAACGAGCGCATCAAGCTGAACGGCGCCGAGATCGAGGATGGCGTGCTTGCGGACGCGCTGACGCGTGCGCTCGATGCGCGCGAGGAGGCTGTGCGGGCCGAGACGGCGGCGCGCGACGCGACGTGGTTCGACATCGTCACGACGACGGCGTTCCTCGTGTTCGCCGAAGCGGGTGTCGACTGGGCCGTGGTCGAGGTCGGGCTGGGTGGTCGTCTCGATTCGACCAACGTCGTGACTCCCGAGGTGTGCGTCGTGACCAGCATCGCGCTCGAACACACCTCGGTCCTGGGCGGAACGCGCGTGCGCATCGCACGTGAGAAGGCCGGCATTCTCAAAGCGGGCGCGAGCTTCGTCTGCGGCGTGGCGGAGGATGCGAGCCTCGGAGCCGACGAGGACGCGGGCGCGGTCTTGATGGCCTGCGCGGCGGAGCTCGGGATGGACGTGTGCGTCGTCGCCCCGGAACAAACGATCGAGGCCACCAACCTCGCCTTGGCGCGCACAGTTCTCGCGGCGCTCGAGGGGCGCGGTCACGCAGGGCTCGGCCCCGAGGTGTTGGACGAGCGTGCGCGCGCCGCCGCCCGGCTCCCGGGGCGTCTGGAACGCCGGGTCCAGGATGGGATTCCGGTCGTCCTCGACGGTGCGCACGTACCCGAGAGCCTCGCTCGGCTGATGTCCGAGCTCGAGACCGATCCAGGATTGAGAGGGCTCCCCCAGGTGGTCCTCGTCCTGGGTCGGGACAAGCAGGTCGAACGCTGCCTCAAGGCGTTGGCCGGGCGTGTCGATAGGGCCCACTGCACCTCCGTTCCGAGCGGGATCCATCTCTCGGCCGACGAGCTCACCGAGCACGCGCGGCAGGCTGGTCTGGACGCTGTGGCGTACGAGAAGCCCCACATGGCCCTCGCCGCCGCGCTCCGATCCGCCAGCGAGGGTTGGGTGCTCGTCACCGGGTCGCTGTACCTGGTGGGCGCTCTGCGCGGGGGTCTCGACGACCTCAACGACGCTGATCGACCAAGATGCTCACGCTCTGCTCGGACCTCTTCCTGACGGACTCTTTCCTCATCAAGGGGAACGTCGAGAACAAGTACACGCGGCTGTCCAAGCTCATGGACGAGCACCGCAAGTACTTCCTGAAGATCCGCGACGCGACGCTGATCGACCTGAACTCGTGTCAGCAGATCAAGACGCCGCTCTTGCACATGAACGTCGACGAGGTCCTCGCGGCGCATGAGTTCCTCGACGAGGCTGGCGACGGCACCCGCCGCGACCTGGCGCAAAAGCAGGACCTCAACCGCGTGCGCGTGTTCTTCACCGGCAACCTGAACATCGAGATCGCCGGCGAGATCCGCTCCCAGGCCTACGAGATCAGTGACAAGGCGACGCGCCGCTTCTTCGTCATGCGCACGCCCAAGCTGCGCGGGTTCAAGGATCACGGGGACGGTGACTTGAAGAAGCTCGCCGGGCTCGAGTACCTGATCCTGAACAAAGAGCGGCTGAGCTACATCTACGATTTCAACTAACGCTGTTTGCTGGCGCCACACCTGACGGTGTGGCGGCAGGGGGGGCGCAAGCGTCGGGGCCCGGAGGGCTGCGCGGTCGGGTCGGGGGCATCCGCGCGGACGGTAGGTGCGCAAACTCGCGTTCTTCATCACAATGAGGGGCGGAGGTCCGCATATGAACTTCAGCGCTTTGCTCGTTGTTCCTCTCATCGCACCGTTGGCTTCGGCTGACGATTGGTACGTCGACGCCGTGAACGGCGACAACTCCAATGGGGGCACCGCTGCGACCGATGCTTGGCGCACGATCACGTACGCCTTGGAGCAGATCGGGCCGGGAGCGGGCGACACGCTGCACCTGTTGCCGGGCGTCTACGACGCGGCGCACGGTGAGGTGTTTCCGTTCGTGCCCCAGGGGCAGCTCACGGTCACGGGCGATGGAGGGCGCGAAGTGACGATCTTGAGCAGCCCTGCCGACGCCTTCTCGATTGGAACGGAGAGCGGCTCAGTTGACTTGACCGTTACGGATGTGACGATCGTGGACAGCGCCGACGCGTTCGACATTCTGGTTGCGAGTGTCGGCGACGTCACACTCACCGTCAGCGACGTGGTGATCCGGGGCTGCAACTATGGCGTCGACATGTACGCGCACGAGCTGTTCGGCTTCCACTGCGTCGACCTCACACGGGTCGAGATCGTTGACGGCAACCGAGGCGTCGACGTCGCCAACAGCGACTGGAACATGATCGACCTCGAGCTGGTCGACTGCACGTTCAAGAACCTCACCGCCGGAGTGTATGTGGAAGCGGGCCTCGACTGCGACAACAGCACGACGATCGACCGCTGCCGGATCCTGGGTTGCACCGGCGGAGTCTCGAGCATCGCCTGGATGCCGGGGACAGCGAGTGTCGCCGTGCGCAACTCCGTGATCGCCGGCGGGAGCGTCGGGGTCTACGTGGAGACTGGCAGCGTCCTGCGTTGCACGATTGCGAACAACAGCAACACGGGCGTCGGATTCTGGACCCAGCGCTGGGTGCGTGAGAGCATCGTGTACGGCAACGGCACTGACCTGGGTGCGAACGTCACGGCCACCGATTGCAACGTCGGCGACATGCTCCCTCCGGGAGCCGGCAATATCTCCGTCGACCCGCTCTTCCGCGACCCCGAGCACCACGACTACCGACTCGGCTTCCACACGGGCTGCGTCGATGCGATCCCCACTTCGAATGGCCCGGACCTCACTGGGTTCGAGCGCGGCAACGACGGCGATTTGAACCACCACGGCGCTGGCGACATGGGGGCGCTCGAGCTGCGCACGCTCGCCGCTCCGCAAGCGGTCGGCATCGGAAAGAAGCTCGCGATCGAAGTGCACGCTGATCCCGGTGACTTCACGGTGTTGTGGCTCGCGCGCAGCTTGCAGCTGCCGACGCCGGTGGCGACGCCGTTCGGGGATCGCTGGTTGCCCGAACCCTTGCTCGAGCTCGTCGCGACGCACAAGGTGCAGACGTCCGATCCTGTCCTGCACACGGTCTACGTCCCGGACTTGCCGATCCTCATCGGTCAGCCGTTCAGTTTTCAAGCGCTGAGCCGTTCGTCAGCCGCCTTCTCCGGAGCGGGGTGGACGGACGCCGTGACGGTCATGGTGACGCCGTGACCCGCTCGACCCGTGTCCCGTAGCCCCCTGCATCTGCCCATCCTGATCGCCCTCGTGGCGAGCGCGGTCGCGGTCCTGGTTCTCGGCACGCAGCTCGATCCCGATCCCCGCGGCCACGGCACCCACGAGCAGCTCGGCCTGCCGGCGTGCGGCATCCGCGAACGCTGGAACGTGCCGTGTCCGACGTGCGGCGTGACGACCTCGGTCGCGCTGCTTGTTCACGGCGAGCCGCGCGCCGCGGTCGCGAACCAACCCTTCGGCTTCCTGCTCGCGATCGGCTTGCCGCTCCTCGCTCTGTGGGCGATCTGGATGCACGTGCGGAAGAAGGACTTGGGTGCGGTGTTGCTCGGACCGATCGGTTCACGCGCGATCGCCATCTGCTTGCTCCTGCTCCTCGCGTCGTGGGGCTGGCGGCTGATTCACTCGTCGTCGCTGGGCGGAGCGTCCTCGTCCAGCGCCGTCTCCGGATCGACCTCTTCCAGCATCTCGAGGTAGCTCGAGTAGCGCGACGCCGCGAGCTCCTCGGCGTCGACCGCGTCGAACACCGCGCAGTCGGGCTCGTGGTCGTGCGTGCAGTTGGGGAACTTGCAGTTCGTTTGGAACGGCTCGAAGTCGGGGAACAGGTCGCGCACGTCGCAGCGCCGCAGCTCGTGCAGGCGGAACACGCGGATGCCGGGCGTGTCGATCGCCCAGCCGCCGCTGTCGAGCGCGTGCAGCTGCGAGTGGCTCGTCGTGTGGCGGCCCGCCTTCCAGTACTTGCTGACCTTGCCCTCGCGGATGTCGAGCCCGGGCTGCATGCGGTTGAGGAGCGTCGACTTGCCCGCGCCCGACGCGCCGTAGAAGACCGACACCTTGCCCGCCATCGCGGCGGCGAGCTCGTCGACGCCGCGGCCATCCTTTGCGCACGTCTCGATCACGTCGATCGGGATCGCCTCGTAGGTGGCGCGGATGCGCCCGAGCTCGCCCTCGCGCGCGAGGTCGATCTTGTTCAGCACGAGGTGCGCGGGGATCTCGTGCCAGCAGCACGCGGCGAGGATGCGGTCGGTGCGGTTGCTCGAGAACCCCGGCTGTGCGAGCGAGCCGACGACGAACAGCTGGTCGACGTTCGCGACCAGCACCTGCTCCCGCGGGTCGTGCGAGGACGCGCGCCGGCCGAGGTAGTTGCGGCGCTCGAGGACGCGTTCGATCCCGACCGGGTCACCATCGAGCGAGATCTCGACGAGGTCGCCCACCGCGATCGGGTTCTTGCGCCCTTCGAGCTCCTCGAAGAGCGAGCCGCGCGGCGAGGCGAGCAGCACCTCCCCGTCGACCTCGACGTGGCACACCTTTGCGTCGACACGCACGACCCTTCCCGTTCGCAGATCGGTCATCGAGCGGACGATGCTATAAAACACGGCCATGCCGCGTGACGCCGAGGTGATCCGTTCTCGTTCGAATCCGGCCCTGAAACGGGTCGGTGCGGCCCTCGCGGGCAAGGAGGCGGGTGTGATCGTCCTCGAGGGCGAGCGTTTGGTGCGAGATGCGATCGCCACCGGTCACTTGCTCGAGCTCGTGCTCGTCGCCGAATCCAAGGGCGCGCTGGCCGAGGAGCTCGAGGCGAGCGGTCGAGCGGGCGATCTGCGCCGACTCGACGGCGCTCTGCTCGCCAAGGTCTCGGGCCAGAAAACACCGCCGGGCGTCGTCGCGCTCGCCCGCGAGCCAGAGGGGCTGCAGCTGGAGGAGCTCGAGCTCGACGCCGGGACGCTGCTGCTCGTGATTGCCGGCGTCGCCGATCCGGGCAACGCGGGGGCGCTCGCGCGGAGCGCCGAGGCCGCCGGGGCGCGGGCGGTCGTGTTCGTGCGCGGCGGCGCGAGCCCGTGGAACGCCAAGGCGCTGCGCGGCTCGATGGGCAGCCTCTTGCGGCTCCCGATCGTGCGCGTGGAGAGCGCCGCCGCGGCCGCCGACGCGCTCGCGGCGCGCGACGTGCGGCAGGTCGCTGCGGCGACGCGCGGGGGGACCGCGCTCGCGGACTTCGACTGGTCGGGGCCGATCGCGCTGTGGGTCGGCGCCGAGACCGGGGCGGCGCTGGAGGTGTGCGCGCGCTTCGAACCGGTGACGATTCCGATGCGTGGTGCGGTCGAGTCGCTGAACGTGACCGTCGCGGCCTCCTTGCTCCTGTACGCGGCCGGTCGCACGGAGCGCGACGCATGACGCTCTTCGACGACGGTGCGGCGCCCGGAGCAGACCCCTTCGCCCCGCCGCCCGCGGATGCGCCGCTCGCCGACCGCATGCGGCCGACGAGCCTGGAAGATTACGTCGGCCAAGAGCACCTCGTCGGACCGGGCAAGATCCTGTCGAAGGTTGCGCGCGGCGAACAGCGCCAGAGCCTGATCCTGTGGGGCCCGCCGGGCGTCGGCAAGACGACGCTCGCCCTGTTGATCGCGCGTCAGAGCGGCATGCGCTTCGTCCCGTACTCCGCCGTTCTCTCCGGGATCAAGGAGATCAAGAAGGTGATGGCCGAGGCCGAGGTCGAGCGCGCCCGCAGTGACGCGCGCACGCTGGTCTTCGTCGACGAGATTCACCGCTTCAACAAGGCGCAGCAGGACGCGTTCCTGCCGTACGTCGAACGTGGCGACGTCCTGTTGATCGGTGCGACGACCGAGAATCCCTCGTTCGAGGTGATCGGCGCTCTGCTGTCACGTTGTCGCGCGCTGTTGCTCGAGCCGCTGACGCCGGGCGACGTTGTTCGCATCCTGCGTGCGGCCGTCGACTCGGACCGCGGCCTCGGTGGTTCGATCGCCATCGAGGATGCGGTGCTCGAGCGCATCGCGCACGCAGCCGATGGCGACGCGCGACGTGCGCTGACCGCGCTCGAGACGGTCGCGGCGCTGCTGCCCGATGGAGGCGAGGTCGACGCCGCGCTCGTCGACGAGGCTCTGCAGCACAAGCTCTTGCACTACGACAAGAGCGGCGAAGAGCACTACAACCTGATCTCGGCGCTGCACAAGAGCATTCGCAACTCCGACCAGGACGCGGCCCTGTACTGGCTGACGCGCATGATGGAGGCGGGCGAGGACGGGACCTACCTCGCGCGCCGTTTGATCCGGATCGCGAGCGAGGACGTCGGTCTCGCCGACCCCTTCGCCCTGCGCATCACCCTCGATGCCGCCGATGCGTTCCATCGACTCGGCTACCCAGAGGGCGATCTCGCACTGGTCCAGGCCGCGGTGTATCTGGCGCGCGCGCCCAAGAGCAACGCGCTGTACGTCGGCCTGGGGCGGGCGCGCAAGGACGTTCAGGGCACCGCCGCGGAACCGGTGCCGAAGCATCTGCGCAACGCCTCGACGGCATTGATGAAGCAGGCCGGCTACGGGGGGGGGTACCGCTACGCACACGACGATCCCGACGCAACACGCGAGATGTCGTGTCTTCCACCGGGGCTCGAGGGGCGCGTCTACTTTGGTTCGAAACGAGGAAAGAAGCCCGAGAACGGCGAGTAACAGGGGGTTCAGGCGCTTTTCAGGGTCGAAAAGGCCGGATTCGCGCCGGAAAGCCCTTGTTCCGCTTCGAATTCGCCTCTAAAACGCCCCCTCGTTCGTCGATGACGAACGGGAGCTTCCGTCGCGCTTGCCCGCGAATCGCGCCGGAAACCCAATGTCCGTGACGCACTTCCTCGGGACCGCCTGGCTCGTTGCCACGCGGTCCCGGGGTCTTCACGAACCAGGTGTCGAGTCGACGTCCCGAGCGGGCGAGGTGTTGTGCACCAAAAGGTCGACCTTGTGGTACACGCCCTCCGCTTCGCGCTGCGTGCACAGATCGGTCTTGCGCAGGATCGAAGCGGGGGCCTCGTCTGGATCCTCCGTGCGCTCGAAGCCGAAGGAGCGGTAGAAGTCGACGAGGTGCGAGAACGGCAGACACCAGACGGTGCGTCCGGGAGGCAGCTCGCCGATGACGTGCTTCACCATCCGTCGCGCGAGTCCGTGGCGCCTGTGAGCGGCGTGCACCCAGAAGCCACCGATCTCGATCGCGCCGTCGGCGTAGCGCTGATAGCGCCCGAGCGCGATTGGGACTCCCTCGGCGAAGACCCCGAACGTCCTGTCGCGCTCCGGCTGCGAGGGCTCGAAGTGCACCGCGGCGTAAGCGTCGTTGGCGCGCGCCAGACGTTCACCATGTAGCTCCTCGATCGCGTTCACGGCTCGTCGTCCGCCGCGGGCTCGTCCTCGTCGCGTGTCAGGCGAGCGACGAGCCCGCTCTCGCGCTGCGCCTGGTCGACGTTGTCGATCGCCATCGACAACGCGCGCCGGGAGCCGACCAGCACGACGAGCGCTTTCGCGCGCGTGATCGCGGTGTAGAGCAGGTTGCGCTGCAGCATCATGTAGTGCTGCATGACGAGCGGGATCACGACGACCGGGAACTCACCGCCCTGGCTGCGGTGCACCGTGATCGCGAACGCGGGGCGCAGGTCGGACAGCTCCGCGTTCTTGTACGTCACGTCCTGTTCTGGGTAGCGGACGGTGATCACTCCCTCGGCCGACACGCCGTGGATGCGGCCCATGTCGCCGTTGAACACGTGGCGCTCGTAGTCGTTGCGCGTATGGATCACGCGGTCGCCGACGCGCCAGCGTTGGCCGCCGCGCGTGACCTCGCGTCCGCCGAAGCCCTGCGCGTCACGCAGCCGGTCGTTCAACGCGTCGACGCCGCACTCGCCCTTGTACATCGGCCCGATCACCTGGACGTCCGTCATCCAGTCGTGGCCAAACGACTGGGGGATGCGCTTCGTCACGACTTCGACGAGGCGGTCCGCCGCGCGCCGCGGATCCTCCTCGAGGAACAGGTAGAAGTCCGACTGGGTGTCTCCACGCTCGGGGAACACGAGGTGGTCGCCCGACAAGATGCGGTGGGCGTTGGTCACGATCAGGCTCGTCGCCGCTTGGCGGAACACCTGCGTGAGGCGCGCGACGGGGATGCGATCGGACGCCAGCATGTCGGCGAGCACGTTGCCGGCACCGACCGATGGCAGCTGGTTGGGATCGCCGACCATCACGAGCCGCGTCGGCGCCTTGACGGCCTTCAGCAGGTGGTGCGCGAGCGTCACGTCGAGCATCGAGATCTCGTCGATGATCACGAGCCCGCCGGAGAGCGGCTTGTTCTGTCCGTGCGCGAAGCCGCCCGTGTCGGAGTCGTAGCCGAGCAGCCGGTGCACGGTGCTCGCGTCGCGCCCGGTCGCCTCGGCGAGTCGCTTCGCGGCGCGCCCGGTCGGGGAAGCGAGCAACACGCGCGCACCGGCCTGTTCGGCCAGGGCCGCGACGAGCCTCACGATCGTCGTCTTCCCGACGCCCGGGCCTCCGGTCAGCAGCGCGACCGGGCTCGCGAGCAGGCGCAGCACCGCCGAGCGCTGCGAGGGGTGCAGGTCGATCGCCGCTTCGTGTTCGGCGTGGGCCAGCTGCTCGGGAGTCGCCAGGGGCGACTGCTCGCCCGTCGTCATCAGCCGCTCCAGGCTCTGCGCGAGTCCGCGCTCGCTCGCGTGCAGCCAGGGCAGGTACACGGCGACCTCCTCGCCCTCGCCAGCGAGCTGAGAATCGAGCACGATGTCGTCCTCGCGCTCGAGGTCGCGCAGCACTTCCTCGAACACCGCGCGCTCGGGACGCGTGCCCAGGAGGTCCGCGGCCCGCACCATGAGCGCGTCCTGCCACTGCAGGGAGTGTCCGTCGTTCGCGGCGACCTCGAGTGCGTGGTACAGGCCGGCCGCGAGCCGGCGCGGGTCCTCGCCCTCGAAGCCGAGCGTGCGCGCCGCCTTGTCCGCCGTCGCGAAACCGATCGTGCGCACGCGCGCCAGCCGGTATGGATCCTCGCGCACGAGGGCCTCGCAGTCCGACCCGAGCTTGCGCATCACCGCCTGGGCCTTGACCGGCCCGAGCCCGAGCCCGTGCAGGAAGGCGAAGCTCTTGTGCGTGCCGATCTGTTCGCGCACGCGCTCGCACAGCTCCTCGGCGATCTGGCCGCGCAATCCACGCACGCCGGCGAGGCACTCCGGCCCCTCCTTCAGCTTGTCGAGCGCGTCCTCTCCAAGCGCCGTGACGATGCGTTGGGCCAGCTTCTCGCCGACCCCGCGAAAGGTTTTCGAGGCGAGGTAGCGCACCAGACCGTCCTCGCCGAGGGGGGGCAGGGGCTCGAGCACGTCGAACTCGAACTGCGAGCCGTGGGAGCGGTGTTCGGTCCAGCGGCCGGCGAGCCGCACCCTCTGGCCCTCGACCGGGTCGGGCACGCGACCCACCCCGGTGAGCCGCTCGGTGCGGAAAAGGCCGCCTCCGGGCGGGTCGTAGCCCTCCTCCGGAGTGATCTTCAGGACCGTGTAGAGGGACTCCTCATCGTGGTAGGTGACGAGCTCGATCACCCCCTGGAGGGTCTCCTTCGGCTCCTCCTCGCCCCCCGATCGCCCCGAGTTCCGGGGCGATCTCCGGTCTTGGCTCCTGTGGGCGGACGGACACACGGTAGGCCGAGGATGCCCCGGTCCAGGCGGGAAATCCAGGTGGGGGTTGGCGCGTGGTGGCGCTCTGGCTAGAGTGTTCGGCCACTTTGTCCGACGCCGGGCCCCACATCCGCGGCCCCGCTCCCATGAAACCGAACATCCACACACACGCGTGATTCGAGTCGCCGTCCGATCGAACGAGTCCCTCGAGGCCGCTCTGCGGCGCTTCAAGCGCCAGTGCAACTACAGCGGGATCTTCCGCCTCGCCAAGGCGAACACCTGGCACGAGAAGCGCTCCGACCGCCGTCGTCGCGAGCGCCGCGAGCGCCTGCGCACGATCCAGAAGGCGACGCGCAAGAACGATCCGAACCGCCGTCGGGTCCGCCGCCGCACGTACTCCTGAGGCGACTGCGTACACGGGCCCCTGAAACACTCCAGGGAACCCTCCAGGGGACGCTCCAGGCGCCCGTAGAGCCTGTTCTCGAGCCGCCCGTGGGCGGCTCGCGTCGTGGATGGATAAGATGAGCGATCGTGGGCATCTTTCCCAAAGACCGCGACCTGACCCAGGCGCCCGAGGAGGTCGAGCTCCTCGTCGACGGCAGCTTCTACCGCATCAAGGCGGAAGCGGTGAGCATCCGTCTCGATCGCTTTCTCGGTGATCACCTGCGCTGGCGCTCGCGCACCTCGATCCAAGCGCTGGTTCGCAACGGCTACGTCCTGATCGATCCGGTCAGCCCCGACCACCCGAACGGTACCGGTGTCGCGCACGTCGAGACTCGGCCCGGGCGCAAGCTGCGACACGGGACGCGCGTCATCGTCGTGATTCCCGAGGAGGCGCGCCTGCAGATCTCCGACGCCGGGAGCGCGGCCGTCGACGTGCTCTACGAAGACGACGAGGTGCTCGCGGTCGACAAGCCGCCGCACGTCGCCGTGCACCCGTCGGGACGACACTTCTCGGACACGCTCATCCAGCGCGTGCACGCCCGCTACAAGGAGTCGATCGAAGAGGGCGGAGAGGCGCCGCGGCTGTGCCACCGACTCGACCGCGAGACGTCGGGCATCGTCTTGATCGGCAAGCACCCCTCGACGCACGGCGAGGTGATGAAGCAGTTCGAGACGCGTAGCGTCGAGAAGGAGTACCTCGCGATCGTGTGGGGCGAGATGGAGGACGAGCAGGGCACGATCGACTATGCGCTCGCGCCCGCGCACATGAGCGAGATCCGGCTCAAGATGACCGTCGCGGTCGATGGTGCGCCGTCGCGCACCGACTGGCAAGTCGTGTCGCGCTACCGCGGCTACACGCTCGTCGCGTGCAGGCTCTTGACCGGGCGCCAACACCAGATCCGCGTGCACCTCGCCGCCCTCGGCTATCCGGTCGTCGGCGACAAGCTGTACGGTCCGGACGAGGGGTGTTTCCTGCGTGCGAACAAGAGCGCGTTGACTCCCGCCGACTTCGCGCGACTCGAGCTCGATCGACACGCGTTGCACAACTACCGACTCGTGTTCGATTCGCCCGCCAGCGGCGAGCGCGTCGAGGTGCGCAGTGAGCTCGCGCGCGACCTGGTCGACTTCCTCGACAACGTCGAGGAGCGCTCCGGGATCTGAACCTGAGACGAACGCGCAGCTCAGGGCTGGGCGCGCGACGCGTCCACGTCTGGGCGCGACCCGCCGAACACGAACCGCTGGTAGAGCAGCGAAACGACCAGGAGGCACACCGCGAGACCGGCGATCGAGCCGATGCGGTACAGGCCCGTCAGCTCGCCGAGGTCGTACAGGAACACCTTTGCGATCGTCGCGACCTGGAAGGCGAGGCTCATCCAGCGCAGGCCGTCGATGCGGCGGGCGGTTCCGATACCGAGCAAGAGCAGCGCGAACACTGCCCAGGCGAGCGACTGCACGAGGTCGCGGTCCTGAACGCGCTGCCACTCGAAGCGGATCGTGTCACCCGTGCCGTAGGCGTTGAGCACCGCGAGGTTGAGCAGGGCGAAGACGAGCAGGACAGCGCTGGCGCCGACGGCGGTCGTCAGCGCGCGCTGGCGCGAAACGTCGCGCCGCGTCCATACGAAGAACAGCGCGCACACGGCCGGCACGCCGTAGGCCATGGCGAGCGAGTTGAAGACGAGGCTCGTGCTGCGCTCGAAGTGGTTGGGCACGAACGCGAGCGCGCCCAGGCCGGCTGCCGACGCGACGAGCGCCGTGGCCGCCGCGATCCCGAGCTTGTCGTGGTCGCGCACGCGCGCGATCCACGCCCAGGCGGCGCCGGCGAGCGCTGCACCGAGCGGGACCCACTCGACGCCGTTCCAGTGGGCGAGCGAGAAGACCGCGAAGCCGGCGGTCACCGCGGCGTACAGCGTGAACGCGTTGGAGGTGATCTCGCGCGGGCCGTCGCGGCGTGCGCGCACGAGCACGGTACCCACGGCCGCGATCGCCGCGAGCGCCGCGAACTGGATCCAGATCGTCCGCGACTCGAACACCTCGTCGATCTTCAGCCAGTTGACCGGCACGGCCCAGAGGACGAGCGTGCAGAGCGCGGCGCGCAGCACCCAACCGTCGAGCCGGAAGACGCCGCGTCCCAGCGCGGGCAGCCACACGAGCGCGGCGAGCGTCGCGGCTTGCCAGGCGAGATAGACCGTCACGGAGCCATCCGCCGACAGGTGGCGGAGCGCATCGACATTCCAGCGCGTCAGTGCGAAGAGTGCCGTCAGTACGAGACCGAGGTAGCCGATCGCCGATCGCGCGCGCGCCGCGCCCAAGGCGCCCAACGTCGCCAGCGCGAAGACGAGCACGAGATGCTGCACGGGCGCCGCTCCCGGGGAGCTCGTCCACGGCACCAGCGCGAGCAGAGTCGGCGCGACGAGCGGCACAACCGCGAGAGCCAGTCGCGGCCCGAGCGTCGAGTCGTTGGACGAGCTCTGACGCCAAATGTGGAGGCCGAGGAACGCGGCTGTGAAACCGACCAGCGTGAGTGCGAGGGGCAGCGCGCCGCTGTCGCCGGAGAAGCCGTGTTCGGAGCTCTGTGCCGCGTACACGGCGAGCACCGAGCCGACTCCGAGCGCGACGACGAGCACGAGGTGGCGGAGCGCTCCGCGCGTGTCGAGCATCAGGGCAAGTGCGCCGAGCAGGCCCGCGCCCGTCGCCAGCGGAGCGAGCGCCAGCTCGAGGCGGTTCGACGACGCGGCGACGAAGAGGGTCGCGAGGAAGCCCAGGATCGCGGCGGCAGCGGGGCCCTCCGGTCGCTCGAACCAGGTGCGATCCGCCCGGTCTTCGAGGGCTCCACAGAAGTAGCGGTAGACGACGAGCACGCCTGCAATCGCGGGGCCGGCGATCGCGAGCGGCCACAGGACAGGCGCCTCGCCGAGGGAGTTGACCGTCCAGGCGAGGCACACGCCGACGGAGGCGACGGCGCTCGCTAGCACGAGCTCGACCCGGCCCTGCGAGCGGCTGATCCAGGCGGCGGCCGCGACGAGCAGGCCGAGCAGGACGGCGAGGGGCGTGAGTGAGGCGCCGAGGTCGGCCCGTGCCGCGAAGTAGAGGCCGAACAGGAACGGCACGAGCACGCCCGCCGTCTGCGACACGAGCCAGGCGTGCTTGTCTTTCTTGCTGTCCTCGCCGTCGCGTGCATGGGCGGTACCGGCCGCGAAGAGGAGCGCGAAGGCGCCGAGGATCGCGAGTCCGAGCCGGGCCTGTTCGGGCTCCATGCGGGTCACGACCCAGCCCGCCTGCAGGATCGTCGTCCCGACGATGCCCAAGAGTCCGAGTAGCGGCCAACGCTGTTTGCGCGCGATCGCGAGCAGTCCCACGTCGAGCAGGAGGATGTAGCCGAAGAGCGAGATCGGTCGGTTCTCGCCGCTGGACAACAGGATCGGGGTCGCGAAGCCGCCGATGAGCCCGAACAACGCGATGAGCTGCGAGTTGTGGCGCACGGCGAGGATTGCGGTCAGTACGGTGACCGCGGCCATCCACGCGAAGCTGACCGGAAGCGGGATGAAGTCGTACAGGCGGTAGCTCGCCCACGCCGCTCCGTAGAGCAGGACCGCGCCGGCTCCGGCGAGTACGTCGGAGAGCACGCTGAGGTCGCGGCGCTCGAGTGGGCTCTTGGCGAGTAGAAGCGCGATGCCGAGGAGGGAGCCGACCGCGATTCGCAGGCCGGGGCCGAAGTAGCCGTGCGCGATGGCGTACTGGAAGAACAGCAGCCCCGCGACGACGAGCGAGATGCCACCGACGATCGCGGCGCCGCGCACGCCCAGCCAGCGCTCCCAGTCGATCGGCTGGCGCGGGGTGGCGGGGGCCATCGGGCGGGCGGCCGGTTGGTTGGCTGCCGGCGGCGCCGTGGGCTCGGGCGAGGAGGCGACGTTCGGCGGCGCGGGCTGCGCCTCTTGGATCGACGCCGCCGCGGGGCTGGGCGTCGGGGCGGGCGTCGGCTGGGCCTCCGGCTCGGACCGCGCGGGTCGCGAGAGGTGCGAGGGGATCTTGGGCAGCGCGATGGCCGCGGGGTCCTCGTTCGTGCCGCGCTCGCCGGCGGTCGGTGCCGTCCAACGCGACACCTTGCGTTCGAGCTCGACGACACGCTGACGCAGGCGCTCGACTTCACGCGTTCTCGCGAACGCGATGATGGCGATGACGGGCGTGGCCAGCAGGGTTAGTCCGAGCAGCCAGGCGAGCGCGACGAGGAGCAGTTCCATGCCTCTAGTATCGAGGGATCGATGTCGGAACGACCGCTAATTGGTATGCGGCGTTTGATTATCTGAGCTAATTGATGTTTCAGTTCGGGAAGGTAGGTGAGCTGACACTAGCTCGAAGGCGACCCAGGCTCCGAGGATAGCGATGCCGACGGCCGGTGTGTCGACGGTACGCCAGACGAGAATCGCGAGCAGCGTCATGCCGATGGCGACGCCTAGCAGGCGGCCGGTCCAGTCGTGCTCCCACGCGCTGCCGAGCTCGGAGGCGCTCGTCGACAGCGGGCGCGCGCGGACGAAGGAGCGCCACGCGAAGCGCATGATGACGAGGCCGGCGACCGCCGCGGGCGGTGCGAGGCGTAGTGCGAGATCGAGGTCGGCGCCGATCCACACGATCAGAGTGAGACCGATGTAGAGCGGCACGAGCAGTCGCACCGCGATTGCCTTGCGCGCGCCGGCGTCCTCGACCGCGGGTGTGATCGGCGCGGTGTCGACGATCCAACGCGCTCCGGGGGTCGCGGTCGCCGGGACGTGCGCGAGCAGGATCGGAAGGTAGGTGGCCGGGGCGAACAGGAGCAGCGCGAACAGCCCCTCGCCCTGCACCGTCGTCGGGTCCGCGCCGAGCAGGAGGAAGGCGAGCGGGACCGCGACGAGCGGGTACGTGCGGATCACGAAGTCGCGCTCGGTCGGCAGCGCGTCGAAGATGAGCTCGAACGGACCGCGCTCCTCGCGCCGCACCCACGTGTGCGCGGCGAGCACGCGCAGCGGCGTCAGGAGGCGGGCGAGTGCCGTCGTCGTGCGGCGCGCGCGCGGTGCGGGCGGAAACGGCGCGATCAGGAACGTCGCGACGGTTGCGAGCACAGCGGTCGCCAGGAGAATGCCGGGAACGCCAGCGAGTCCGTCGCCCAGAGGCGCGGCGAACCAGGATGGCGGATAGAACAGGAGGCCGGGCGTCGGCTGCGTGAGCTCCGCGAGCGCGGGCAAGAGCTTCAGTCCGGCGACGAACCCGACCAGGACGAGCACGAACGCGGCGGTCTGCACCAAGACGAGCGCGGTCTCGGCCCGCTCGCCGAACAGCGCCTGGATCCAGAGCAGGACGGCGGCGACGAGGAGCGTCTGTAGCAGCCCGCCGACGACGAGCCAAGTCGTGCCGAGCGCTCCCGTCCCAGCCGGAGCGAGGACGGCGGCCGGAATGAGCGAGCCGAGCGCCAGTACGCCGAGCAGCGCCACGATCACGAGCACGCGCGCGGCGCGCAGTTCGACCGGGCGCACGGGTTGCGCTCCGATCCACTCGGCCGCGGGATCGGCGCGCAGGAGTGGACCGAGCTCGCCGAGCAAGGAGAGCGTCGTCAGAGCGAGGGGGATCGAGAGCGCGACGACGCCGTATGCGAACGGAGTGAGTCCGTCGCGCGCGATCCCGCACATGACGGCGGCGACGAAGCCCTGGAAGACCAGAGGCGCGACGGGGGCGCGTGCGCCCTTGTCTCCGAACCACTCGCCGGCGAGGTGTGCCCGTGCAATCGCGAGAGTTCGTGCGAGCGGTGACGTGGCGCGCGCGATTTGGTGATCGACGCTCTGCTGGCCCTCTCCGCTCGTCTGGATCTCCATCGTATTTCGCAGCTCGAAGCCCGCACCTCGACCGACTACAGTACGCGCGACCGTGAACCTTTTCATTCCTGGCCCCGAGGGGCGCCTCGAGGCGATCCTGTGGACGCCGCCCACGGATGCGCCCCCGCCGCGGGCCGCCGTCGTCGTGTGCCACCCGCACCCCGCGCACGGCGGCACGATGCGCAACAACGTCGTCTACCGCGTCGCGCGGGGCCTCGCGGAGGCGGGTCTCGTCGTCGTGCGGTTCAATTTCCGCGGGACAGGGCTCTCGGCGGGAGTCCACGACGGTGCGGGCGCGGAGGACGGCGACCTCGTCGCGGTCCTCGACTGGATGGCTCGCGAGCACCCCGAGCTCGAGCTGTGGGCCGCCGGATTCTCTTTCGGTGCGCGCACGGTCGCCTCCGTCGCGTCGTGCTACCCGCGTATCCTGCGCGCGCTGCTCGTCGCATTGCCGGTGTCCGCCTATCCGTGTGAGTTCGCGAGCGAGCTCGAGGGACCGGGTCTGGTCCTGATGGCGGGCGCGGACGAGTTCGGTTCCCTCGCCGTGCTCGAGGAGCGCTTCCCGGAGTTAGCCGATGCGTTCGAGACCCACGAGATCGAGGGTGCCGACCACTTCTTCAAGGGCTTCCTACCCGACGTCCAGGCCTACGTGCGCGCGTGGGCAGAACGATCCCTCGAGACCTCTTCTTCCACATGACAGCACCCGAGAGCGACGGCCACGAGGCCTACCCCGAGCACCTCATCCCGGCCATCCGACAGGTGATGATGCCGCGCGACACGAACGCGGTCGGCACGATCTTCGGCGGCGTGATCCTCGCGCAGATCGACCTCGCGGCCGCGATCGAAGCCCACAAGCACCATCCCGCGCGCGTCGTGACGGTGTCGATGGACAAGATCGAGTTCAAGGCGCCGGTGCGCGTGGGGGACCTGGTCTCCTTCTTCACGAACACGACGCGGATCGGGCGGACGTCGATTCGGGTTCACGTCTCGGTCTGGGCACAGCGCAGGTTCGGTGGTGGGGACCACGAGTACGTCACCGAGGCGGAAGTGACGATGGTCGCCGTGGACGACGAGTTCCGCCCGACTCCGGTCGGACAGATCTGAGCGCGTTCGAGGGGGGCTTATTAGCCCTTAGGCGCCTAGCAATTTGCGTGCACGCTCCGCAGGGTCCTCGCTCTCCGCCAGGGATCGGAAGACTTGCTCCAGCGTGCCCCCGTGACCCGCCTGTGTTCGGAGCTCTTCCAGGTCTCCAACGGCCACTATTTTCCCTTTGTCGAGGATGGCCATCCGGTCGCATACCCGCTCGACGATGTCGAGTAGATGGGATGTGTATAGGACAGACTTGCCCTGCTTCGCCCAGGCCAGCAGGATCTCCTTGAACATCGTCGCAGTCGGCGCATCGAGCCCCGACAGCGGCTCGTCCAGCACGAGGAGCTCCGGCTTGTGCACCAGCGCGCAGGCGAGCGCGGTCTTTTGCCGCATCCCGCGCGAGAAGCGTCCGACCGGATCGTCGGCACGGTCGCTGAGGTCGAGACCGTCGAGGAGGCGGCGTGCCTCGGTCATCAGCGGCCCCTCCGACATCCCGTGCAGGCGTCCGACGAGGGCCAGGTGCTGCAGCGGGGAGAGATTGGGGTAGAGCGGGGCTCCGTCCGGCACGAAGCCGATGCGGCGGCGGGCGTCCAGGGGATTGCGGGTCACGTCGTGGCCCGCGACCGAGACCTCACCGGTGTCCACGGCCAACAGACCGCACAGGATGCGGACCGTCGTCGTCTTGCCGGCGCCGTTCGGGCCGAGCAGGCCGAAGACCTCGCCCCGGCGCACCTCGAAGTCGACGCCGGTCAGAACCTCCAGGTCACCGAAGGCCTTCGTGACGCCCGCGAGTCGGGCGAGCGGGCCGGTCGAGGTCACCTCGCCTACCTAGTCGCGGAAGGTCTCGTCGTTGTGCTCGGAGACGCTCAGGCCGACCTCGGCGACGAGCTCGATGATTTGCTTATGCCGCGAGGGCGTGACGGTCTTGATGGCCTTGTCGTCGTGACCGGTGCCGGCGAGGATCTGGACCTCGATGGGCTTGATCTCCTGCAGCTTCTTCACCCACTGACCGACTTCACCCTCGTTCGAGTTGTCGAGGGCGCCACGGTAGAGGTGGGCCTGCACGACCACGTGCTCGAGGCTGGAGAGCTGCTTGGTCAACCCCGCGAGGATGGGGCCCTTTTCTCCAGTCACTGCAGTGAAGGTCTTGGACGTGCCCCACTCGTACTCGACGTAGACGCGGTCGAAGAGACCCAGGGTCGCGCGCTTGTCGTACGCCCCGAGATCGCGCACCCGGGTGACGATGCACAGCTTGGCGCGCGAGAACCACTTGTCGCGCAGGGCTCTCAAGTTCTCTGCAATTTCCCGCAGGTCGGGGTGGTCCGTGGGATCGAGATCGGAGCCGAGAACGACGAGGCAGTCCAGCTTGTCGCCGTTCTTCGAGAGATCGATGATCCGCCGCGCGCCCGTGGTCACGACCAATGAAGCCCTCGGCAGGCTGCTGCCGCGCTCGACGACCATGTTCGCCTGGGGCGCCGTGACATCGACGCTTACGATTCGGCCGAGGCGGGCGCTCTTGAGGGGGCCGTAAATCAAGGGTTGGGAGGTCTCGAGGGTCGTGGTCATGTAGAGGCCGGCGCGAAGTCCGGTGACAATGCCCAAATAGCAATCCGGCCCGCGTGCTGCGGGCCCTCGTTGAAGGCCATTATAGGACCCCTTCCTGCTTCTTGCCAGGGATGCCCGCGTGCGGCACCCGCGGGCGGGGCCACAGGGCCCACAAGAGGAGCGCCATCCCTGCCATGGACCGTTCCGGGTGGCGAGCGACGAGCTCGTTCCAGCGCCAGGCCCAGTGCTGTCCGGGAGCGGGGTTGCGAGCGCGATCGACGGCGAGTGCCAGCAAGATGCCCACAAGAGCCCACATCAGGGGCATGAGATGGCCCTTCGAGGCCACCGGCTGAGGGTCGGCGCCGGGCGGTCGGGGGGGCGGGATCGGGTGCGCCATACGCTGCCGACCGGACGGATGCCGCGCCGGTTGCATGTGCCCAAACCGAAATCATCGAGCGCGATCGGAACGTCGTTGCGCGTCCCCCGCGCGGGACGTCTCCGGATGGCCAGCGAGCCTTCCCGACCTTCCTTGACACCCCCTCACGTGCCCCCCTAGACTCTTGCCGCCTGAATCCGGGGGGGGGCCTTGGTCCGCGCTGGAGATCGGGCATGCCCCCTTCCTCTCGACCAGTGCGCAGGACCCACGCAAGTCTCCGTCAGGACAGGAGATAGGCGCTCCCCTGCCGGCCCTCTCCGACCGGTTCGCCCCGACCTGGACTCCCCCGAAGCTCAGCCCGAGCTCGCGGCGCTGAGCTCCGGACCCACTACGCCCCCGTACGCATGCTCTTCGACTACGTCAACGTTCTCGTCTTCGCGTCCGTCGGGTTCGCGTTCGTGATCGTGAACACGATCGTGGGGTCGTTGATCCGTCCCAAGCGGGCGACGGACCAGGGGCTCGAGGTGTACGAGTGCGGCGAGGAGACGATCGGCGACACCTGGGTCCAGTTCGACATCCGCTATTACACGGTCGCCCTGATCTACGTGATCTTCGCTGTCGAGATCACCTTCCTCTTCCCGTGGGCGATGGTGCTGACCGAGGCCTACGCGATCGAGGCGATCGGCTACTGGGCACTCGCCAAGGGCCTGCTCTTCATCACGATCTTGCTCTTCGGTCTGGCGGCGGTGTGGATCAAAGGGGACCTGGAGTGGATCTTGACGTACTCCGGCCCGGAGTACGTGCCGACTCAGGCGCGCCTGCGGCCGCCCGTCCCGACGGTCGACGCTCTGACCGAGGAGCCGGACGATGCGGGCGAAGGCGAATCCGAGGACACGGACGAGGCCGCCTGACGGGCCGGCGCTGACCCCAACCACGAACATCCGCACACGAACCTGCAGGCGAGCGAATGGCACTACTCGAAGAAGCGTTCGAAGAGAACGTTCTGACCACGAAGGTCGACTGGCTGCTCAACTGGGCGCGGTTGAACAGCATCTGGCCGATGACCTTCGGCCTCGCGTGTTGCGCGATCGAGATGATGGCGGTCGGCGCCGCGCACCACGACATCGATCGCTTCGGCGCCGGGGCGTTCCGCGCCACGCCGCGCCAGGCGGATCTGATGATCGTGGCCGGCACGGTCAACTTCAAGATGGGCGAGCGCGTCAAGCGCCTCTACGACCAGATGTCGTCGCCCAAGTACGTGATCGCGATGGGCGCGTGCGCGACCGGCGGCGGGCCGTACTACAAGTACGGCTACACCGTGATGAAGGGCGTCGACCGGATCATCCCCGTCGACGTGTACATCGCGGGCTGTCCGCCGCGTCCCGAGGCGCTGCTCGAGGGCTTGATGAAGCTCCAGGACAAGATCCGCCGCACCCCGGTCATTCGCAAGCCGGCCTTCACCGCCTAGCCCCCGACCCGACGATGGACTTCAAGGCGATCTACGACCACTTGCGCGCGGTCGACGCGCCGGGCCTGATCGAGGCCGACGAGCCGCGACTCCCCGACAAGGAGACCAAGGACAAGGGACGTTCGGGCATGCCGTTCGTTCGCATCGAGCCCGCGTCCTTCGTCGACTTCCTGCTCGTGTGCCGCGACGACCCCAAGCTCACGTTCGAGCTTCTCGTCGACCTCACGGCCTCGGACCCGGCGGCGGACGACGAGAACCTGTGGGTCCTCGTGCAGCTCCTGTCGGTCAAGCACAAGCATCGCCTCGCCGTGAAGGCGTACCTCCCCAAGTCGAGTGCCTCGATCCCGTCGGCGACCGCCGTCTACCGCGCCGCCCAATGGCACGAGCGCGAGTGCGGCGAGATGTACGGAATCACCTTCGTCGGCCATCCCGATCCGCGCAACATCCTCTTGCCCGACGACTGGGTCGGGTATCCGATGCGGAAGGACTACGAGTTCCCGAAGGAATACCACGGCGTCTCCTGCGAGTAGCCGAGCGTTCGCGGACCCTGCCAGCGTGCCCAACAAGAGGCCACCAGCCAGCCCCAGCCATGGTCGAACAGACCCAAGAGTACAAGCCGTCGATCCAGCCCTCCGAGGAGGGCCGCGTGCTTCCGTCCGGCGAGCGCGAGTTCTTCTTCGACGTGTCGACCTCGGACCTCGAGGTCAACATGGGACCGCAGCACCCCGCGACGCACGGCGTGATGCGCGTGCTCCTGCGCACCGACGGCGAGCTCGTCACGGGTGCGCAGCCGCACCTCGGCTACCTGCACCGCGGCGCCGAGAAGATCGGCGAGAACGTCGAGTGGCTGCAGTACCTGCCGTACACCGACCGCTACGACTACCTGGCGGCGATGAACAACAACCTGGGCTACAGCCTCGCCGTCGAGGCACTGATGCCCGGGCTCGAGATCCCGCGCCGCGCGACGCTCATCCGCACGATCTGCGCCGAGCTGAACCGGATCGCCTCGCACCTGATCGCGTTCGGCACGTACGGCCTCGACATCGGCGCGTTCACCCCGTTCTTCTACGCGTTCCGCGAGCGCGAGTGGATCCAGGCGCTGTTCGAGAAGATCTGCGGCGCGCGCCTGACCTACAGCTACATCCGCATCGGTGGCGTCTTCAACGAAGCGCCTCCGGGATGGCTGAAGGAGGTCGAGCACTTCTGCGACGTGTTCGAGGAGAAGTGGAAGGAGTACTACGACCTCCTGGCGCTCAACCACATCTTCGTGATGCGCACGAAGGACATCGGCGTGATCACGCCCGAGATGGCGTACGACTTCGGCCTCACCGGTCCGATGCTGCGCGGCAGCGGCATCGACTTCGACCTGCGGCGCGACATGCCGTACATGGACTACACCGAGATCTGGGAGGCTGGCGCCTACCAGATCCCCCTCGGGAGCGGCGAGAAGGGCACCCTCGGCGACTGCTGGGATCGCTTCGACGTGCGCGTGAAGGAGATGATCGAGTCGATCAAGATCGTGCGCTACTGCCTCGGCGTCATCGAGCCCGGACCGGTGCTCGGCGACGTGCCGAAGGTGATCAAGGTCCCGCCCGGCGAGGCCTACGTCGGCATCGAGAACCCGCGCGGTGAGCTCGGTCACTACTCGCACTCCGACGGCGGCAAGGTCGCCGTGCGCTGCCGCGTGCGCGGGCCGTCGTTCGTGAACTTGGCGGTGCTGGAGGACCTGATGCCGGGCACCCTGCTCGCGGACTCGGTCGCCATCATCGGGTCGACGGACATCGTCGTCGGGGAGACGGATCGATGACTCCGCCCCTGGCGCTGACCGCGCTACCCCAAGAACAAGTCGCGACGACGCCCAATCCGGGTGGAAACGCGCTGCTCGATCTCGTCAACAAGATCGGCCCGCCCGAGTGGATCCCCGACTGGATCGTCGCGCTGCATGCCGTCGGCGCGGGCGTCGGGATCCTGATCGGGATCGTCTCGCTGATCGCGATGTACTCGGTGTGGATGGAGCGCAAGGTCTCCGGTCACATGCAGTGCCGCCTCGGCCCGATGTACGCGGGCGGTTGGCACGGTTGGGCGCAGACGATCGCGGACGGGGTCAAGCTCCTCATGAAGGAGGACATGATCCCCACGGGCGCCGACCGCGTGCTCTTCATCATCGCGCCCGGCATCGTGCTCGCGAGTATCTTCGGCGCGCTCGTCGCGTTCCCGATCTCGTACGACTTCTACTTCGCGCGCATGGACCTGGGGATCTTCATGATCCTCGCCCTCGGCTCGACGACCACGATCGGCGTCATCATGGCCGGTTGGGCGTCGAACTCGAAGTGGTCGCTGTACGGCGCGATGCGCGAGGCCGCGCAGGTCATCGCGTACGAGATCCCGCTCGGGCTCGCGCTCATGGCGCCCCTGATCACGCTCGGCACGTTCAGCCTGCTCGACGCCTCGGCGCTGCAGAGCGACTGGTTCGGCATGAAGTGGGCGATCTTCACGAACCCCGCCAACCTGCCGGCCTTCGTCATCTTCTGGATCGCCGCGCTCGCCGAGACCAAGCGCGCGCCCTTCGACCTGCCCGAGGCGGAGTCGGAGCTGGTCGCGGGCTTCTTGACCGAGTACTCGGGCATCCGCTGGTCGTTCTTCTTCATGGAGGAGTACGCCGCGATGTTCCTGATGAGCGTCATCGCCGCGATGTTCTGGTTCGGTGGCTTCGAGTCGCCGGCGACCTGGGCGCTGCGCTCCGCGGGCGTCGAGGGCGGCATCTTCTTCGGCGCGGTGTGCTTCGTCACCCTCGTGATCAAGGCCTTCGCGGGCGTGTTCCTGATGATGTGGCTGCGCTGGACTCTGCCGCGCGTGCGCATCGATCAGGTGATGACGATGGGGTACAAGTACCTCACTCCGCTCGCGCTCCTGTGCGTTCTCATCGCCGCCGTTTCGGAGGCGGTCAAGAGCCTTCTGTTCTAGAGCCATGGTCAGCACCAAGGAATACTTCCAGAACGTCTGGGACGCTCTGAAAACGACCGCGATCGGGATGAGGATCACGGGCAAGTACCTGATGCAGAAGCCCATCACGGTGCAGTACCCCGACGAGCGTCTGCCGATCCCCGATCGCTACCGCGGCATCCACTACCTCGAGCAGGAGAAGTGCATCAACTGCCTCGCCTGCGCGCGCGCGTGCCCGATCGACTGCATCGAGATGGATGCGATCCGGCACGGCAAGGAGCTCGAGTGGGTCGCCTTCACGCTCGACTACCAGAAGTGCATGTTCTGCGAGCTGTGCGTCTACCCGTGCCCCAAGGACTGCATCCACATGGGCACCGAGTTCGCGCTGGTCACCTACGACCGCTCCGAGCTGAACCACGACCTGCTCTCGTTCCAGGGCATGGGCCGCGGTGCTCGCATCCGCATGCGTGAGGCCCAGGCGAAGAAGGCCGCCAAGGAGAAGGCCAAGGCCGCAGCGGCCGCCAAGAAGGCGGATACCGAGAAGGACGCGGACGAGCCCGAAGCGGCCGGAGCCGGAACCGGAGGCGACGAGTGAACCAAGACGTCCTTTTGCAGCGTGGTTTCTACACGATCGTCGCGCTCGCCGGCCTCGGCGCCATGGGCGCGGGCCTGTCGAGCTGGGGGCCCGCGGGCCTCGCGTTCGCGCTCTTCGCCTTCCTCACGCTCGCCGGCGCACTCGTCTGCATCTGGGAGCGCTCGGTCGTACGCTCGGCGTTCGCGCTGATGGCGACTTTCACCGGCGTCGCGGGCTTCTTCGCCCTGCTCGGCGCCGACTTCCTCGCGATGGCGCAGATCCTCATCTACGTCGGCGGCATCCTGGCATTGATCCTGTTCGGGGTCATGCTCACGCCGCCTGACATGGGCGAGCGCAAGTTGACGCGCATCGGTTGGGCCACCGCGATCATCGGAGGCGGCTTCGCTTTCGTCGCCGTGCGCGTCGGCGGCAAGGTCGGCTCCTGGGCCGCCTCGCCCGACGAGCTGCCGGCGATGGAGACGAAGGCGCGCGACATCGGGATCGCCTTCCTGCACCCCGAGCAATACGTGGTCGCATTCGAGCTGGCGGCGTACCTGTTGACCGTGGCGCTCGTCGCGGCGGTCTACATCGCGCGCCGACGCACGGGCGACTTTCAGTTGCAAGAGGGGCAGATGGAGGAGAGGGCATGATTCCCGTCGGAGCCTACGTCGCGGTATCGGTCGCCCTGTTCGCGCTGGGTGTCATCTGCATCGTCAGCCGCCGCAACATCATCTACGTGCTGATGGGCATCGAGATGATCCTGAACTCGGCCAGCATCAACTTCGCTGCGTTCGGCCGGTACAACGGGGACGGGCTCGAGGGCCGCATCTTCGTGATCTTCATCATCATCCTGGCCGCGGCGGAGGCGGCGGTGGCGCTGGCCATCGTCCTCAACGTCTTCCACCTGTTCCACACGATCAAGCCCTCCGAGGTCGACCTCCTGCGCGAGTAGCCGCGTCTCTTCGATGGAACTCTTCGACTACAAGCTGCTGCTCGCGGTCCCGGCGATCCCGATCGTCGGATACGTGATCCAGATCTTCTTCGGCCGCCATCTGCCGCGCAAAGGCGACTGGATGTTGACCGGGGGCATGTTCGTCGTGATGTGCATCACGGTCTACATGTTCCTCACCAAGGCGATCGGCTTCGAGCCGTCGCCGGGCAACGCGGCACTCCTGCACGAGTCCGCGAAGGAAGGCGGGCCGATCTTCGGCTGGTTGTACTCGAGCGCCGAGAAGGCGCCTGGCTTCAACCTAGTGGCCGGGATCATGTACGACGGCCTCGGCGCGGCGATGCTGATGGTCGTCGGCGTCGTCTCGTTCTTCGTGCACCTCTTCTCGTTGGGGTACATGAACGGGGACCGGCGCTACCACATCTTCTTCGCGAACATCTCGCTGTTCACGTTCGCGATGCTGGGGCTGGTGTTGTCCGACAACATCATGTTCCTGTTCATCTTCTGGGAGCTGATGGGACTGATGAGCTACCTGCTCATCGGGCACTTTGCCCAAGACCCGGACAGCCCGCGCATCACCCACGCCGCGGCTGCGTGCAAGAAGGCGTTCCTGACGACGCGCGTCGGCGACACCTGCCTTCTGTTCGGGATGGCGCTCTTCTACTGGAAGTTCCAGACCTTCCAGTTCACCGAGCTGTGGCGCCTGTCGGCCGAAGAGGTCGCGCGCAACGGCGGTGAGTACCCGATGTGGATGACCGTCGGGGGCTTCTTCATCTTCGGCGGTACGGTCGGCAAGTCGGCCCAGTTCCCGCTGCACATCTGGCTGCCGGACGCGATGGAGGGCCCGACGCCGGTGTCCGCCATGATCCACGCCGCGACGATGGTCGCGGCCGGAGTGTTCCTGCTCGGCCGCACGTTCCCGATGATGTCGCCCGAGGTCCTCGCGATCGTCACGGCGGTGGGTGCGTTCACGGCGCTGTTCGCGGCGACGATCGGCTGCACCGTGAACGACATCAAGGGGGTGCTCGCCTACTCGACCATCTCCCAGCTCGGGTTCATGGTCGCTGCGATTGGCACCGGCGGGCTCGGGCTCGTCGCCGGCCTGTTCCACATGGTGACGCACGCCTTCTTCAAGGCGTGCCTGTTCCTGTCGGCGGGCTCGGTGATCCACGGCTGCCATCACGAGCAGGACATGCGCAAGATGGGCGGGCTGCGCACCAAGATGCCCATCACGTTCGTGTGCATGACCGTGTGCACGCTCGCGATCGCGGGCATGCCGCTGTTCAGCGGGTTCTTCTCGAAGGACCGCATCTTGCAGGGAACGCTCGGGAACCTGTTCACTCAGTTCCGGGGCGCGAGCGCGTTGTCCATCGTCGCCCTGTCCCTGGCGGCCATGTTGACGACGTTCTACATGTTCCGGCTCATCTTCATGACGTTCTTCGGTGAGCCGCGCGATCATCACATCCACGATCACGCGCACGAGTCGCCGTGGCCGATGACCGTTTCGCTGATGGCGCTAGCGGCGCTCGGACTCTTCGGCGGTCACTTCTGGCTGTTGCATCCGACCGATCCGCTCGCGCAGGGCCACCACGGAACCTGGTTCACCCAACTCGTCGACTGGAAGACGATGTACGGCGGCGTGTTCGACCCGATGGCGGCGAACATGATCGTCGACCGGTACAACCCGTACCATCTCGTCGACGGCCAGTACGTGCTGGACTCCGCGATCGTCGCCGCCGGAACCGAACATTACGAACACGCTGTGCACGGCGCCCACTACTGGGCGCTCGGCATTTCCCTGCTCGTTCTCTCACTCGGCCTCTTCGGCGCCTGGCTCCTCTACTACAAGCGCAAGGTCGACCCCGCACGCATCACAGGCGCGCTCGGTTTCGGCTACGACGTCGTGCGCGACAAGTACTACATCGACGAGGCCGTCGACGGCTCCGTCATCAAGGGCACGATGTGGCTCTCGCGGGTCCAGAAGTGGATCGACGAGAAGCTCGTCGATGGCCTCGTCCTGCTCGTCGGCCGGATCGGCAAGATCCTCGGCTACATCTGCTCCTGGATCGACAAGTACATTGTCGACGGAGCGGTCAACTGGGTCGGCTACACGACCCAGGCCTTCGGCTCGGTCGCGCGCTTGTTCCAGACGGGCCGCATCCAGCAGTACATCTCATTCGCCGTCGCCGGCGGCATCCTCATCGCGGCGGTGCACATCCTCACCTGATCGATCTCGATCGGTTCCGGAGCCTCATCCCCAGTCGGCTTCTCCCCCAGCCTCATGCCTGAGACCACGTCCACAATCCTCACCTGGATCACCTTCATTCCGTTCATCGGAATGGTGGCGGTGCTGTGCGCGCCGAAGCAGAACTTGTCCCTGATCAAGGGCATCTGCGGCATCGCGACGTTCATCCCGCTCGTCCTCGCGACGCAGGTGTACTTCGGATCGTTCCAGAAGGGGACATCCGAGTTCCAGCTCGTGCACTTCGCCGAGTGGATCCCGTTGATGAAGATCAACTACCACGTGGGCATCGACGGTCTGTCGCTGCCCCTGGTGTGGTTGACGACGCTGTTGCTCTTCATCGCGATACCGGCCAGTGAGTCGGTGCCGCGCGTGTCGAAGGGCTACTACGCGCTCTTGATGCTGCTCGAGGTGGGGATCCTCGGCGTGTTCATCTCGCTCGACTACTTCCTGTTCTACGTGTTCTGGGAAGTGATGCTCCTGCCGATGTACTTCCTGATCGGCATCTGGGGTGGTCCGCGGCGTGAGTACGCGGCGATCAAGTTCTTCCTGTACACCCTGGCGGGCTCGGTCCTGATGCTCGTCGCGGTCATCGCGATGCGGCTCGACACGGGCACATTCTCGATCCCCGAGCTGGTCCGCATCGGCGGCGAGGGCGGCTTCACCGGCCCGGCGCTGCTCGGAATGAAGTTCACCACGTGGGTGTTCTGGTTCCTCTACGTCGCGTTCGCGATCAAGATCCCGGCCTTCCCGTTCCACACGTGGCTGCCCGACGCCCACGTCGAGGCGCCGACGCCGATCTCGGTCATCCTCGCCGGCATCCTGCTCAAGCTCGGCGGCTACGGGCTGATCCGCGCCTGCTTCCCGATCGTGCCGGACGCGTTCACGACCTTCGCGTTCACGCTAGGGGTCATCGGGGTGATCGCGATCGTCTACGGCGCGTACGTCGCGCTGGGTCAGTCGGACTTCAAGAAGATGGTGGCCTACTCCTCGGTCAGCCACATGGGCTTCGTGCTGCTCGGCATGGCGGCCCTGACGGAGTGGGGGATGAACGGCGCGGCGCTGCAGATGTTCAACCACGGAACGAGCTCCGCCGCCTGCTTCCTCGTCGTCGGCGTTATCTACGACCGCGCCCACCACCGCGACCTGAACGCCTTCGGAGGCATCGCACAATCGATGCCGCGCTACTGGGCGCTCTCGACCGTGGCGTTCTTCGCCTCGCTCGGACTGCCGGGCATGGCCGGGTTCGTGTCCGAGTTCATGACGCTTGTCGGTTCGTTCCAGTCCGCCGATACGCGCTTCCAGATCCTCGTCCTGATCTCGTGCGTCGGCGTGGTGCTCACCGCGGCCTACATTCTCTGGGCCCTCCAGCGCGTGTTCCTCGGCCCGCTCAACGAGAAGTACAAGGACTACAAGGACATCACAGCGCGGGAGGTCTTCTCCCTCGCCCCCCTCCTGATCCTGTGCATCCTGCTCGGCGTCGCGCCGTTCCTGTTGCTCGACTGGATGGACTCGTCGATCGTCCAGCTGATGCGTCAGCTCGGCTCCTCGATCTGACCCCGGCAACCAGCGGAGAACGATCCCGTGTTCGCACTCACCGACCTGCACCTCGAGGGATTCCGGCTGCTCAGCCCGGAGATCACGCTCGTTACGGTGTCGCTAGTGATCCTTGTCATGGACCTGCTCGGCCGCGGGCGCAACATGACGGCGATCGCCCTGGTGTCGCTCGGCGGTCTCGCGCTGACGGCCTTCCAACTCGTCGCCGCATTCAACGACCAGCCGGCGACCGCCTTCGGTTTGGTCGCGGTCGACAAGTTCGGGAACTTCTTCAAGCTGTTCACCTGCGGCGCGCTGGCGGTCGTGATCTTCTTCGTGATGAGCGATCGGCGCGAGAAGAGCACGCACATCGGGGAGTACTACTTCCTGTTGCTCGGCGCGGGCATCGGCATCTTCTTCATGGTCGGCACGAACAACCTGTTGTTGTTGGTGCTCGGCCTCGAGCTGCTCTCGCTCTCCAGCTACTCCCTGGCCGGCTTCCACAAGGGTGAGAAGCGCTCGGCCGAGGCGGCGATGAAGTACATCGTCTTCGGCGGGCTCTCCGCGGGCGTGATGGTGTACGGGGTGAGCTTGCTCTACGGCTTGACCGGCACCTTGAACCTCAAGGTCATGGCCGGTGTCGCCGGCGCGGTCGGTGAGGGGCACACGGTGAGCCTCGCCGCTGCCGTCACCGACAGCCCCGGCGCGGTCGCCGCGGCGATGGTCCTGATCCTGGGCGGCTTCTCGTACAAGATCTCGGTCGCGCCGTTCCACTTCTGGGCGCCCGACGTCTACGAGGGCGCGCCAACGCCGGTTACGACGTTCCTCGCGGTCGCCTCGAAGGCCGCCGGCTTCGGCGCCCTCCTGCGCTTCATTGGCGTTCTGTTCATGTCGCCGGGGACCCAGGAGGCGGTTGCGGCCTACGGCCTGCAGGTCGGCCAGCTGGTCGCGGTGCTCGCCGCCGTCACGATGACGATCGGCAACCTCGCCGCGCTGCGCCAGGAGAGCGTCAAGCGCATGCTCGCCTACTCATCGGTCGCCCACGCCGGCTACATCCTCGTCGGCGTCGTCGCGATGGACAAGGCCGGGTTCGACGCGGCGATGCTGTACCTCGCGGCGTACTACTTCATGAACCTGGGCGCGTTCGGGTTCCTGCTCTACTTCCACGGCGTGACCGGGAAGGAGACCTTCGAGTCGCTCAACGGCATGGGCTACCGCGCCCCGCTGATCTCGATCTCGATGGTCGTGTTCCTCATCAGCCTGACCGGCCTGCCGCCGTCCGTCGGCTTCTACGGCAAGATGACGCTGATCTACGCCGCGTGGGACAAGGGGATCAACTGGCTGATCATCTGCCTTTTGATCAACTCCGTCATCAGCCTCTTCTACTACGTGCGGGTCGCCAAGCACCTGTTCCTGATGAAGCCGTCGGAAGAGACCGCGCAGCCGCAGCCGGCCATGACCGGTTTCCTGGTCGCGATGGCCGGCTTGACCGTTGTCTTCGGCCTGTGGGCGACGCCGCTGCTCGAGTGGACCTCGAGCAGCATGGACTTGCTGGCGGCACGCTGATCACTTCTCCGCGGGCGCGGACTCGCGGCGCATCCCCAGGTCCATCAGCCGAACGACACTTTCCTCCACCGCGAACCGGAAGTGCACCGCGCGCCAGCCGTCCTTGGCGGTCTCGGTCAGGACGACCCAGCGCTCGGGTCCGATCAGGGCGACGCGCTTGGGCGTGAGCGCTCCGAGCTCCTCCGCGAGGCGCGACATGCGCGCGGCGAACGCTCCGCCAGGGTTGCGCCTGAGCGCATCCTTCGAGCGGTGCTTCGTGCCGAACGTCGCCATGGCCTCGTCGTCCCCGAAGCAGGCAAAGAAGGCAGCGATCAGCTCCCCACGCGCCTCCTTGGGGAAGCCCTGCGCGAGCTCGCGGATCTCGGGTCCACCGCCGGGCGTGTCCGCCGCTGCCTTGCGCGTCTTCTCGATCCAGTCCGTGAACTCCGAGACGCGCGTGTAGAGGTCGATCACCCCGTAGCTCTCGGGCGGCCCGCCCATCGACGCCGAGCTCACGCCCGCGAGGAACAGACCCTTCTCCGATTCGATGTACAGAGATCCACCGCTGTCGCCGGGAGCTCCGACCCCCTCGAGCGACGTCCCGTCGGGCGGAGCATCGAAGTCGATCACGAGTCGCCCGCGCTGGGCCCGGTCGACGGTGTTGGTCGCAGCGCGGCGCTTGCCGTCGGTGTAGGTCAAGCGCTTGCCGGCCGGCCCGAAGTCGCCGTAGCCGACGACGAACACGTCCTGGCCGGTCTCGTCGTCCCGTTCGTACATGCGCACGGGCTTGACTCCCTTCACCTCCTCGGCCAGCTCGACGAGCGCGAGATCGACGCGCGGGGGGCGCTGCCCGTCGCTCGCGGACTCGGGATGATAGAAGCTGCGGCGGACGCGGTACTCCTTTTCGCCAACGCGAATGCGGGGGGAGAAGGGCGACAGTCCGCGCGCGACGTGTGCGGCCGTCAGGATCCAGCGCTCGTCGATCAGGGTCCCACAGCCGTCGCCCACGAACATCACGGTCGCGTCGAAGCGCTCGGCCAGGGCGATCGAGGCCGCGTCGGTCTGGTCGGCGCGGAAGACGATGGGGAGGAGGGTCAGGAAGGCTGCGATAGGGGCGGCGTGTGTCATGGCACTTGCGTTCTACGTCCGGGCCGCGGATCGTGGGGGGCGCTTTCTGCAAATCATCACGCACTTACAGTAAGGTGAAATCCATGGCCGCCCGTGGGAAACCCATCGTCCTCACCCGTCCGGACCAGCTCCGCGCGGTGACCAGCCTGGTCGCGCACCAGGTCATCTCGGTCATGGAGCGAGTACGCAGCGCGACCGTGACCGAGCTCGCCGAGCGCATCGGGGTCCCAGCGGGCTCGCTCTACTACCACGTGCGCAACCTGAAGAAGGCCGGTGTCCTCGTCGAACAGGAGCGGCGCAGCACCGGCGGTCGCGACGAGGTCGTCTATGAGCTCGCCGGGAGCGAGGTCGTGCTCGATTCAGGCAACGCGAAGCCGGCGTTCCTGAAGGAGCTCGCCCGCACGGTGCGCTCGCGTCTACGAATGGTGGAGCGCCTCTACCTCGACGCCCTCGAGCGCCGCGGAAACGCGCGGCGCGTGCGCGGCCTGTCGCTGCACCACCACCACAGCCGGCTCAGCACCAAGAGCAAGATCGAGCTCGAGCGGCGGATCGAGGAGCTCGAGCGGTTCCTGGTCGAGAACGACGATCCGCGCGTGAAGGAGTTCACGCACGTGACGCTGGCGGTGCTGCCGGTGGGGCGCGATTAGGGCGGGACTCGACCCCGGGGCGGTGTCCGCGCTGTGTGAAGGCTCATCGGCGGCGCCCTTCCGACGCCTCGTCGACAACCCTGTACGCTTGTGGATGTACGGAGGATCCTCGATGAAGATGTGTTGGTTCGCTATCGCCTGCTTCACGACCGGGCTCGGGTTCGCGCAGACCTGGTCGTTCGATCCGCCCGTTGCACTTCCATACGGCGCATCCAGCTTCGCGTCTGCGGTCGCGAGCGGAGACATGAACCTGGACGGGCATCCCGACGTCGTCGTCGTGAGCAGCTTCGCGAGCGAAGTGTCGATCTACTGGGGCGATGGACACGGCGGCTTGGAACCGGAGGCCACGCTGGCCGCGGGCCCTGCGCGTGCGGTCGAGGTGGTCGATGTCAACCGCGATTGCATCGACGACATCCTGGTCAAGCTGAGCCACTCGATCCTCGCGTACCTATCCGATGGGCAGGGTGGGTTCTCGGCTCCTGTCCAATCGATCACCCCCGGTCCTTCGCCTTGGTTGATCGCACGTGATTTCGACAATGACGGAATCGTAGATGTCGCGGTGCCGACTCTCGACGTCGTGCACCTCCTGCGCGGAGATGGCAGCGGCGCGTTCGCCTTCGTTGGCACGTATCCGGCCGGATTCAACGCGAATGGCGTAGACGCGGGTGACTTCGATGAGGACGGTTGGCTCGACCTCGTCATTACGCACGCGCTCTTCTTCCAGAGCAATGTGACCGTTCTCTTGGGAGGTCCGAACGGCTTCGCATTGGCCGAGACGTTCAGCTCGCAAGGCGATTACCCCAAAGGCGTCGTCGTCGGCGACTTCGATGAGGACGTGCACTTGGACTTCTTCGTTGCGGACGACTGCATCGGCGCGCTGCACTTCTACCGAGGAGATGGAACGGGCGACTTCACGCGGATCTACTCCCTCGACTTCCACCAGTATCACGACCTCGTGGCAGCAGACGTCGACGGGGACGGACACTTGGACCTCTTGGCGCACACGAACTGCCCATCGAGCGATCTCCAGGTCTACCTCGGCGACGGCCAGGGAGGGCTCAGCTCTCCGTCCGTCGTTGCTGGCGGAAGGGGGTGGATCACGGTCGCCGACTTCGACTCGGACGGCAGCCTCGATGCAGCGCTCGCGCATCAGGACCTGACACTGTTGCACAACGGTGCGCAATGGGCGCAATCACCGGTGAACGCGCACTGGTACAAACGTACGGGCCGGATGGACTGGCTCGAGGCCGAACTCCTCGCCAACTCATGGGGTGGGCATTTGGCGACGATCCGGTCGGCGGCGGAGAACGACTGGTTGCGCACGACGTTCGGTTGGGTCGATTCGTTCGTGGGCTACACCGACGTGCACAACGAGGGGACGTGGGTTTGGACGAGTGGAGAGCCTTCGCCCTACACGAACTGGAGACCCGGCGAACCGGACAACGTCGGCGAGACGGACTTCGGAATCGTCGACGCGTCGACCGGTGAATGGCGCGATGTCGACCTGATGCGACGGGCGCACGGCATCGCCGAGGTTGCCTCGGACGACTGCGATCAGAACGGCATCCCGGACGTGTACGAATTGGCTGTCGGCCTCGCCGACGACGTCAACGGCGATGGGATTCTCGACGCGTGCACCCCGCCGAACTACTGCGTTGCCAATCCGAACTCGGCGGGCGTGCCTGCGCTGCTCTCGTTGACGGGCTTTCCGGCGGTCGGTGTCGAGACGCTCGAATTCCACGTGACGGGCCTTCCGCCCAATCGCTTCGGCTACTTCCTGATGTCGCAGCTCGCCGGCTTCGTGCCGCTGTTCGGCGGGAGCCAAGGCAACCTCTGCCTCGACCTGCCGATCGTGCGCTTCGCCGGGGACATTCTCGATTCCGGCGCGGCGGGCGAATTCCACTTCGCGCCCGACTTCACGAGCCTACCTTCGGGACAGGTGATCGAGTTGGGCGAGACGTGGAACTTTCAGAGCTGGTATCGCGACGCGAACCCCGCGCCGACGTCGAACACTTCGGACGCGGTCTCGGTCACCTTCAGCGCCGATCCGCGTCCGTTTGTCTCCTTCGCCGTTGCGTGCGCATCGGTCGAGGAGGAGTCGATTGTCTTCGACGTGGCGGTCGAGCTCTCGTGGCCCTATCACGAAGACGTGACGCTGCCCTTCGGCGAAGCGGGCACAGCGGATTTCCCGACCGATTGGTTCTTCGTGACGCCGAGTCCGCTCGTGATTCCAGTCGGCAACACCTCGGGCGTCGTGCAGGTTGCGATCGTCGATGACGCGGACCCCGAAGCGGACGAGACCGCCGGGATCGTGCTAGGCGCGCCGACAAACGCGCGGCGCGGCGACCGCGCTGCTTACTTGCTGTCGATCCTGGACGACGATTGACGGAACCTTACCCGTCCTTCTCCCCGTGGATCCACAGCGTCCCCGCCTCGTGCAGCTCGACGCGCGTCTTCCAATCTTCCGCGTGCGCGCTCGGTTCGAACGACGCTTCGTCGCCGGGGCCGCGAGAGTCGATCACGCGCCGGGTCGATACGCTGGAGAATCCGGCGTTCTCGAACGCGGAGTGCCACTCCGCTTCCGCCAGGAAGTGCATCGCGACGCCGAGCAGGCTGTCCCAGCCCGCCGTGTGCACGGACTCCTTGAAGCGATCGACGAGGATGTCGGCCGTACCAGCCTGCTTCAACACGCGGAAGAGCTCGGAGAGGGCCTGCTCGAGGTCGATGGCGTAGTAGATCGCCTCCATCGAAAACGCGCGGTCGAACTTCGCGTCGGGGAAGTCGAGCTCCTCGAAACGGCCGACCTCGTAGCGCGCCCGCGACGTCCAATCGGACAGCTCCTCGGCGCGCGCGATCATCTTGGCGGAGACGTCGACACCGACGGCGCCCGCTCCCGGCGCCGACTGGCCGAGAATGCGCGTCGCCCAGCCGTTGCCGCAGCCGAGGTCGAGGCACTGCATGCCAGGCTTGACCTCGATCTGGGCGAGCACCTGGCGCACGACGTCGCCGTGGCCTTCCTCCATCCCTTCCGCGCGGCCGGCCTCGGCCCAGGCATCGAACGTCTCCGAGATCTTGTCGTGGCTCATGACACAGGCGTGGTCGTCAGACAGGAAGAGAGAATGGCGTCGAGCGGATCGAAGACGACCTCCCAGTCGTAGGTGTCCTCGACGAAGCGGCGGCCGGCGGCGCCCAGCTTGCGCGCGGCGCCTTGATCGCGCAGCAAGTCGCGCACGTGCGCGGCGATGGCCTCTGGCGTCTCGGCGACGAGGAAGTCGCGGCCAGGCTGGCCTTCGACGCCCTGCGTGGCGCTCTCGGTGCCGACGACGGGCAGCCCCATGGCGAGCGCTTCGAGCACCTTGTTCTGGATCCCGCGCGCGATGCGCAGGGGCGCGACGCTCACCGCGCCGCGGCGCAGCCAGTCGCGCGTGTCGTCGACGAAGCCGGTGACGGTCACGCCGGGGATCTCGCCCAGCTTCCCGACTTCGGGCGTCGGGCGCGAACCGATGATCGTGAACTTCGCGTCCGGGAACTCACCGCGGATGATCGGCAGGATCTCGTGGGCGAACCACGTGCAGCCGTCGATGTTCGGAAGGTAGTCCATCACGCCCGTGAACACGAGGTGACCGGCCTCCGAGGCTTCGGGAGTGGGGTGGAAGAACTCGAGGTCGACGCCATTGCGCAGGACGACGGACGGGCGGCCGGGAATCTGGTCCTGGAAGATGCGTTCTTCGAGCGGCGTGCAGAACACGTTCGTGACCGTCCTGGCCGCGACGCGTCGTTCGAACTCGAGCAGCGTGCGCCACTCGCGCTTGTAGACGCGGCTCATTGGAAAGCTCGTGCGCTTGGCGTATTGCAGCCACTTGTCCGAGTCGAGCTCGGCGAAGTGCATGATCCAGGGCGTGTCGCGGTCGACGAGGAAAGCGCCCATCGACGACGAGTAGGCGTACGCGGCATCGGCCCAACCGAGGTTCTGATCGACGGCTTCCTGCAGCTCGCGCGAGCCGAAGACGCCCAATGTCAAGGGCTTCGAGGTCAGCAAGAGCGGCAGCGCGAGCATCTTCTTCTTGCGCTCTTCGTGCCGGACCACGGTCGTCTCGATCCCCATGCCGCGCAGCTCCTGCGCGGCACTCATGTCCCCATCGTCGTGGGCGAAGGCGATGACGCGTACGTCGTGCTCGCGGCGCATGCGCTTGATCAGCTGCCACGTCGTGATCTTGTCGCCGCGGTTGGGCGGGTAGGGGACCCGCTGGGACAGGAATAGAATGTTCACGGGGCGGAGACTAGCGGATCAGGAGGCTCAGTTCTTCCACCTCCGTGATCTGCACGCGCCGCGCGGGGTAGTGCAACACGATCCGGGCGCGCCTCAGAAAGCCCGTGCCGAGGTTGCCGGCGAGGTAGGGATCGTCGAGCGCTCCCCAGCCGTCCTCGACCAGCGTCACCCGCGGCGCGTGGAAGCGCAGCGCGCCGAGCTCGAACCAGTCGAGCCTGCCGCGGCTTCCCACGGTCTCGCCGCCCACGCCCTCGACACGTACCGGGCGAGCGCCGTCGATCCGCGCTCCGAGACCGAGCTTCTTCACGGTCGAGGTATGGAAAGCCACAGTGTCGTCCGAGCCCGTGTCGAGGCGGAACCAGCCCTCGCGGCCCGGCGCGAAGCTCGCCTGAACGCACGGCGCGGTGTCGTCGAACAGGAGCTCGAGCCACGTCTCGTCGGGAGCGGGGTAGCGCGCCGGGTCGTGCACGCCCACCGTTCCCAGGGCCCAGTCGATCTCGACGACTGCGCGCGCGAAGACGTCGTAGCCGAGGACTCCACCCAAGGGGATCCCGAGGCGCTTCTCGAGGAAGTCGAGGTCGAGCTCGATCCAGGGCAAACCTTCGATGCTCGCGCGCCCGACGTCGAGCCGTCCGCCGCCCAGGATCGGCGCGACGACCTGCCCGCCCGTTCCCGACACGAGCGCCTGACCGAGCGGCGACCAGCCGAGCTCGTTCGAGAGCTCGTCGTGAAGCAAGTTGCGTCCGGCGCCGGTGTCGAGCAGGAACCAGACGGGCGCGAGGTCGTCGAGCCTGGCCTGCACGACGATGTGTCCGGTCGCGAGTTGTCGCGCGGGGATCCGCGCGCGCCGCTCGGGGTGGAAGCGCGTGTCGGTCGGCGCGTGCGCGGACGGTTCGAACAGCTCATCGCCGTCTTGCAGCACCTCGGCCTCGCTGACGACGTATCGCAGGGCGTTGCCGGCGGGCGACTCGTGCTCGATCTCGAAGGGGAAGCGCCGCCCTCCGACCGTGCGCCAATCGCCGAACCGCGTGCTCTGGCGGCCGTGTTCGCTCGTGCGCTCGATGGTCTCGGGCAGGGCGGTCTCGGCGTCGACCGTGACCCGTGCGCGGAAGTGTCCGTCCGTGCCGCGCACCTCGAGCACGATGTCGTCGACCTCTTCGTCCTCAATCACGCGCACCTCGAAGGCGTCGAGCTCAGGGTCGGCCCAAGCACCTCCCTCCAGCCACGCGTGGTAGCGCACGTCGGCTGCCGAGCCGAGGGCGAGCGGTCTCTGAGCCCCGTGCGCGTCGAGCTTCCACGTCGTCTCGCCGTCGTGGCCTGTCACGACCGCGAGGTTCGACGCAACGGTTCGCCGGAACGGGCCGCCGGAGTCGTAGACGTCTTCGAAGGTCGTGCCCGCCTGGTTGCCCGCAACGTGGCCGCGCAGCGCCACCGTCGCGGCCTGCTCCGTGCCGAGCGCCTCCCGCACACGCGTCAACGCGGCCTGGGTGGCGTCCGCGGGCTCGGATCGGGGGAGCGCGCCGCAGCCGGCGGTCCACGCCAGGAGGAGGAGCCAGGATCGAGACTTGGGGCTGGGCATCGGGGGACAAGAGGATGAGGGTCCGGCGCCAGCCTGTCCACGGCTCTGGCCCAGGCGTGGCGAGAAGGCGTTTTTTCGAGCGACGAAGGCGGTTTGCCGGTACCTGTAAGGAGAGGTCCGACTTCGAGAAGGAGCTGCCATGATCATCCCGCACCGTGTTTTGTCGCTCGCCCCGCTCGCCCCGCTCCTGACGGCGGTAGCCGCCGCCGACGTCCTCGACGTTCGCGGTCCCGCGCCGGACTACGATCAGATCCAGGCCGCGGTTCAAGCCGCCGCGGATGGCGATGTGATCCGCGTCTGGCCGGGCTCGTACGAGATCTTCCAGGTGAACGGCAAGGCGCTCTCGATCGCCGCCGTGATCGGGGGCAGCGTCCAGATCTCGGGCGCCTACCGGGTCATGAACCTCGGCGCCGACCAGAGCGTTTCGATCTACGGTCTGCAGTCGACCGGCAACGAGTCCGAAGGGGCGCTGGTCGTTGGTTGCGACGGTGCCGTGCGGTTCCAGGACAGTCAGTTCGTCGGACAGTACGGGCTGCAGGGCAGCATCCCGGAGCCGCCCGGCTACGGAAACGGCTGGGCGGCGGTGCGCGTGCTCGACTCGAGCGACGTCAGCTTCGCGGGGTGCACCCTCCAGGCGGGCTCGGGCGCGTCGATCGGCTGCGAGGACACCGACTACTACGTCGGGGACGGCGCGAGTGCCCTGTCGGCGGTCGACTCCACCGTCGCGCTGTTCGAATCCAATCTGTCCGGCGGCCATGGCGGCGGCTCGTACGACACGACCGACACCTACGGGGGCGCTGGCGGACACGGCATGTACACGCTCGACTCGACGGTGTACATCGCAGGCACGTTGCTTGCGGGCGGCGCCGGCGGCAACGGGGGCGATGGCGACTTTCCTTTCTACTACGGCGGCGACGGAGGGCCGGGCGGCGACGCCATCCACGCCGTAGCCAGCGTCGTGCGGACGCTCGACGAATTGCTGACGCCCGGGAGCGGCGGTTTCGGCGGCGGCATGGGCGGGCCGGGTCATCCTGGACAATCGGTGCGGCTCATCGGGGGCGCGACCTGGGACGCGCTCACCGGCGACGCGCGCCACCTCACGGCGCCCGCGCTCGTGACCGAGGCCGACCCGCTCGCCTTCACGGTGCGCGGGGAGGTCGGCGACCTCGTGTTCGCCATGGCGGCGACCGATGCGCGCCAGCTCTTCGATGCGAGGCTGCATGGGCCTCTGATGGTCGGGACGAGTTTCGCGCTTCCGCGCTTCGTCGTCGGCACGATCGACGCATCGGGCAGTGTCGTCTATGCGAAGCATGCCCCGTACCAGATGCCGTTCGAGACGACGACCTGGCACGTGCAGGCGTACGCGCGCTCGACGGGCGGCGAGCTCTTCCTCACCGGGCCCGCCGTCGTGACGGTGCTCGATTCCAGTTTCTAGTGGTGTGATGCAGACATTCGCAGTCGTATCCGGGCCCGCATGCACGCGCCACGGCGTTGCGGCTCCTGCGACCAATCCCACTATCACCGTATTGGCAGCGAAGTTGCGTCGTCGCCGGCCTTGTGGCACGCACCCGCGAACTCGGGACAAGACCGCAACTGTCTGCATCACACCACTAGAGTCACGGAATCGAGCTGGTGGGGTCTCCCGAGGACTTCCAACCCGAAAGGCCCGCCATGCATCTTCTCCAACTCTGCATTCTCGCTGCGCTGTCCCCCGGCTCGCCTGCTGACGTTCTCGATGTCGGTGGGGGGACACCCGACTACTCCGAGATCCATGCGGCCGTCGCCGCGGCGGCGAACGGGGACGTGATTCGCGTCTGGCCCGGTTCGTACCAGATCTTCCAAGTGAACGGCAAGGCGCTGACGATCGCCGCGACCGCGCCTGGCGCGGCGCAGGTCCTCGGTGCGTACCGCGTGATGAACCTGTCGGCGGACGACGTCGTCGCGATCACCGGAATCGCGTCGACGGGCAACGACTCCGAGGGAGCGCTCGTCGTGAACTGCCTTGGCTCGGTGCGCTTCCAAGACTGCACGATGATCGGTCACGAGGGCTTGCAGGGGACGACGCCTCCTCCGCCGATGGACGGCGACGGATGGAGTGGCGTGCGCGTGCTCGGATCGAACGACGTCAGCTTCGTGCGTTGCGAGCTCGAAGGTGGCGCCGGTGCGCTGATCAGCTGCGAGTTCCAGGACTGGTACATCGGAAACGGCGGGAGCGCACTGTCTGTCGAGGACTCGACCGTGGCCTTCTTCGATTCTGTCGCGACCGGCGGCTACGGTGGGGGCTCGATCGATACGACGGACACCGCCGGTGCGCGTGGTGGGCACGGCGTGCAAGCGACGGTCTCGACGGTCTACGTGGGCGGCAGCGAGCTGAACGGCGGCACCGGCGGGCTCGGCGGAGACAGCGGCGGCTTCGGCTACGGAGGGGGCGACGGGGGTCCGGGCGGCGACAGCATTTGGGCCGCCGGCGGCGTCGTTCGCACCCTGGACGTCGTGCTCAATCCCGGCGCCGCCGGATCCGGTCAGGGCATGGGCGGCCCCGGTGTACCCGGGCAGCCGGTGCGCCTCAGCGTGGGGGCGACGCTGGAAGTGCTCAGCGGTGTCGCCCGGCACCTGACGGCGCCCGTGCTCGTGACCGAAGCCACGTCGCTCGCGTTTCAGGTCGAGGGCGAAGTTGGCGATCTCGTCGTCGCCTTCACGGCGACGGATACGCGCCACGTGTTCGACGCGCGGCTGCGCGCCCCGCTGATGGTCGGGACGAGCTCCGCGCTTCCGCGCTTCGTCGTCGGAACGATCGACGGATCGGGCAGCGTCGTGTACGCGAAGCGGGCGCCGTACCAGCCGCCGTTCCAGACGACGACCTGGCACGTGCAGGCGTACGCGCGCTCGACGGGCGGCGAGCTCTTCCTCACCGAGCCCGCCGTCGTGACGATACTGGACGCCGCCTTCTGACTCGCGGCTACTGAGTCGTGAAGCGCCAGGTGAAGCCGCGCCGCACGCCGGACGGGTTCACCTCGTCGACGCGCCAGTAGTAGGTCGTGTTCGACGTCAACGCGCCGGGCGAGAACGACGTGCTCGCGATGCGTCCCTGGAACGACAGCGTCGGACTGGTTCCGAACCACACGTCGTGCTGGGCCGCGCCCGCGCCCGTGTAACGCGTGGCGAAACGTTCACCGGGGCGCGCGCACGTCTCATCCCGCGACCTCCACAGAACCCGTGGAATCCCAGCTGGCACGGCGTCAGCCGTGGCGCCGGAGACACCTCGACACCGTAGGATCCTCGGACAGACTCCTACAGAAACGCGATCGAGATGCCGTCGGTGAAGTTCGAGGTGAGGCTCGGGTTGTTGTCGCGGAACCAGCACTGGAAGTTCCAAGTCTCGCCCGGTTGGACCGCGTGCGGCGGGTTGACCGGGAGCGCGGTCAAATCGACTGCGAGGTCACCGCTCGGCCCTTGGATGATCTGCGCCGCCTGGTTGAAGCGACCGATGTTGGCGGTGAGGCAGACGATTCCCTGCGAGCCGGGCGGATTGAAGAAGCCCTGGGTCTCGCTGACGAGGAAATAGCCGAACTGTCCAACCGGCAGCCCGGTCGCCGTCAACGTCAAGTTGTTGGCCGCCGCGGCCGCGCTCCCGGACGCGCTGATCTCCGCGGGGAAGCCGGTCGAGTTCGGGAACGCCGGGCCGCAGTAGTTCGTGCCGACGTCGCTCGAGGTCAACACGCGGAATGCGGCCAGCTCCTGGTTCGGGAACAGGTTCCATCCCGGACCGCCGTTGCGGCGGTCGGCGACCGTGCCGACGTCACCGATGATGTTCTGGTTCCACACGACGAAGTTGCCGCCCAGCGGCGCAGCGACGGAGATGACGATCCAGTACGGCTGGCCCGCGAGCAGGGCGACCGTGTCGGGGAAGTCGATCAAGTGCAGCGGTGGCACCGGCGTCTGCCCGTTGGCCGGAAGCGGACCCGAGAACAAGAACGATTCGAGCGAGCTCCCCGGCTCTCCCGCGTTGTCCGAGTAGATCTCGATGGTGAGCGTCGCGTTGCCCGCCGAGCTGACCAGCGTCAACGGAAGCTCGAGCGCGTCGAGCACGCCGGACGCGGACGGAGCGAACGGCATCGCCTGGTCGACGACCATCGAGAAAGGCGGGCCGTCGCTGACGACCCAGCCGACCGTGGGGTCGTAGGTGTCCCCGGGGCCGAGGTTGTCGTACACGACGTCGGCATGGGCGAGGGGAGTCAGGAGGGCGACGAGGAGCGCGGCTGAGAGATGCTTCATGAGGATCGGTGCTTGAGCCGAGGGCGAACCTAGTGGTGTGATGCAGACAGTTGCGGTCTTATCCCGAGTTCGAGTGCATGCGGGCCGGGATACGACTGCGAATGTCTGCATCACACTACTAGCACGGCCTCGGCGATCAGGGGCGCGCCTCGCCCTCGAACGTCGTCCAGCGCCCGCGCGTATGCTCTTGATCGATGCGGAAACCGGCGCCATCGATCGCGGCGCGCGTCGTTTCGAGGTGATGCGTCGGGCATCCGCTGAACGCGAACCATGCGCCGTCCCGCACGCGCGCCCGCAGGTCCCCGGCGTGCGCGACGATCACGTCCGAGTAGATGTTCGCGAGGACGCCGTGGTACTCGGTGTCGGCCTGGCTCAAGACTCCAAAGTCGCCGGTGCGGAACGAGCACGCGTCCGCGACACCGTTGTCCCTCGCGAGCGCGGTTCCGTAGCGCGCACCGTTGGCATCGACGTCGAAACCGAGCACCTCGCTGGCGCCGAACAAGGCTGCCGCGACCGACAGGATGCCGCTCCCCGAGCCTGCGTCGAGCACGCGCGCTCCCGGCCGCACGCGCTCCTGCACGATGCGCAGGCAAGCGCGGGTCGTCGGGTGTCGGCCCGAGCCGAACGCGCCGCCGGGCTCCAACAGGAGTAAGAGCTCGTTCGGTCGCGGCTCGTACTCGCGCCAGGGCGGGACGATCGCCAGGCGTCCGAGCCGGAAGGGCCGCCACGAGCGCCGCCACGAGCTCGCGTAGTCCTCGGGAGGGAGCGACTGGAAGCGCAGCGCGAGCCCGCGCAGCTCGTCCGCACCCGTGCTGTCCGCGAGTCCGTCCAGGCGCGCACGGATCGTTGCTCGCAGCTCGTTCGTGTCCTCGTGATCGGCGATGAACGTGCGCACGTAGTCAGTGCCCTCCGGCGCCGGCTCCGTCCCGATGCTCGTGCGTCCGAACACGACCGACGTGCAGGCACCGAGCGCGAGTGCGTCGGCGACGAGCTCCTGCCAGCCGAGCGGAACGGCGACGCGCACCTCGGTCCAGCGGATCGGTCCGGTCGAAGCGGCGGGCCCGTTCAAAACGGCAGGTCTTCCTTGGGGATGTCGAGCGGCTCGGGGGCCGTTCGCTTGGTGCGGCTGCCCGCTTGCGGGGAAGGTGCCGTCCCCCGCGGGCCTTCCGGCTTGGCGCGGAAGGGCTGCAGGAGCTCGCGTCGTTCGACGTCTCCCTCCCGTGCGAGGTCCATGTGCTCGAATGCCACGTTCAAGACGTGATCGGTGTCGCCGCGCACGAAGCGTGCGAGCCGTTCGTCTTCCTCGTCCTCGCGGCCGGGCGTGCGCACGGGTAGCTCGCGCAGGAACGTGCGGTGGCGTGGATCGAGGATGCGGTTGTCGAGCACGAACACGCAGCCACGATCACTCTCGCGCCGCATCAGTCGTCCGAAACCCTGCCGCAGCTTGGCGAGCGCGCGCGGCATGTAGATCCGCCGCCGCTGATCGGACTCGCCGAGCGCGGCGCCCTGCGCGTGGTGGTAGCGGTCGGGGACGCCGTACGGCAGGCGCACGATCACGAGGTACTCGAGCGTCTCTCCGGGAAAGTCGGCGCCGTACCAGAAGGTGTCGACCCCGAGCAGGATCGAGTCGGTGCGTCTGCGGAAGAGCTCGGAGAGCTCCTCCTTTCCGATGCCTTCCATGCCCTGGTACCAGAGCGGCAGGCCCTGCTCGCGCATCTTCGGCGTCAGCGCGCCTCCGACCGTGCGCACGTCCTCGAGGTTGGTGAACAGGACGAGCGTTCGCCCGCGTGTGCGCTCGGTCAGGAAAGCGAGGAACTCGGCGACGTACCGCAGGAACGGCCCCTTGTCGCGTGCGCTCGGCGCGTCGCGCGGAACGCCGACGAGCACGCGCTCGTAGTCGAACACTTCGGGCACGCAGAAGTTGCGCACGACACGGCCGACGCGCTCCTCCTCCTCGTCCGGATCCGCGGTGCGATCGAGGCCGAGATAGCCCGACGCGGAAGCGAAGTCGCCCTGCAGCCTCGTCGTCGCCGACAGGAACACGGCGTTGGCGAGTGCCGGGTAGTAGTAACGACCGAGGAACTCGTTGGGCAGCAGCACGCGTGCTGCGAGCAACGGCTCGCCGCGCGGATCGAAGTCGACGTCGTAGAACGTCTCGCGCCGGAACGCGGGCTTGCCCTCGTTGGTGGGAATCCACGCGTCGAGCGCGCCCAGTGCCTCGGACAGGTCGCCGCGCGCGACGTCGAGTGAGCGGCGGATGCGTGGCGCGCCGCGCAGGGGTAGGCGATCGAGCGTCTCGGTCACCTCCGCCAGTCCCGCGTCGAGCCCGCTGCCGGCCGCGACGAGCTCCCGCCGCACGCCGAGCAGCCCCGCACCATGCTCACTCTCTACGTAGTCGCGCAGGAGCGAGTGGTCGTCGCGCGTGCCCCGGCCGCGACGCTCGTCGCGGCGCCAGCGCTCGAACGCCTCGAGCTCCGCGCGCAGGTCGGCGAGCGCCGAACACGCGCGGCGCCACGCTGCCCGACAGGCCTCGAGCGTGGCCTGCGACGGCGTGCCGTCGATCAGTTGACGCGCGATGCGGTCGAGCGGCGCGCGCGAGGCACGCTTGTCCGGCTTGTGCACGCGCGCGAAGAGGTCGCGCAGCGAGCGCAGGGGCAGGTGATGGCTCCAGGCGTTGTGTGCTTGATCGTGCAGGTGCTCGCACTCGTCGAAGATCACGTGCCGGAAGAACTCCTGCCGCGCCAACGCGAACGCGTGGTTGGTGATGACGACGTGGCTGCGTTCAGCCCGCCGGCGCGCGACTTCGGCCGCGCACGTCGCGCGGTCGTCCTTGATGACGCAGCACGAGGTCTGCGCGCGGACCGAGCGCATCAGCGGTCCGAGCGTGCGCCGGTAGGGTGCCGACGACGTCAACACGATCGGCGGAGCCGACCCCAGCCGGTCGAGGTCGCCGCTCGGGTCGGTCAGCGCGAACAGGGCGAGAGCGGTCCACGCGAGCCACGTCTCGGCGTCGTCCTCGGCGCCGGGAGCGACGAGGCGCAGTGCGCGCCAGCACAGGTAGTTCTCGCGTCCCTTCAGCACCGAGACGCGGAAGCCGTCCGCGAGCCCCGCCGCGCGGAACGCCGCCAGCGTGCGCGGCACTTCGCGCTCCATCGCCTGTTCCTGCAGTGCACGCGTGTACGTCGCGATGCCGACGCGCACGTCGTGCCGCCTGGCCCACAGGAGCGCGGGCACCAGGTAGGCGATCGTTTTGCCCGTCCCCGTCGGCGCGTGCACGAGCAGAAGCTCGTCGGCGCCGAGCGTGCGCGCGACTTCACGCGCGACGGCGTGCTGGCCCTCGCGGTGGCGCGCCTCCGTGCCCGTCTCCGCGGCGAACGCGGCCGGCAGGTGCTCGTCGAACACGCGGTCGAGGACAGAGAGGTCCTCCGGGAGGAACGGCTTGGCGGGGTCGGTCTGCGGCGGGACCGAGTTGTGCTCGGCCCAGACGGTGAAAGCGTCCGCGCAGTAGGGCGAGAGACCGTCGAGAAGCGGCTCGTCGTCCTCGGCCAATGAGACCGCGAGGCTGAGCGCTCCTTCCCGCGCGGAGCCGAGCGACGCGGACCAACGCGTCGGGTGCTCGACGAGCGTCAGCGCGAGGGCGATGCCGGCGGCGGCGCGTGCATCGACCGCACACAGACCATGCCACGCGCTGGCGTAGCCGGTCGCCGCGACGCGCCGCACGCTCGGGGGCTCATCGGTGAAAGCGCGTGCGATCGACTCGAGCTCCGCCTGCAGCTCGTGCGGCAGCGCATCCGAGGCGAGCTTGTTCGCCGTGCGGCCCGGCGCGAGGAGCGCGCGCACCTCGCTCGTCGCGACGCACACCGGAGGAGTGCTTCCCGCTCCTTCGAAGCGCAGCCACCAACGCCGGAACGCCTGCGTTTCGGCCACGACGATCGGACGCCCCTTCACGAACGCGGCGAACGCGGACCACGCGGCCTGGACTTCGAGCTCCCCTTCGCAGGGCTGGTCCAAGCCCTCGAAGCCGCCCTCGAAGCCGCCTTCGACACCGCTGTGATCCGAGCCGGCCTCATCCGAACGGGCGCGCAGCGCGTGCACGCTCATGAGCTGGTCGAGCTCCGGGTCGTCGCCGCTCGTACGCAGGGTGCAGAAGGCGAGCCCCGGGTCGAGGGCCAGCTCGTCCCACGGCGCGTCACCGGCTCCCCTCCCTGCGCTCGTGCTCATGCGGCTCGCCATGGTAGTTCGCGGGAGCCGCGTCTCTATGATGGGGTATGGACTCGGGTGAAACGACAGGCATGGGGGCTGGCAACTGCCCGGGCGCCGGCGGCCCGGACGCGCTCGCTTGGCACGTCGTCGCGCGCCTCGAGGACCTGGCGACCGACGGCACCGGACTCTCGATCCCGGTCGCAGGAAGGCAGATCGCGCTCTTCCGCACGGGCGCCGAGCTGCACGCTCTCGACGACTCGTGCCCGCACCGCGGCGGGAGTTTGGGACTCGGCGTCGTCCTCGACGGCGCCGTCACTTGCCCCTGGCACGGCTGGCACTTCGATCTGGACACCGGATGCAACACCGATGGCCTCGAGGAGCGCGTTCGCGTGCGGCCCGTCCGGACCAACGCGGGGGGCGAGGTCGAGGTCGGCTTGCCCGTGTGACCGTCCGCAGATGACCCGATTCGCAAGTAGGCCGGACGTAGGGGCCTTGCAGGGGGCTCTTCCGGCTCCGGGCTCGATCAAATCGGGCACCGCAATGTAGAATGTCTCGCCCTCTTCGGCGCCTGCCCTCCTCCTCGACCCGGGCCGGCGCTCCCCCCCCGAAGACGGAGAATTCCCCCCGAGCCAAAGGAGCCCCTCGTTGGAGATTTCCGAGATCCAAGTCGACGACTATGAGCTTGTGCTGCGTTGTCGTGACAAGGGCTCGGGGCTGCACGCCCTGATCGCCGTCCACGACACGACGCTCGGCCCTGCGCTCGGCGGGATGCGGATGCTCCCTTACGCGTCGGAGGACGAAGCGCTCTTTGACGTGCTGCGTCTGTCGCGCGGGATGACGTTCAAGTCGGCCGTGGCGGACACCGGGCTCGGCGGCGGCAAGTCGGTGATCATCGGCGACCCCAAGACTCTGAAGTCGGAGGCACTGTTCGAGGCGATGGGACAGTTCGTCGACTCGCTCGAGGGTCGCTACATCACCGCCGAGGACATGAACATCGGCATCCCCGACCTCGAGATCGTGCGCCGCAAGACGAAGTGGGTCACGGGTCTCAAGCGCGAGGACCACAGCTCCGGAAATCCAAGCCCCTTCACGGCTTACGGCTGTGTCGTGGGGATGCGCGCGGCACTCGAGAAGGTCTACGGGTCCGACTCGTTCGAAGGCAAGCACGTCCTCCTGCAGGGCGTGGGCGCCGTCGGTGGGCGGCTCGCCGAGCTCCTGCACGAGCGCGGGGCGCACGTGACCATCTGCGACATCAACGAGGAGCGCGTCGCCGAGCTCTGCAATCGCTTCGGGTTCGATGCGGTCGCCGACGAGACCCACCTCGACGTCGAGTGCGACGTCTATGCGCCCTGCGCGCGCGGTGCGGGCCTCAACGCCGAGACGATTCCGGCCCTGCGCTGCAAGATCGTGGCCGGGTGCGCCAACAACCAGCTCCTCGATCCCAAGCAGGCGCGTGACGTCCGTGCGCGCGGCATCCTGTACGTACCCGACTACGTGATCAACGCCGGCGGCATCATCAACGTTTCGTGCGAGCTCCTCCCGGGCGGCTACAACGAGGCGGTCGCGATGCGGCGCATCGAGCGCATCTACGACAACCTGAAGCTCGTCTTCGAGATCTCCGAGCGCGACGACATCCCGACCAACGAGGCTTCCCAGCGCTTGGCCGAGGATCGCATCCGAACGGCGAGGACGACGAGCTGAGCGCTGCCTCCCGGCCCGGCTCGTTGCATGCTCATGAATAATCCGGGGGCCCATAGCATCTAGTGGTGTGATTCACTCTTGTGCGGCATTTTGGTCGGCCCGTACCCGCCCGCTGCTGCGTTGCGCCTCCTCCGAGACTTGCAGCGAAGTCGCGTCGTCGCTGCGCCTTGCAGCGAACGCGTACGCACCGACCAAAATG
>JAAELL010000609.1 GCA_024226735.1 bacterium | reverse complement strand
GGGGCTGATCCTGCGCGAGATGCTGATGCGCCAGAAGGTGCGGCGGACAGTGATCTGCGCCCCGCCGTCGGTGGTCCGCCAGTGGCGCGACGAGATGGAGCAGCGCTTCGGCCTGACGTTCATGATCTACGACCGGGACTACGTCACCGCCAAGCGCCAGGAGCGGGGCTACGCGGTCAACCCCTGGAACACCCACAACCGCTTCATCATCTCCCAGGCCCTGATCCGCAACGAGGTGTACGCGGCGCCGCTCCGCGACTGGCTGGGGGACTTCCGGGGCGGCTCGCTGTTCATCCTCGACGAGGCCCACAACGCCGCTCCGGCGAGCGGCTCGAGGTACGCGGTCGACTCCAAGCTGACGCGCGCGATCCGCGACCTGGCTCCCCGCTTCGAGCACAAGCTGTTCCTCTCGGCGACGCCCCACAACGGCCATTCGAACAGCTTCTCGGCGCTGCTCGAAATCCTCGACCCGCAGAAGTTCTGCCGTGGGGTGCCGGTGCACCACGCGTCGCGCGACGCGGTGATGGTGCGGCGTCTGAAGCACGACCTGCGGGAGATCGGCGAGGAGTTCCCCGACCGCAAGATCATCCGCATCGACATCGACGGCCTGCCGGAAGACGCCCC
>JAAELL010000608.1 GCA_024226735.1 bacterium | reverse complement strand
CGGCGAGGCCGGCCTCGTTCGCATCGACGAGCCGGTCAACAGGTTCCCCGATCACGTCGCCTACCTCGTTCGGCATCTGAAGGTGCTTTCACCGGCGCTCGGCAAGGTCCGCATCGCTCAGGTGCTCGCACGCGCCGGCCTGCACCTGAGCGCGAGCACCGTGGGCCGTATGCTGAAACGCGATCTGTCGAAGGACGACGTGGAAACGGTGATGCCCGTCGCTGCTTCTGGGCGTCGCGTCCGAGCGAAGCGCCCGAACGACACCTGGCACGTGGACCTGACAGCGATCCCGACCGGCGCAGGGTTCTGGACGCCCTGGTTCCCCTTCGCGCGAGTGCAGCGCTGGCCCTCCTGTTGGTGGGCGGCCGTCGTCGTTGACCATGCGTCGCGCCGATTCATCGGTTTCGCCATCTTCAAGACGCGGCCGACATCCGTGGAAGTCTGCTCTTTTCTCGGCCGAGCGATCAACAGCGCCCGTGCGAAGCCGCACTCCATCATCGCGGACAAGGGCAGAGAATTCTTCTGCTGGCAGTTCAAGAGCTGGTGTCGACGGCGCGGCATCCAGCCCCGGTTCGGCGCCGTCGGCCAGCACGGCAGCATCACGATCGTCGAGCGCTTCATTCGCTCCATGAAGTCAGAGTGCACGCGGCGGATCATCGTGCCCTTCCGGTTGGACGAGATGCGCCGTGAGCTCTCGAGCTACGCGGGCTGGT
>JAAELL010000607.1 GCA_024226735.1 bacterium | reverse complement strand
GTCACCTCCGTGGGCGCCCTCCTGCGAAGTGGTGGGGATTGCGTGGGCTCGGTACTCCCCGAACGCGTTTTTCAGCCTGGCGTTGAATGCGCCGTCCTCTGGTGCGATTCCTTAGACTGATCCATTCGCCATGCTGCCTCGCCGCCTCGTCGTTCTTCTGTCCGCGCTGCTTCTGTACGGAGTCGTGGGAGCCCAATCGGCGGAGCCCCAGGACGAGTGGCAGGCGGGCGCGGTCGGCCACGTGCGCCTGGACGGCCAGCTCGACCCCGGTTGGCTGGCGCTCCTGCGGCGGGCGGTGCGCGAGTCGAACGCGGCGGAGCACGAAGCTCTCGTCGTCGAGATCGACACTCCGGGCGGCGAGATCAGCCGCATGCGGCACCTGTGCTACGCGATCGAGGAGGCGCGCGAGGAGGGTCTGTCCATCTTTGCCTGGGTCAACGACGACGCGCTTTCGGCCGGGACCTGGATCGCACTGTCGTGCGAGAAGGTCTACATGCGCTCGAGCGCGACGATCGGCGCCGCGCAGGCGATTCAGATGACGCCACTCGGGATCAAGCCGGTCTCGGAGAAGTACGCCTCGTCCTACCGCGCGTGGGTCAGGGGATGGGCGGAGAAGCACGGGCGCTCGCCGACGATCGCGGAGGCGATGGTCGACCCGGAGGCCGAGGTGCGCGAGGTTCGCCAGTCCGGCGTTCGCCGGGTCATCTCCGGCCACGAGTGGGACGACCTCGTCGATCGCGGAACGCCGCCCGAGTTGATCGGTGTCGTCAATCACCAGGGCGAGCTGATGGCGCTGACCGCTTCGGAAGCCGTGCGCCTCGAATTCGTCGACGGTGTCGCCGAGACCCTCGAGGACGTGCTCGAGAAGATCGGGGTGGACGGTGGGCGCGTCGAGTCGATCCGGCGCACGAGCTCGGAGGACTTGCTCGGACGTCTGAACGAGCTGCGCATGTTGCTGCTCTTCCTCGGGCTCTTGTTCGCCTTCGCCGAGATCAAGCTGCCGGGGTTCGGGCTGCCGGGAATCCTCGCTCTGGTCTGCTTCGCGACGCTCTTCACGGCGCAGTACCTGGTCGGTCTCGCCGACATTCCGCACATCGTCCTCGCCGTCGTCGGAGTCGCCCTCGTCGCGACCGAGCTTCTGGTCCTGCCGGGCACGATCTGGATCGGGCTGACGGGCATGGCGTGCGTCGTCGCTGGCGTGCTGCTCGCTCAGGCAGGCCCGGGGACGGACTTCTCGCGACCGCTCGATCGCGCGCTCGCGCTCGAGTCCTTTTTTCACGTCGCCTTGACAGGCGTTGCTTCGATGGTGGGGATGTACGCGATGACGCGCTTCCTGCCCGAGACACCGATCCTGCGCCGCCTCGTGCTGCAGCCGCGCGCGCAGGGACCCGGAGAGGCCCTGCCCGAGTCGCGCGGCGAGCACCGCGAGACCGCGCGCGTCGGTTCCGCGGGGCGTGCGATCACCCACCTCCGTCCGGTCGGTAAAGTCGCGCTCGACGCCAACGAGTCACTCGAGTACGAGGCGCGCGCCCAGGGCGGAGCGATCGAGCGCGACGCGCGCGTGCGCGTCGTCGAGGTCGTCGGTGGACGGCTGGTCGTCGAGGCCGACGGGCAAGGATGAGCGGATGACGAAAGCGATCTTGTTGTTGAGTCTCGGCCTGGCGCTCGTCATCGCCGAGGTGCTCGTGCCGAGCGCCGGGATGCTCGGTATCGTCGCGGGCGTGTGCATCGTCGGCTCGATCGTGTGGGCCTTCACGATCAGCGTCCAGACCGGGATGATGCTGCTCATTGCGACGGTCGTGCTGCTTCCCGCGGTCGTCACGATCGCGTTCAAGATCCTGCCGCACAGCCCGCTCGCCAAGAAGCTGATGGCGCGTGGCTTCAGCTTCGACGAAGGGCGCGGCGTCGACCTGCGAGATCAGGTCCTGCTCGGGCGCTCCGGTACCGTCGAGGCTCCGCTGCGCCCCGTGGGCACCGCGCGCATCGACGGCCGGCGGGTCGACGTGATGAGCCGCGGCGAGCTCGTCGAATCCGGAACGGCCGTGCGCGTGATCGAGGTCAAGGGCAACCGCGTCGTGGTCGCCCGCGAGAGCAACGAGTCCAGCCCCCCCGAAGCAACCAGCGACGGCTTTCACTCGGGCCACCACCCGACAACTCCATGACGCATCTTCCGAATCTGGCCCTGACCCTTCCGTTCCAGGACGACCCCATGGGGACGGCGAAGCTGATCTTCTCGGTCATTCTGACGATCGGCGGCCTCGTCTTCCTATTCCTGGTCCTGAAGTACGCCAAGCTCTACGTGCAGTCGATGCTGTCGGGCGCGAACGTTGGCCTGCTCGACATGTTCGCGATGAGCCTGCGCAAGGTGAACCCCTCGATCATCGTCGACGGCCGCATCCGGCTCGTCCAGGCGAACATCGAGGGCATCGATTCACGCGACCTCGAGGCCCACCACCTCGCTGGAGGCAGCGTGCAGCGCGTCGTGCAGGCCATCATCTCTGCGCGCAAGGCCGACCTGGGACTCGATTTCAACACGGCGACGGGAATCGACCTCGCCGGGCGCGACGTGCTCGAGGCCGTGCGCACGTCCGTGACGCCCAAGGTGATCGATTGTCCGGACCCCGCCAAGGGCAAGACCGAGGTCGCTGCCGTCGCGAAGGACGGGATCCAGGTGCTCGCCAAGGCGCGCGTGACGGTGCGCACGAACATCGAGCGCCTCGTCGGTGGCGCCGGCGAGGAGACGATCATCGCCCGCGTCGGCGAGGGCATCGTGTCGACGATCGGCTCGAAGAACAGCCACAAGGACGTGCTCGAGAACCCCGACGACATCTCGAAGGTCGTGCTCAACCGGGGCCTCGACGCGGGCACGGCGTACGAGATCGTCTCGATCGACATCGCCGACGTCGACATCGGCAACAACATCGGTGCGCGCCTGCAGGCCGACCAGGCCGAGGCCGACAAGCGCGTCGCCCAGGCGCTCGCGGAGAAGCGGCGCGCGATGGCCGTGGCGGCCGAGCAGGAGTTCATCGCGAGCGTTCAGGAGAACCGCGCCAAGGTCGTCGAGGCCGAAGCCAAGGTCCCCCTCGCGATGGCCGAAGCCCTGCGTTCGGGCAACATGGGCGTGATGGACCTCTACCGGCTCAAGAACATCGAGGCCGACACGACGATGCGCTCGAGCATCGCCGGCGACCAGGACTCGCAGAGCACGGACGCACCCCAGAGCGGAGAGGGGTGATGTTCTCGGCGCGATTGGACATCGGCGATCTCATCGTCCTCTTCATCTTTCTGTCGCCCGTCATCAAGGCGATCTTCGACCGCAAGAACAAGTCGGGCGCGGCGCGCAAGCAGCATCGGCCGCAGCCGCGGCCTACCCAGAGGCCTGCAGAGAGGCCTGCAGAGAGGCCCACTCCCGCCCAGCGCTCGGGCCGCCCGATGACGTGGGAGGATCTGCTCGAGGGGCGCGGATCGGTCGAGCCGGCCGAGGCTGCGCCCGCGCCGCGCACCCGCGCGGCGACGATCGAGCTCGAGGACGAGCTCCACGAGCATCGTGGTCCGATGGTGCCCGACGAGCTGCTCGCCCCCGTCGCGGTCGAGGACGAGTTCGAGCGGCATGGGGGCGACTTCGGCAACGTTCTCGCCAAGGACGTCCACATGGGGGACGAACAGCACCTGACCGACCTCGGGACGCAGCTGTCGCCCACGGGCCCGGCTGCCACCACCTCCACGAGACGATCGGCTGCGCGCACGGGGCCCCGGGGAGGATGGCGCGCCGCCTTCGTGCACGCGGAGATCCTGGCGGGGCCGGTCGCCCTACGCGACGCCAGGAACGCAGCCCCGTTCGGGCCGCTGTCCGGCGCGTGAGCGGGGTTCCACGCCCCGGCGAGCGTAAAATGCGTCCATGCCCAAGACGCGACGCTACTGGTTGATGAAGTCCGAGCCGGACGTGTTCTCCTGGGACCACCTGTGGCGCTCCAAGGGCCGCCGTACGTGCTGGGACGGCGTACGCAACTACCAGGCCCGCAACTTCATGCGGGACGAGATGAAGAAGGGCGACCTGGTCCTCTTCTACCACTCGAATGCGAAGCCACCCGGCGTTGCCGCCGTGGCCGAGGTCGTCAAGGAGGGGTACCCCGACTCCACCCAGTTCGACCCGAAGGACGGTCACTACGACGCCAAGTCCGACCCCGAGAACCCGCGCTGGTTCATGGTCGACATCCGCGCGAAGGCAGCGCTGCCCGAGTTCGTCCCGATGGACGCGCTGAAGGCGAACAAGAAGCTCGCGGACCTGGCCGTCGTGCAGCGCGGGCAGCGGCTCTCGGTGCAGCCCGTGAAGCCCGCCGAATGGCGTGAGGTGCTGCGCATGGGGGCCTCGCTGCGACCGAGGTGGGCTGACGGCGCCCGGCGGACCGGGGGTCTACGGGGCCAGGAAGCGGCTCCAGCGGACCGATCCGCGTCGCCAACCGCCTCCCGGACCCTCAAGTTGATTGTGCAAGCGCACTTACGTGCCCAACGAGGGGGCGTTTTGGGTACCGGAACAGCCCTCCGGGGCCCCCTGGGAGGTCCGTAGGGGGGGCTTCCGGCTTGATCCTAGAGGCAGTTTGTGTCTTCTAGCTGGAGCTGGAGGCCATCTGAGGGCCTCCTGCGGTCCACAACGAACCAGCCCGGATCCCCTTCCGGGAGTCCCACCGACCCCGTTATTCCAGCCATCCCCCACACGAGATGAGTCAGCTTTACGAACAGCTCTGCTCCACCGTCGAGGCAGCACGCGAGGACGTCCAGAAGGCCGAAGAGGGCAACAAGGCGGCCACCTCGCGCGTCCGCAAGGCGATGCAGGAGATCAAGAATTTCGCCCAGGACATCCGCAAGGAGATGCTCGAGCTGCGTGACTCGGGCGGACGCCAGTCCACCTGAGCGAGCCTGCGGTCAGCTTTTCACGCATCGACAAGCACAGAGCGCGCACCCCGTTTGGGGGAGCGCGCTTTTTCGTGCCCACGCGGCGCGCTCAACCGAGCTTCGGCAGCACCCAGCCGCCCTGGCGCTCGAGCGTCCACGTTTGAAGCACGTCGTCCGCATCGAGCGCGCGGTACAGGTGCGGGAACAGCGCACGCCCGCGCGAGGGCTCCAGGCGCACGTCCGCCGCGACCCGCACGCGGTCGACCTCGAGCAGCACGACCGCCGAGCAGTTGGCGAAGTGCAAGGCGAGGGTCCCCGCGAGCTGGTCCGCGTGCGAGAGATGGACAAAGCCCTCGCTCGCCAGGGACGGCGGCTCCCACGGGGCGCTCCCGCCATCCACGGTCATGTGGGCATGCCACGCGTCCCGGGGCACGAGGTGGAACAACCGCTCGCTCACGGCTCGAACACCTCCAGCGCCGCCCCTGGCGCAGCGAGCCCGGCGTCCCGTGCGCGCTGGGCAAGGGTCGCGAGGGCCTGCCTCCCCGCGTCGCCGAGGTCCCGCGTCCAGGCATTCACGTACAGGTCGACGTGCGCGAAGATGACGTCGTCGTCGAGCTCCTGTGCGTGTTCGCGCATCGTTGCGAGGGTCGCGTCGCGATGGGCGAGCCCGTATTCGATCGACCCCCGCACCGCCGCCGACAGGGCGGCGAGGGTCTCGGAGCCCAGGTCGCGGCGCGCGAAGAGGCCCCCGAGGGGCAGTGGCGCCCCGCTCGCGGACTCCCAGAGCGTTCCCAGGTCCTCGACGCATGCGAGGCCCTGCTCGCGCCACGTGAAGCGGCCCTCGTGGATGCAGACGCCGAGCTCTGCCTCGCCGGCCTGGAGCGCGGGCATGATCGCGGAGAACACGACCTGCTCGAGCCGTCCCCGGGCCGGGTGGAACAGCCGGTAGAGCAGTGTGGCCGTCGTGTGCTCTCCCGGACACAGCACGCGACCGTCCGCGGGCACGTTTTCGGGCGTGACCCCGTTCTCGCGGGCGAGCAGGAGCGGTCCGACGCCGAAACCGAGCGCGGAGCCGGCGGGCAGCACGACCCGCTCGTCCCCGAGCACGAGGGCCGCGGCGAAGCTGCCCTTGGCGAGGTCGAACTCGCCGGCGAGCAGGGCGCGGTTGAGCTCCTCGACGTCTCCGAGCGTGAACTCGAGCTCCAGGCCGTGCGCGTCGACCGCCCCGGTCATCAGGCCGTGGAACGCGAACGTGTCGTTGGGGCAGGTCGAGATGCCGATGCGTAGGGTCATGGGGCGAGCCTGGAGAGCAGGACGTTCGCGCGCGAACGGGCACTGTCGAGCGCCTCGTCGATGCGCCAGCGGCTCGTGTCGCGGTCGCCGGCGACGTTGGAGATGCCGCGAACGACCGACAGCGGAACGCCGGCGAGGTGGCACGCGAGTGCGGCGCCGAAGCCCTCCATGTCCTCCGCGCGCGCCGACGGCCAGCGCTCGCGCCGGCGCTGGGCCTGGACGGGGTCGGCCGAGGCCGCGCACACCGTCAACACGAGGCCCGCGGACGTCTGTGCGGTGGAGTCGGCGGCGAGCGGCAGGGACTCCATGACTGCGTCCGCGGGAGTCCCGTCGCCGCCCGGCCACTGGGGAAACCCGATCTGGGACGGCGGCAACAAGCCCCCCTCGCTGCCGACGCCGACGCCGTCGAGGGCGACCTCGTCGAACACCGCCGCGGTCCCAGGTGCCAGGGCGTCCGCGTCGTAGGTGCCCGCGATGCCGATCAGCACGACGCGCGCCGGCTGCCGCTCGGCGATCAAGCCCGCGCAGCGCGCGGCCGCCGCGACGGGGCCGAAGCCGATGCGCGCCGTCTCGCACGCGTCCCAGCGCAGACCCCCGAGCCGTTCGAGGCGGCTCTCTTCGAGCCGCGTCGGAATCAGGAGGAGGGTGTGCCCGGACATGCGCACGAGTCTCGGGGCTGCGTACGAGGCTCGCAAGCACCGACCTCCTCGGGCTTCACTTCGGATAGCCTGGTTTCATGCGACCTCGCTCTATCCTCCAAGCATCCGCCGTCCTGCTCCTCCTCACGGCCCCTGGCGCCCGGGCGTTCCAGTCCGCCGGAGTCCCGCCGTTCTCCGCGGACCACGAGCGAACGGTGGATCGCATCGTCGAGATCGCGACCGAGGACAGCCAGGTCGCGACCTGGCTCCTGACGTTGACCAAGGCGATCGGGCCGCGGCTGACGGGCTCGCCGGGGCTCGATCGGGCGTACGACTGGAGCCTCTCGACGTTCAAGAACTTCGGGTTGGACGCGCAGCTGGAGACGTACGACGAGTGGGAGCTCGGGTTCGAGCGCGGACCGTCGTACGGGCGAGTGATCGCGTTGGAGAGCGTCGAGGAGGAGCCGGATGCCGGCAGCGGTCCCGACGACGGATCGGACTCGGACGCGAGCGCGGACGAGGATCCTGACGACGACGAGTCGGACGTCGACCTCAGCGAGCTCGTCTTCATGACGTCCGCGTGGTCGCGTGGGACCGACGGGCCGCTACGCGGTCGCGCTGTCCTGACGCCGCGCTCGTTCGAGGAGCTCGAGGCGGCGAGTCCGGATCTGGCCGGAGCGTGGCTCGTCGACGGGCCACGGCGGCGCATCGAGGACCGTGCGGAGCGGCGCCGCTTCAGCGATGAGCTCGCGGCCGCGATGGAGGAGAACCCGAGCGCGGGCCGGATCGCCGTGTCGCGCACGGGTGAGCTCCTGAAGATGGGTGGTCGCCCGCCGAAGTCGATCGAGGACGCGCAGAAGCGCAGCCTGCGGATCACGCTGGTCGCCGAACAGCACAAGGCGCTCGTCGCCCGACTACAGGACGGGGAGCAGCTCGACCTCGAGTTCGACATCGACAACCGCTTCGTTCCCGGTCCGCGTCCGTTGCGCAACGTCGTCGCGGACCTGGTCGGGACCGAGTATCCCAACGAGTACGTCATCGTGCAGTCGCACCTCGACAGCTGGGATCTGGCGGAGGGGGCGGCCGACAACGGGACGGGCTGCGCGACGACGATCGAGGCTGCGCGGTTGCTCGTCGCTTCCGGGGCCAAGCCCAAGCGGACGATCCGCTTCATCCTGTACAGCGGTGAGGAGCAGGGCCTGTACGGCTCGAAGGGTTACGTGCGCGACCACGCCGACGAGCTCGAGGCGATCAGCATGGTCCTCAACCACGACCACGGCACCAACCACCTGAAGGGCATCTTGTCGACGGAGTTCATGCGCCCGCAGCTCGAGCGTGTCTTCGAGCGTGTGATGCGGCTCGACGAGGAGCGCCCGTTCGAGCTGATCGACGTCGACAACTTCCCGCGCAGTGGTTCGAGCGACCACGCGTCGTTCGTGCAGGCCGGAGTGCCGGCGATCCACTGGGCGCAGGACGAGGACGGTTACTTCTTCATCCACCACACCCAGAACGACACGTTCGAGAACACCGACCAGGCCGAGCAGCGGCACTCGTCGATGGTGATCGCGATCGCGGCGTTCGGGCTCGCCGACCTCGATCACCTCGTCGACCGCACCGATTTGATCGTGCCGCCGGATCGCAAGATGGGCGTCAGCCTCAACCGCACGCGCATCGCATCGGTCACCCCCGGCGGGTTCGCCGCCGAGGCCGGTTGGCAGGAAGGCGACCAGATTCTCGAGATCGACGGCATCGAGGTGAAGTCGCGCAAGCAGGTCGTCGACACCGTTCAGGCTGGGGGAGCGGACAAGCTCTTTGTCATGCAGCGCGGTGAGGAGCGGCTCGAAGTGCGGCTCGATTGGAGCGACGATCCGAACGAAGCAGCCCGGACCCGCTACCGTGCTCGCAAAGAAGCCAAAGCCGCCGAGAAGGCAAAAGAGGAGAAGAAAGAGGGCAAGAAGGAGCCCGAAAAGGCCGGGGCAGCAGGCGGCTGATCGCTCCAGATCATTGATCGACAGTGGCTTACGGGCGTGTCTCCCGACGAGATTCGCATCGGCCGGCGCGGGAGTGACCCAGCCCCGAGACGCCGGTATGCTCTCGCGCCATGTCGCTCCTCACCACCCGCCGAGCCACGACTCCGGTCGCGCTGCCCTGGGTGACGCTGCTCTGCGTCGCGCTCGGTGCGGGCCTGTTGCGCAACCGGTTCACGCCGGTGCGCGCGGTCGAGCCCGAGCCCGCCGGAGCGTCCGCTCACAACGCGCGAATCGGCGGAATGCGCGACGCCCTGTGCGGCGAACCGGTCCGGGAGCCGGCGCGTATCGCGGACTACGGCGACTCCGCCGGGACGCGACGGCCCGCGAGCGACCCGCCGACCACGCGGAGCACCCCGCCCGCGATCGCGGTGCCGGTGAGCCACAGCGTCGACTGACGCCTAACGGCAATTTGTGCCGCCGGATCTCGGGCGCCTGAGGGTCATCGGGGCTTCCTTCTATTCCCCGTGAATCCAACACGAGTCAGCATGTCTGTCGCGAAGATCGTCGAGATCGCGTCCGAGTCCAAGAAGAGTTTCAAGGACGCCATCGAAGAGGGCATCGTCCGGGCGAGTGAGACTCTCGAGGGGATTCAGAGTGCTTGGGTCAAGGAGCAGAAGGTTGTCGTGGAGAAGGGGAAGGTGAAGGCGTATCGGGTGGATATGAAGGTGACGTTCGTCTTGGACGAGTAGGGGCTGACGGTTCGGCTTCCGTGCCCGTGCCCGGCGCGTGAGCACCCCCTCACCCCATCGGTTCCGCGATCCCGCTCTCGTCGACCGCCCACGGTCTCCACACCAACATCGGCGCCGACATCGTGATGTCCGATTTCCGCGGTCGAATCACGATCTCCTCGAACTCGTAGTCCGCCGGCCGATAGTCGACCTTCAGCTCCGCCACATCCTCCTCGAGCCGCTCCTCGAGCACCTGTAGCTTCTCGCGCTCGGCCTCGAGTGCTCGCTTGGCGCGCTGGACGTCGGCCTTCTCCTTCTTGACGCGACTGGCGGCCTTGGCCGCCGAGCCGGCGCGGCGGACGTTGGTCGCGCTGGCGAGCTTGCGGCCCAGGAGTGCGCCGAGGAGGGAGGCGCCGGTCGAGAACCACGACGTCTTCTTCTTCTCGGCGACGTCCTCCTTCTCCTTGCCGACCTTCTCCTTCGCCCGGCGGATGCGGTCTTCCGACGTGGCGAGCTTGGGGGCGTACTTGCGACGGAGCTTCTCGATCGCTTGGTCGCGTGCCTCGCGGGCGGCGAGCTGGACGCGGCCGCGGAACTCGCCCTCGCTCTCGTCCGGTGCGGACACGAGCTTGAGCTCCTTGCATTTGTACACCGTCAGGGCGCACTTCTCGTACACGTGCGACTTGGCGCGCCGGCCCCATGTGGCGTACTTCTTCTTGTTCAGCGCGGGCGCCGGTAGGGGGGCGAACGTCGCTTCCGGCTCGGGCCGGTCGGTCAGCGGCTGATCGTGCTCCCGCTCGCGGATCTCCGCCGCGTCCCAGTCCACCTCGGGCTCTTCGCCGAGCGGCGCGCGGACGGTCGCCTGGCGCCACAGATCGACGTTCGCGCGCACGAGGGCGTAGTGCAGGCGTGCCTCGGTGAAGAGTGCCGGGCGGTACACCAGGCGCTTCGAGCCGGGGACGGCGGCGAGCGGGAGGAAGCGCTCCTTGATCCCGGCCGGCGGTGACGGGCGCTCGGGCTTCGTCTCGCGGGCCTCTTCGCGCGGGACGCGCTCCGTGCGCGCGGCGACGAATTTCTTTCGCGCCGCGGCGGGGCGTGCCATCAGCGTCTTGATCTGCGTCCGGGTCAGCGGGCCGCGCAGATAGGAGAGCACCCAGCGCGTGTTGAACACGACCGGTGCGTCCTCGTGCACGTTGTTCATCAGGAACACGCGACTCGACAGCCCCGACAGCGTGCGATCGAGCTTACCGCGGTCGAAGGTCTTGCCGCCCGAGCTCATCGCGCCTTCGAGACCGTCGAGCACGCGCAGCTTGTCGCGCTCGGTCTGGAGTCGGCCGATGAACCAGGTGCCGGTGTTGGACAGGCCCTTGTAGTCGAGGTCGACCGGGTTCTGCGTCGCGAGCAGCACGCCGACGCCGAACGCGCGCGCTTGCTTCAGCAGGGTCAACATCGGGCGCTTGGACGGCGGCTCGGCGGTCGGCGGGAAGTAGCCGAAGATCTCGTCCATGTAGAGCAGCGCGCGCAGGCTGCTCGTCCCGGGCTGGGCGCGCATCCAGGCGACGACCTCGTTGAGCAGAATCGTCACGAAGAACATGCGCTCGGCGTCCGAGAGGTGCGCGATCGAGAGGATCGCGATACGCGGCTTGCCCTCGGGCGTGTACAGGAGCTTACCGACGTCGAGCGCCTCGCCCTCGAGCCACGGCGCGAACGTCGGCGAGGCGAGCAGGTTGTTGAGCGACATCGCCAACGACGCGCGCTCCTTGGCCGGGTAGAACGACTCGAGGTCCAGGACGCCGAGGCGCTTGAAGGGCGGGTCCTGGATCTCGCGGATCAGGTCGGCGAGCTCGAGGTCGCGGCCCTCGCCCCAGGCGCGGTGCACGATGTTGGACAGCAGCGTGAAGTCGCGGCTCTTGACCGGGTCGGTGTCCGCGCCCATCAGCGCCAAGAGGCCGGCGACGGCCGACTGGACCTTGTCGCCGAACGCTTCCGAGTCCTCGAGCAACGCCGCGGGCGGCGCCGCGAACGAGCGCAGCACGGTCAACGGGAGCCCTGCCGTGCTGCCCGGCGTGTAGATCGCGACCTCGGCTGCGTTCTTCAGGCGCCGGATGCGGTCGGGGCCCTGGCCCCAGGAAGCGATCCCCTCTCTCCACATCTTCGCCGTGCGCGCGGCGTAGGCGCCGACGTCCATCCCCTCGCGCGTCGCCTCGCCCGGGTCGATCCACGGCTCGAAATCCTCCGGACGCAGCTGCGGGAACGTGAGCATCAGGTTGCCCATGTCACCCTTGGGATCGATGACGAGAGCGGGAACGCCATCGATCGCGGCCTCCTCGAGCAAGCCGATGCACAGACCCGTCTTTCCGCTGCCGGTCATCCCGACGCAGACGCCGTGCGTGCAGAGATCCTTCGCGTCGTAGAGAAGGGGCTCGTCCTTGGTCTCGCCGCTATCGACGTCCAGCTCGCGACCCAGATAGAACGCGCCAAGCTTCTCGAAATCCTTGTCCTTCATGGCGTTCGAGATGATACGGAGCGCGCACGCCTCTTCAAAAGGCGCGCGCGCCCTCTGGCTCGACTTCACGTGACACCGTCGGGTGTCGCGCCATGGAATCGTCACTTTCCGAAGAGCTTGCCGGCGATGCCGCCCGCCTGGTCGAGCACGTTCTTCGCGTCGCCTCCGAGCATCGCGGCGAGCCCGTCGGCGTCGCCCGCCTTGTCTTTGACGGCCGACAGCATGTCGGGGACGAGCTGCTCGAGACCCTCGCGGGCCTTCCCGGGGGCGAGGCCCGACTTCTCGGCGATCTTGTCGAGGTTGACGTTCTCGAGGATGTCCTTGGCGCCACTCCCGGTGAGCATCGAGCCGACGTCGACCTTGCCTTTCTCGACGACGCGGAAGATCTGCTTCAAGGACGTGGGGAGGAAGCTGGACGCCTGCTCTGCGGAGAAGCCGAGCTTGCCCGTGAGGACGGAGGTCCAGTCGCCGCCCTTGAGGGCGAGTACTTGTTGGATGAGCTCTTTCAAATGTATGCGTGTTGCTGGCCGCCACGCCTGACGGCTCGGCCGCGCCGGTGGCGGGTGATGTGGCGGGTGGCGTGGCGGGTGGCGTGGAGGGTGGCGTGGCGGGTGGCGTGGCGGGTGGCGTGGAGGGTGGCGTGGAGGGGGCGAGCGGGTGGTTCGGTTCGACTCTAGGGGGGAAGCCCGATTTCGCGCATGACGATGCAGCCAGGCAGCGGCGTGGATAAGGTGTGCGCGATGCAGGTCGACGATCCGGAATTGGTGCGCGTTCTGGCCGAGCGCTTTGGCGTGCAACGCCTACGCAGTCTGCAGGCCGACGCTCTACAGGGGGTGCTCGATGGGCGTGACGTGCTCGTGACGATGCCGACGGGCGCGGGCAAGTCGCTCGTCTACCAGCTTCCGGCCGTGCTGCTCGACGGGCTCGTGCTCGTCGTGAGCCCCTTGATCGCACTGATGAAGGACCAGGTCGACGGGCTCGTCGCGAAGGGCATCGCCGCGACGTTCGTCAACTCATCGATCGACGCGGCGAAGCGCGAGCGCCGGCTCCAGCGCGCGATGCGGGGCGAGCTGGACCTCCTGTTCGTCACTCCCGAGCGGTTCCGCAGTCCGCGCTTCCTCGAAGTGCTGCCGAGCTTGAGCGTCGTCCGGCTCGCGGTCGACGAAGCCCACTGTGTCAGCCAGTGGGGCCACGATTTCCGTCCGGACTACTCGCGCCTCGGCGGCTACCGCAAGCTCCTCGGGGACCCACCGACCGTCGCGCTGACGGCGACAGCCACCCCGCGCGTCGCGGACGACATCGCGACGCACCTGCGCCTGGTCGCTCCACTCGTTCTGCGCGCGGGCATCGAGCGCGAGAACCTGTTCTTCGCGGTTCAGGACGTCTTGACGCAGGAGGACCGCACCGACCGCATCGCTGCGCGCATTCAGGCGCTCGACGGGCCCGGGATCGTGTACGCGGCGCTGATTCGCGATCTCGAACGGCTGCACGGTGAGCTGGCGCGACGCGGGATCAAGAGTCTGGTCTACCACGGCGGCCTCTCCACCGATGAGCGGCGCAGGATGCAGGATGATTTCATGGGCTCCGAGCGCGACGTCGTCCTTGCGACCAACGCATTCGGGATGGGCGTCGACAAGGCGGACATTCGCTTCGTCTTGCACGCGCAGGTGCCACGGACGCTCGAGGCGTGGGCGCAGGAGGTTGGACGCTCGGGGCGCGACGGAGCGCCGGCCTGGTGCGAGCTCTTCTATTTCGAGGAGGACCTCGCGATCCAGCAGGGCTTCGTGCGCTGGGCGAACCCGACCCTCGAGTACGTCGTATCGGTGTACGAGACGCTGCGCGGATGGGGCGAGCGCATCGTGGTGAAGGATCTCGACGATCTGCGTCAGGAGTTGCTCGTCAAGGAGCGCCGCGACAACCGGGTGTCGATCACGTTGAAATGGCTCGAGGTGCTCGGCGTCACCAAGGGCTCGTTCGAGACGCGCGACATCGAGGTCGTGCGCGACTTCGACCCCGCCGAGCTGCCGGAGTTCATCGGGACGGGCGAGAAGCTCCAGGACGACCTGCTCGGCCTCCTGGCGATGATGCAGTTCGCGAAGGACGAGACGACGTGTCGGCGCGTGCTGCTCGCGCGTCACTTCGAGCTCGCCGAACCCGTCGCGCCCTGCGGCGCGTGCGACGCGTGCACGCCCGCGGACGAATGGCTCACGAGCCGGTTCTCGGCGCGCCCCGCGCATCCGCCGCGCAAGCGTGACCCGGAACGCACCGCGGCGCGTCCCGCGCAGGAGGACGCCGCGGAGCCTGCGAGGCGCGAGCGATTCCAGCGTGGCGACTGGGTGCGCATCGACGACCGCCACCTCGGCCAGGTGCTCAAGGTCGAGGGCGAGGGCAAGCGCGCGCGCCTGGTCGTCGAGAGCGCCGGCGATCTGCGCCGGCGTACCGTCAACCCACGCAAGCAGAAGGTCGAGCGGCTCGACTCTGGGGCCTGACGCCGGCGCTTCAGCGGCGCTGGAGCTCGAGCGACTTCAGCGTATACGGCAGCCCCGTCGAATCGTCGAACGCCGCCGCGGCCTCGATGCCCGCCGCCGCGATCGCCTCGACTCGCTCGTAGCGCTCGTACACGGCGTGCATCGCGCCCATCGCGTACTCGGCTCCGCTCCCGAAGGCGTAGAACCGCGTGTACTCCATCACCGAGCGCAGCGGGTACGCCCCGAAGATACCGCCGGGAGAAGCGAGCAGGATCTCCGCCTGCATCGAGTCGAACGGATCACGCTCGTCTTCCTTGGGATTCAGGAAGTAGTTGTCCTTCAGGACACCCTGCATCTCGAGCAGGGACTCGAAGATCCCCTGCACGGTCTTGAAGTCACGGCGCGCGTTCTTGTCCGCGAAGTAGCTCTTGAGAACCTGCTGGATCGCCGCCGGTCCCGCCGCGGCGAGCCAGGAGTCGCCGATTGGAATCAGCTTGTCGGCGTTCGCGATGTAGTCAGCGCTCTCGAGGGCGTCGCCGTACTTGGCGAGGGTGTCGGCGGCGATGCAGGCACGGCCGGCTTTCTTGACGACGACGATAGTGGTCATGTGCGGAGTGAAGATGCGCCTGGGCGGGACGGTGCCCCACCGGGGAAACGGAGGGGGAGCCGAGGGGGACGGTAGGATCGAGCTGCCCGAGATCCTACTGAATCGGCGCCGGGCATCGGGAGCGTGGCGGATGCATCCGCGCCGCGGATTCGGGCGAATCCGATCGGATGACCATCGCGCGACCCGAGTGGCCGGACGGAGCGCGCGTCGGGCGGAGCTACGTGGAATTGACGGGTTACGCGGGGACGATGGCGGCGCGCTTCTGAGGTGGGTGGCTATCCTGTCGGGAGTTCGCCAGCCCCTACCGGAAGTCCCCGATGTCGATCCTCTTCACCACGCTCCTCGCCCTTGCCCCATCGAACCAAGACCCCGCATGGGGCGGCTTCCGCGGCAACAATGGCGCCGGCTTGGCGACGGGGGATGCCGCGTTGCCCGAGAAGCTCGATCGCGAGGCGAACCAGATTTGGCGCACCGAGCTGCCGAAGGGCTACTCGTCACCGGTCGTCGCCGGCGGACGCGTGTTTCTGACTGGCGCCGAGGACAAGCGGCTCCTGACGCTCTGCTTTGACGCGGAGACAGGCGAGAAAAAGTGGCGCAAGAGCATCGAGTACGACGGCAGCCGCGTCGGCGCGAACTCCGCGGCGGCACCGACACCGGCGACCGACGGCGAGCGCGTCTACGCGCTGTTCCACCACATCGGCCTCGTCGCGTACGGCCTGGACGGTGAAGAGCAGTGGCGTAACGGGATCGGCGCGCCTTTCGATCTGCCGCACGGCCTCGCGGCTTCGCCGGTCGTGCACGCGGACCGAATCGTCGTCCAGCTGGACGAGGACGACGAGTCACACCTCATCGCGCTCGACAAGAAGACGGGCAAGGAACTGTGGAAGGTCGCGCGCGCCTCCACGCACGGCTACTCGACACCGATCGTCTACGTCCCGGAGGAGGGGCCGGCACAGGTGATCGCGTCTGGCGCGCTGCAGCTCGCTGCGTACTCGCTCGAGGACGGCGAGAAGCTCTGGTGGGTCAACGGGTCGGCATGGCAGGTCAAGGCCGTGCCCGTGCTGCACGGTGACCTGTGTATCGTCAACGCGTACATGGTGCCGTCGTCGGAGTTCGGGGCGCCGAGATTGACGCAGACGTGGGAGGAGCTGCGTGACGAGAAGGACGGCGACGGCGACGGCCTCGTCTCCAAGGAGGAGTGGCCGGTCGAGGTCCTGCACCAGGCGTGGTTCATCTTCGACTTGGACGGTGATGGCAAGATCGACCAGGACGACTACGAGTACCTCGTGCGAGCGGGTACGGCGACGGGCGCCCTGTACGCGGTGCGCCTCGGTGGCAAGGGGGACGTGACGGACTCGCACGTGGCTTGGCGCTACGAGAAACGGCGCGGGATGTCGGACGTTATCTCGCCGCTGGTCGTCGGTGAAACACTGTTCCTGCTGCGTGATGGTGGCCTCTTGACCGCGATGGACGCCGCATCGGGGAAGCTCGGGAAGCAGGAGCGTGTCGGCAGCACCGACATGTACTTCGCGTCTCCAGTCACCGACGGTGAGCGCATCCTGACGGTGAGCCTCTCGGGCGACGTCTCGGTCCTGAGCGGCAAGGCTGACTGGGAAGTGCTCTCGACGGTCGAGATGGACGAGCAGATCTGGTCGACGCCCGCGATCGTCGGAGACCGCGTGTACTTGCGTTCTCAGGCGGCTCTCTACTGCTTCGGCGACAACCGCGAATAGAGGGCGGCGAGACAGCGTTCTCCACGGTGCGGTGACCGAAGTCGATGCCGTAGACGGTTGCGATCACCTGGCAGTACAGCACCAGGTCCTCGTACTCGATGCGCTCCTGCGGGCGGCGCAGCATCTCGTCGACCGCGGCCTTGCCGATGCGCATGAGGGCGTCGACGCACGGTGTCGTGCCATCCATCAGGGCCGCACTCGGATTGACGTACGTGATGTGGCTGGCGAGCCACGGGACGGCCTCGACGGCCTGCGTGTTCGGTCCATGTGGACGCCGCCGCCAGAGCGCCGGATCCCTGAAGCAGCCCGACGATACGCGTCGCGGCGACGCGCAGCGCCGTCTGTGCGTGCTGCGCATCGTTTGTTTGGCGCTCGATCACGAACGCGAGCTCGGGGAACGAGGTCCCGGCCTGGGCCCAGATCGCCCACTGAAGCAGCGCGCCGTCGAGCTCGGTCGGTTGGCAGTCACCGAGCTGACGTGCCCACGCGTCGCGCGTCGCGAGGACGCGACGCGAACCGGGCTTGCGTGCCGGATCGTCGGCCAACCGGTACGCGTTCGCGACGTCGGGCTGCGGCCGCTCGCGGCTGCCGCAGGCGACGAACAACGCGTGGTCGACGGACTCGCCCGGACCGAGGACGAACTCGTAGTAGCACTGCAGCCCCCACGGCTCCCCCACGGCTCGGGGTCGTCGCCGACTTGCAGCGTGATGCCGGCCGGGATGCGCGCCTCGAGCAGCGTCGACTGTGGGAGGGCCGTGGCGAACGGCGCCGCGATGGCGCCGAGGAAGAGGGTTCGGAATTGCATGGTCTGCTCTCCAGTCCGTGGGTTGAAAGGTGGCGGCGACGGAGCGACGGCTGGCCCGGCTCGATCGCCCGCAGGCCGTACGGGCGTCGCTCCCGAGTGGATCGAGGGATTCCATTGCCAAAACTTTTGACGTTTCGACCGTGCGGCGCGTCTATGGAGCTAGTTCATGCCGCCCACCGATGACTCGACGCTCGTGGCCGCGATCCGCGCCGGTGACGTCTCGCGCTTCCGCGAGCTCGTCGCGCGTTACGACGCTCGCGTGCGGCTGGTCGTCGCCTACCGCCTGGAGGACACCGCCATGCGTGAAGACGCGGTGCAGGAGACCTTCTACAAGGCGTTCAAGTACCTCGATCGCCTGGCCCGGCCCGAGCGCTTCGAAGCGTGGCTCGTGCGCATTGCAAGAACTGTGGCGGCGGATCACCGGCGACGGCGGACGCGGCGCGACGTCGTCTTCTTGGAGGAGCTCGAGGGAGTGTCGACCCGCGCGACGCTGGACTGGATCTGGGACGAAGTGCAGGAGCTCGTGCCTGCCTTCGCACAGGTGCTGTCGATGCGCTATCGCGAGGGATGCAGCTACGCCGAGATCGCCGAGCGTCTCGGAGTCCCGCTCTCGACGGTGCGGGGCCGGATCTACGAAGCACGCCGCGCACTGCGGCACAGGCTGACGAAGGATGGACAGCGATGGTGGTGAACGAGCGAACCGACTGCACGCGGATTCGACCCATGCTCTTTGCGCTCCTCGAGGATGGATGCACCACGACGGAGCGCGCCGAGGTCACTGCGCACGTCGCGGTCTGCGACGCGTGTCGCGGAGAGCTGGAGGCCGAGCGCGCACTGACGGTGCTCCTGTCGCCCGAGCCCGACGCTGCTCCCGAGCGCGCCGCGCGCTGGCCGCGCGTCGCGGGCGTCGCCGCGGCCGTGCTCGCCGTCGCGCTCGTCGCCAGGCTGCCCCTCGGTCCCAAGGCCTACGGCTCGATCGTCTCGTCGACCCTCTCGCCACTCGTGTCCTGGCAGGACGGAGGACAGGAGGAGCTGCGCGAGTCGAACCACGTTCAGATTCCGGCAGGGACGAGCGCGACGATCAACATCGCAGGCACGGGCAGCGTCCGCGCGGTGGGCCCGGCGGCGTTCGAGCTCGACCTCGCGGGCGGCGTCTGGAAGGTGACGCTGCACAACGGTCAGGTCGACGTCACGGTCCTCAGCGGCCAGGTCGTGCACGCGGCATCCGCGTGGGGGACGCGCACGCTCGAAGCGGGAGAGCACGTGCTCTCCCCGAGCACCGTCGCCGCCGGAGCGGGGCGGGGCGTCGAGGAGATCATCAGTACCGGCTTCCGAGCGTTCAGCGCGCAACGCTGGCGCGAGGCGGCGCGCGACCTGCTCTTGGCCGCGAGTCACCCCGAGGCGGACGAAGGGGATCGTGCCCGAGCGCTCTTCTACGCCGCGGCGGCACAGGGGAACCTCGACCAGCACGCGGAGATCGTCGCGACGGTCGACCGCTGGCTCGCGATCGTCGACGCGGACACGCCAGGCTACGACGCGGCCCGCTATTGGAGGGCTGCGGCGATCGATGATCTGGGGCGCAAGGACGAGGCGCGTGCGATCTTCGAGACGCTCCTGCGCGAGTATCCCGATACGGTGTATGCACCGTACATTCGCCTGCGCTTGAAGCCGTCGACGCCGCCTCGGGAGAGCGAGCCCGAGGATCAGCCGGAGCGTGCGCCCGACGACGCCTCGGTCCTGTGGTCGTTCCCCACCCAAGCACCTTCGTTCGGGTCGGCCGCGGCGGCGGACCTCGACGGCGACGGGGAGCGCGAGATCCTGTTCGGCACGTACTTCGGCGACCGGCACCTCTACGCCCTCCGGGCGAGGACGGGCGAGCTCGCCTGGAAGCTGCCCTCGGCCAGTGGTCCGCGCGACGCGTCGGTGTTGATCGCGGACGTCGACATGGACGGCGACCTCGACGTGCTCTCCGCGGACTCGGCGACGGGTGTGCTCGAGTGCGTCGACGCGAACAGCGAGCCCGTCTGGACGACGCGTCTGCCGAGCGGAACGGACTCGCCCCCGGCCGCCGCCGACCTCGACGGGGACGGCGACATCGAGGTCGTCGTCGGCACGATGAAGGTCCGCGGTGGCCCGGGGCGCGTCGTCGCTCTCGCGGGCAAGGACGGCAGCACTTTGTGGAGCGTCGAAGTTCCAGGTCACATCCAGTCGGAGCCGTGCCTGTGCGACGTCGACGCTGACGGCGTTCTCGACGTGCTCGTCACGACCTGGCACGGCGACGACCGCCTGCGGGCGTTGAGCGGACACGACGGGAAGGAGCTGTGGAGCTTCGAGACCGGCGACTCGGTCTATCACGGCGTCAGTGCCTGGGACTTCGACGGGGACGAGCGCCAGGAGCTCGTCGTCGCGGACCGCCGCGGCAGCGTTTGGATGCTGGAGGCGGAGTCGGGTGAGCCGAAGTGGAAGGCGCAGCTCACGGGCGAGCGCGAGGGCTCCGTGTTCGCGCCGACGACGCTTGTCGACGCCGACGGCGATGGCGTGCCCGAGATCGCCGTCTGCGGAGTGGGCGTCCACGTGCTGAACGCGGACGGACGCGTACTCTGGGAGCGCGGTTTTGGCAACGCGTCGATCGCGCGCGGCGCCGTGCCGGGGGACGTCACCGGCGACGGCCGGCCGGAGCTCGTCTTCGGCGCGGGATCCCGTCTCGTCGCCGTGCGCCCGTCCGACGGCGTCGAGGTCCTGTCGGTCGAGCTCGGTACGCACAACGATCCGCGTGAGGACATCGACCACGCACCGCTCGTCCTCGACGCGGACGGCGACGGCAAGCTCGAGGTGTTCGTCGTCATCGGCCGTGGCGTCTACCAGGGCTACGAGAACAACTACGGTCGGGCCGTGCTCGTGCGCACCGAAGGAAGGGCGACGGAGACACAGCCCGAGTGGTTGACGTTCCGTGGCGGAGCGCGGCGTACCGGCTCCGCCGAGTGATCAGTTGAGCGGGTCGTCGCGCAGGTCCGGCTCCTCGGTGGGCGGCTCGGGCTGCTTGGGATCTAGCTCGAGCGCCTGTTTGGCGAACGCAGCCGCCTGGTCCAGGTCGCCGAGGATCTCTGACAGGCGCGCAAGCTCGCGCAGGGTGCTCGCGAGCGCGATGGAGTCACCGATGCGCTGCGCCGATTCGAGCGCTCGGTGGTAGAGCTGCATCGCCTCCTCGTGCCGCCCCAGTTTCGACAGCACGCCCGCGTAGGAGCGCATCGTCTCGCTCGTCTGCGGGTGGTCGGTCCCGAGCAGGCGCTCGCGGTGCTCGAGCGCGGCGCGCAGGGACTCGAGCGCCGTCTCATAGCGCCCGGTATCCGCGTGGAGCATTCCGAGCGCCGTCAGCGTGTCGGCCGTCGTCGGGTCTTCGCTGTCGCCGCGCCCCTGGGAGAGATCGAGCGCCGAGCCGAGCAGGGACTCGGCGTACTCGAGCTGACCCGAGTCGAGGGCGAGCTGCCCCAACCCTTGCCAGAGCTCGACGTTGTCGGGTCGCAGCGTGAGCGCCTGCTCGAGTAGACTCTGCGCCTCGTTCCGGCGGCCTTCGCGGAATGCCTGCTTTCCGCGTTCGAACAGCCAATTGGACTCGTCGCGCGCCTCCGTCTGCTCGTTGAACTGCTGGCTCGGGTCGAGCCGTCGGCGCGGGTCGGTCGGTAGACTCGGGTCGAACAGGCGCGGATCCTGGGCTGCGGCGTCGAGGCCCGCCGGCGGGAACGCGGGCGGCAGCGACGGCACCGGGCGCTGGAAGTTCCAGCGCAGCTCTCCGCGCAACCCCGGTCGATGTTGGGCCTCGTTGTGGATGCGGTAGTTGCCTTCGATCAACCCGTCCGCCGTGACCTGGAACTCCAGCGTGCCGCCGTGCAGGTCGGACTCGCGCCAGAAGCCGCTGAAGGCTCGGCGGCCCGTGCGCGCGAAGCGGATCGTGCCCGGCTGACCGGTCCAAGTGGCGCTGTAGCTCGCCTCGTGGCCGTGGATCGTGACCGTGCCCCATTCGCCGCCGTCCCAGATGCCCGAGACGTCGGGTGCCGCGCCGGCGCCGACCTGCACGGGCTGGAACGTGTGCGCGGCGGACACGGCGAGTGCGGTCGCGCCGAGCACCGAGAGGGCGAACATCGAAGGCAGTCGTCGAAGGTGCGTCATGGTTCTTCGCTTGTTGTCGAGCAGGCCGGCGACGCGGCGCTCGAGGCTCCAACGGGACGGGAACAGGGACAATGCGTGTCGGGGCCCGGAACGGCTCCCGATGCGGCGCGCGACCTCGAGCAGCGTGCGCGCGTAGTCGACGCGATCGCCGAAGCGCAGCACGTAGTTGTCACAGAGCTCTTCGCGCGCGCGCACGAGCTCGCGGTTCAGGACGTGGACGAGCGGATGCGGCCACAGCGCGATCGCCACGGCACGCTGCAGGACGCCGGCCCATGCGTCGCGGCGCAGGACGTGGGCGTACTCGTGGATCAGGACGTCGCGCAGGCTCTGCGCGTCGAGGCTCGAGCCGAGGCCGGTGGGCAAGAGGACTCGCGGGCGCAGCAGCCCGGTCGCCATCGGCACGGGAACGTGGGGCGAGGTGTGCGGGACCGGGAGCGAATCGTTCCCGAGCGCCTGCGCGGCCGCGGCGCGCGCACGCAAGAGGCGTGGCTCGTCGGCTGGCCGTGCGTGGCGTCGCAAGCGGAGGGTCGTGTACGCCCCCGCGAGCAGCCGCAGCAGACCGAACACGACGCCCGCGGCCCAGACGCCCGCGACGAGCGAGAAGACGTCGGCGGGCTCGGAGCGCGGTGCCGGCGGAGTGCGCACGGGCGCTGGCGCGACGGCGTCGAGCGTCACGGCGCTCGCGACGACGCGCTTCGGTTCGATTGGCGGCGCGGGGAAGCTCCGGTGCCCCTGGATCGGACGCTGCAGCTCCGAGCGATGCCGCGCGAGCTCGAGCGTGTGCGCGCTCCATGCGCCGATCGGCGAGAGGGCGACCAGGAGGAGCGCGGAGTACAGCACGCCGTGACGCCAAGCGGAGCGGCCGCGACCGGCGTAGGCGAGCGCGAGTCCCGCAGCGAGGATCGCCGTGGCGAGGACGACCGCGTCGGCCGCCCCCCGTATCCAAGAACTGCCAATCTCGAACTCGGCGATCATGAGCGCCTCCTCTGCGACTTGCGCGCTTCGCGGATCATCTTCTCGATCCGCTGGACCTCGGCGTCGGTCACGTCGCCTTCGCTCAAGAGGGTCTGCACGAGCCCGGCGGCGGAACCTTGGAACGCGGTGTCGACCAGCTGCGACACCATCTGCCCGAGCGCCGAATCGCGCGGGTGCGCGGCTGTGTAGACGAAGGTCTGTCCGACGGTGCGGTGCGTGAGCCAGCCCTTCTCCTCGAGCCGCACCATCGTCGTCTGGATCGTGTTGCGGTTCGCGTCGAGGACCTCGCGGACCTCGCCCACCGTGACCTCGCCGCGGTCCCAAACCACGTTCATGATCTCGATCTGACCGGAGGACAGACCGGACGGCTTGGGTTGTTTGGATCGTTTGGCCATGGGTGGAGCGTCTTCCCGGCTTCTGTAGGCACGGTACCTACAAGTGTAGGCGGCGTCGAGTCAAAACTGCGTGAACCGCCGCCAGCAGCGCCAAGGATGTAGCATCGATGAATGGCGAGCTCGACCGGAAGTGCAGAGGAGACGCTCTTCGACGAGTACCTCGAAGCGCTTCTTCACGGCGAGCCGGAGGACCCGAGTGTGTTCTGTCGGCGGCGGTCCGCGGGGCCCGAAGTCGAGGCGCGGCTCGAGGGGCTCTTTCGCCTGCTCGGCTCCGAGGGGACACCGAGCGCGCGAGCTCCCTCCGATCTCGACGCCGGGCTCGCCGCGGATGCCGATCTGCCCTTCGAGCGACTCGGCGACTTTCGCCTGATCCGCAAGCTCGGCGAGGGCGGCATGGGGGTCGTGTTCCTCGCGCAAGACGTCGTGCTCGGCCGGTTGGTGGCACTCAAGATCGTGCGGCCCGAGTACGTCGGGTCGGCGACGGTTGCGGCTCGCTTCGAGCGTGAGGCGCGCGTCGTCTCGGGGCTGCGGCACCCGGGTATCGTCACGGTGCTTGGCGTCGGGACGGACAAGAGCGTGCGCTACATCGCGATGGAGCTCGTTCCCGGCCACAGCCTCGATGAGGTCTTCGCGCGAGCGAAGGCGGAGGGTAAGCCCGTCGAGGTGCTGCGGCTCGTGCGTTGGGTCAAGGAGATCGCACAAGCACTCGCTTGCGCGCACGATGAGGGCGTTATTCATCGGGACGTGAAGCCGTCGAACGTCCGAGTCTCGCCCGATGACCGAGCCCACCTGTTGGACTTCGGTCTGGCGCGCCGCATCGGTTCGCAGTCGCTCACGTTGACGCACAGCTTCGCCGGGTCACCGTCGTACGCGGCACCCGAGCAGCTCTCCCACCGCCGCACGGAGCTCGGCGAGCTGGTTGACGTGTACTCGCTCGGCGTCACGCTCTATGAGGGCTTGACCGGCCGCGCTCCCTTCGAGGGGGATACGGTGGAGCGGATTCTGCACCAGGTGCTGACGCGCGAGGCGCCGTCGCCCCGAGGGCTCGGCTTCGACGTCCCGCGCGACGTCGACGTCATCGTGATGAAGGCGATGGAGAAGGACCCCAAGAGGCGCTACGCGAGCGCTCGAGCGTTCGCCGCGGACCTCGGCGCCGTGCTCGAGCTGCGACCGATCACGGCTCGTCCCAGCGGGGTCGGCACGCGGGCGTACAAGTGGGCCTATCGCAACCGATTGGCCAGCGCGATCCTCCTGACCGTGGTCCTCGCCGGTCTCGTCAGCATGGCCATCGTCGTGCAGCAGGCGAGCGCCCGGCGACAAGCGAATCGTCGCGAGGCCGTGAACCTCCTCGCTCGCGCCAGGCAGCAGATCGAGGCCTATCGGGTGGGGCGCGTCAAGGTTGAGGACTTGCGCTGGCGCACGAGCGAGATCTCGAGCGACCTGACCAAGCGCTGGCTGGCGCCCAGTGAGTATCGCGACCTGCATGCGGCCTCGCGCGTCGTCGAGGACCACGATCGCGACCGCGAGCTCGCGTACATCGAGGTGCTCGAGCTTCTGGGGAAAGCCGAGCGCATCGATAAGGAGACCCCCGGAGCGCGCGAGTTGCGCGCCGAGCTGTACTACGAGAAGTGGCTCGACGTTCGCGACGAGCCCGATCGTCAGCTCCAGCGCTACTACCGCGACCTCGTGATCGAGCACGACGTCAGCGGCGAATGGACCGTGAAGGTCGATGGTCGCGCAACGCTCGAGATCCGCTCTGAGCCTGCCGACGCGGAGGTCTTCTTGTACCGCTACTACGGCGTCCAGTCACCTGACAGTGGCCCCGGCGTGCGAGCCGTTCCCGGGCCCGTCGCCTCGAACGCGTGGCCGACACCGCTCGGAGAAGTCGTCCTACGTGTCTTGCGCGATGGCGGCGAGCTCGGCCGATCGGACCATGTCCTGACCGTCGCAGGGCATCCCGTCGGTGGATCGGTGCTCGTCGTCGGCGGCTCCTCCGCGGTCGAACCGATGGCGCGCCTGGTCTCGATCGACGGCGAGCCGGTGCATGACCTCTACGGCGCGCGCACCGCCGAGCTCGGCACCGGAGCACAGCGGCGCTTCGAGTTTCGGGGACCTGGCGGCGAGCCGACCGTCGTCGAGGGGGAGTCGATCCGAGCGCTTGGCATCGAGCTATGCACCCCGGTCGAGGCCGTCCGGCGCGGCGGCGTCGACGTCGAGATCTTGCGCGGAAGCGAGCGTCGCGCCGTGCACCTGACCCAGGGGGTCGAGACGCGTGCGACAGCAGCGCCTTTGCTCGTGCTCGAGAGTTGCCGTGAGGGGCTGACACCGATCGATGTCGAGTATCGTGACCCCGGCTGGTACGCCGCCGTGCTCAAAAAGGACGGCTACGAGACCCAGCGGCTCTCGTTCCACATCGATCACGCCTGCGAGCACTACAGTGTGGGCCTCGTGCTTCAGCCGCGCCTGCTGCCGGAACAGACCAGCCCGGTCGGCTTCCTGCACGTACCGATCAGCGCGTTCGACTGGATCGACGGCGAGGACTTCTGGATTCAGGAGCGCGAGGTGACCAATGCCGACTACCTCGAGTTCCTCAACGACCCACAGCGGCTGGCAGTGGTCGGCCCCGACGCCGAGGTCAGACACGTGCCGCGCGGCGACTGGGCGCGTTCTTCCGACGGACGGTTTCGTCTGCCTGATGGCGCTGGGGGGGATTTCCCCGTTCTGGGCATCTCATGGCTCGACGCCCAGGCCTACGTCAGGTGGCGCAACGAACGTTCGGAAGCCGATGATGTCCGGCAGCGCGGTTTTCGGTACGCGCTACCCACGCGGATCGAGTGGGCGATCGCCGCGTACGGAGGGGACAGTCGCGAGTTCGCCTTCGGCCAGTCGTTCTCACCGAAGTGGGTGAAGAGCCGCTTTGCGCGCACCGAGCCCCGGCCGGAGTCGGTCCTGTCGTTTCCGATCGACGAGTCGCCCTACGGGGCCTTCGACATGGCTGGAAGTGCTGCCGAGTGGTGCGCGGATCGCCTCGAGCCGAATGGCGTCGAGCGCGTGCAGAGCGGCGGCTCCTGGGCGCACTTCGAGCCGACCGACTTTCGCAACGCGACCGTTCGCGGCTTTCCACCGGACGCGACAGGCGAGTCGTTCGGTTTCCGGCTCGTTCTGCACCGATTGTAGGCGCCCATGTCCCAGGCCACGTTGCGGGAGCTCCTCGTCGAGCATGGTGAGGACCTGCGTCGCATGCTCGCGCGGGAGGGCTCGGGCCTCTTGCGGTTCGAGAGTGTCGAGGATCTCGTTCAGGGCGTCCACGTTCGCGCGCTCGTGGGGGAGGAGGAGTTCGTCTTCCAGGGCCCGAGCGAGTTTCGGGTGTGGCTGCGCACGATCGCCAGGCGTCACGTAGCGTCCCGCCACGAGTACTGGTCCGCTATGAAGCGTGGGTCCGGGCGCGTGCTGCGCCTCACGTTCGGTGCGTCCTCGACGGCGGATGCAGGCGCGGTCCCAGTGCCCCCCGGCGCACTGACGGGCCCGTCGACGTTCGCGTCACGACGCGAGGTGCTCGTGTTGTGCGCACGAGCCCTCGCCGCGCTACCTGAGCGCGACCAGAAGCTCGTGCGCTGGCGCAGTGACGGCGTGCCCGTCGAGGAGCAGGCCGGCCACCTCGAGATCGACTATGCGGCGGCGCAGCGAGCTGGCCTGCGCGCGCTCGAGCGGTTTCGCAAGGCGTTCGAGGTCGCCTCGCGATCCGCACGCTGACGAACGTCAGGGCACGAACGTCGCCGCGAGCCCGCGAGACGTGTTCGCGTCTGCGCCATCCCCCGCCGGATCGCGATACCAGGCCTGGAAGAACCACGTCTCCCCGGCGCTGATCGCGCCTGCTGGCGTCAGGCTCGTCAGGTCGAGGGCGTGGGTCAGCACGTTGCCGGTCGCCACTTCGACCGGAAGGCGATAGAGCGGTGCTCCCACGCAACGCATGCCGTTGGCCATCGGCACGAAGGTCGTCGAGGCACCGTAGAAGTACAGCCCGAAGTTGTTCGGGACGGGCCCGGCGCTGAGCACCATGTCGTTCGCGTCGAGGCTCGTGCTTCCGCTGCCCGCGATACCGGCGATGGCGCCGAGCGAGTTCGGAAGGCTGGTGCAGTAGGGCATGAACTCGGGCACGATCTTCCACACCGACGCCGAACCCGAGTCGAATCCCGCGTCGTCGTCCTTCGGTGCGCCAAACGCCAACGACTCGAGACCGTTCAGGTCGACGCTGTTGCCGGCACCGTCTCCGGTCGCCGCGCCGGTTTGCGACAGCTTGCCGATCTGGGTGTGCCCAGTCCCAGCGTCGAGGAACAGATACGCCGATCCGGCGCCGCCCGCGGGCACTTCCGGACGTCCGACTGCAACGAGCCCATCGTGAATCGATACGTCGGCGCCGAAGTGCGTGAAGGGCATGGGATCGGCCGGGAGCAGCTTGTCGACCAGTCCCCAAGAGCCACCACCGCCCTCGAACACGTAGGCCGAGCCCGACTCCGCTCCTCCGCCAAACATGTCCAACATCGCGCCGACCGCCACGCGGTGGCTGCCCGTGATCGACACCGACACGCCGAACAGAGCGCCCGGAGTCGCATCCGGTGCGAACAGCTTGTCCGCCGGCATCCAGACCGATCCAGCCTTGTCGTAGATGTAGGCGGAGCCCGCGCCGAATCCGATGCCCGAATGGTCGTCGCCCCAAGCGCCGACGATGAGCGTGTGGTCCGCGATATCGACATCGAAGCCGAAGTGATCGTCCATGGCTCCGTCGGGCGCGATGAGCTTGTCGCCCATCCCGCCACCGACGTCGAAGGTGTACGCCGCCCCGGATTCGAGCCCTAGGTCGTCATCGAGGGGGGCGCCGACGACGATGCCGGAGTCGCTGATCGCGACCGACTCTCCGAAGAAGTCGCTCGCCGCGCCATCGAACGCGATGAGCTTGCCGAGGAAGATCCATGTCGTCCCGTCAAAGTGGAACTCGTACGCCGCGCCGGAGCCCAACGCCGCGCCATCGGCACCGGGCGCGCCGACGACGAGCAGGGCTCCATCCTCGGTGACGTCGACCGACGTCCCGAAGTAGTCCATCGAGGTGCCGTCAGGGGCGAAGATTTTGGAGACGAATGTCCAGGACGTGCCCGTGTGAGCATAGATGCAGACCGAGCCGGAGCTCGTCCCGAGGGTGTCGTCCAGGGGAGACCCGACGGCGAGCGTCGAGGCGCCGATAGCCACGGCGTCGCCGAACTCGTCCATCGGGTCGGAATCGGGGTCGAACACCAGATCCTCTTCCACGATGACGAGGCCGTCGTACGCCGCGGCCGGGGCCATCGGGACGGCGGGAAGGAGGAGGGCCCAAAGGAAGACACGGTGGAAGACACGGTGGAGGGCACGGTGGAGGGCACAGTGGAGGGCACAGTGGAGGGGCGATCGATTGAGCAGGTGTTTCATGACTAGTTCCGGTTAGGGGTGGCGGCGAGCCACTAGTCGTCTGATCCGGCCTTGGCCGGCATGCAGACAGAGACTTGCTGAAAAAAGGCGCTCCTCTCCCCAGCCATCGAGGCGATTCTCGATCTACTCGAACGTGACCCTGACGGCGTCGCTCAGGTTCGAGCTGCCGGCGTCGCGGTACCAACACTGGAAGAGCCACGTCTCGCCGGGGAGCACCGCGGCTGGCGGGGTCGTCGGAATCGCGGTGAGGTCGATGCGTGCTCTGCCGCGCGGACCGCGAACGAGCTCGGCGGGAGCGTCGAAGCGCGCGATGGCGCCGGCCAGGCACAGCACGCCCTGGCTCCCGGGTGGGGTCGTCGCGCCCTGCATGCGTCCCGCGAGGAAGTAACCGAGCTCGTTCGCCGGCAGACCGAACGCGGCGAGGGTCAGCTCGTTCTCCAGGACGTCGGTGTGGCCCCAGGCACGGATCGCGGCGGGGGACCCGCTGCTGTTGGCGGCCGCCGGACTGCAGGCGCTCGTGCCGACGTCGAGGTCGTACACCTCGATGCTGTCGAGCACGGACGATGGCCAGTCGCTGATCCCGCCGGCGAAGAACGCCTTGCCGCCCGCGGATGCGACGCCCGGGACGACGCGCAGGTCGCTGAACCGCGTGTGGCTCCACGTCCCGCTCGCCCCATCGAATATGTCGACGCGGTCGGCGGAACCGCTGCCGCCGAAGAGGAGCCTGCCGTCGACCTCGACGCCGGAGAGCCATGCGCGGGCCGGGACGTGGTCGGTCGTCCACGCGCCGGTCGCGTCGTCGTAGATGTCGACCGTGCCGGACGGGTGCGTGGCGCCGTTCCCTCCGACGAAGACGGCTCGCCCGTCGATCGCGGCGCTGCCCATGCCGGAGCGAGCGACCGACAGCGACGCCGTGCTCCACGTTCCGGTCGCATTGTCGTAGATGTCCACGCGGTCGGTGACGACGGGCCAGCTCACTCCGCCCGCGAACAGGACCTTGTCGCCGACGGCGACCGCCGAGAGGTACATGCGCGGCTTCGAGAGGACGGCCGTCGACCACTGACCCGTCGCCGTGTCGTAGATGTCGACGCGATTGGAGGTCTCCAGGTACGGCCAGTCCGTGTAGGCGCCACCCGCGAACAGGACCCGGCTCCCGACGGCCGCGCCCGCCAGCGCGAGGCGCGGTCGCGACAGCGCCGTCTGTGTCCAGGATCCCGTTGCCGGCTCGAAGATGTCGACCGCAGTGCTCGGTCCACCCGCGCCGGTCGACCCGCCCGCGAAGTACGCGCGTCCATCGAGCACGGCCGAGGCCGGGAGGTAGCGCGCCGTCGGAAGCTGCGTCTCCGTCCATGTCCCGGTGCGCGTGTCGAGCACGTCGACCGTCGCGCTCGCGGTCTGCAAAAGGGGAGTTCCCACGAGCGCGGAGGAACTGACGTTAGCCTGTGGGTATGTCCAGCTGTCTGATCGCTTTCGTTCTGCTCGCCGCGCCGCTCGCGGCGCAAGGCACCGCTCACTACATCATGACCGAAGACGGCATGCGCCTCGCCGCGGACGTGCACTTGCCGCGCGACCTGGAGACGGGTGTGCAGGTCCCCGCGTTGCTCGAGCTGACACGCTATTGGCGCTCGTCCGAGCGGCCCTCCGACGGCGTCGCGAACCCGGGGCTGCGCGCGGTCGAGCGACGCTTCCTCGAAGAGGGCTACGCGCTCGTCAAGGTCGATGTACGCGGCACCGGCGCCTCCTTCGGTACGCGCGACGCCGAGTACGGACCGCGCGATGTGCGCGACGTGATCGCGTGGGTCGCCCGTCAGGATTGGTCCGACGGCAACGTCGGCGCGTACGGAACGTCGTACACCGGGACGACGGCCGAGCTCTTGACCGCGACGGGCCACCCGGCCCTCAAGGCGGTCATCCCCGGCTGGTCGGACTTCGACGTGTACGAGAGCCCCGCGCGCCCGTACGGGCTCTTCTGCGCTGGGATGATCGAGGAGTGGGGCCGCATGGTGGCGGCGATGGATCGCTGCGACGCCAGCGTGATGGGATCGAACGTGCGCCGCGTCGACGGCGACGACGACGGCGCGCTGCGCGAAGCTGCGGTCGCCGAGCATGCCGGCAACCTGGACGTCGGGCCGTCGGTGCGAGCCGCTGTGTTCCGCGATTCGCCGGTGGGGGGCGGCCCGCCGGGGCGCAGCTACGCGAAGGACGACGCGGCGCCGCTCGAGCCCGGCGTGGAGACCGAGGTTCGCATCGCGCTCTGGCCGACCTCGGTCCAGCTTGCGGCCGGACATCGCTTGCGGCTTGCGATCGCCGGTGCCGATGGCGGCACGTTCGCGCGTGTTCCCGCGGAGGGCACGCCCGTCCTGGAGATCCACCACCGGCGTGGGGCTGCATCGTTCCTCGAGCTGCCCGTCGTTCGGGAGCGCTGATTCCGTTGGCGCACAACGTTCTCGAGCACGAGCGGTTTCCGCGCTCCTCCACATACGATCCGGATTGGGTGCTCGACGGCGGGTTTGGCTCCCATCCTCTGTGGCTCGTCGAGTGGCTCTGCGAGACCCTCGAGCTACGCGCCGGCCAGCGCGTCCTCGACCTGGGCTGTGGCCGCGCGAAGTCGTCGATCTTCCTCGCCCGCGAGTTTGGCGTCGAAGTGTGGGCGGCCGATCTGTGGGTCGATCCGACGGAGAATGCCGAGCGCATCGCCCGAGCCGAGCTCTCGACGCGCATACACCCGATCCACGCCGATGCTCGCGACCTGCCGTTCTCCCACGGATCGTTCGACGCGATCGTCAGCGCGGATGCGTTCCAGTACTTCGGGACCGACGATCTGTACCTCAACTACGTCCTGCGTTTCCTCGCGCCTCGAGGGCGGATGGGGATCGCATCGACCGGGCTCGTGCGCGAGATGGTGGGGGAGGTCCCGGGGCATCTGCGCGAGTTCTGGACGACCGACTGCTGGTGCCTGCACACCGCGAGCTGGTGGCGGCGGCACTGGGCGCGCACGGGGCTCGTGGACGTCGAGTGTGCGGACTCGATGCCGGACGGTTGGCGCGTCTGGCGCGAGTGGTGCCGCGTGAACGGCTTCGACGAGTGGGTCGAGACGCTGGAGGCGGACGCGGGGCGGAATCTGGCCTACGTGCGGGTCGTCGCGCGGCGCCTAGAGGACGCGGTGCTGTGGGATCCGCCGCGTGCGCGGAGCGAGTAGCCCGGGGCGCCGCCGCAGAATTCGCGGAATCATGGCGGATACGGTAGGAATGACGCCGTTCCGGAGTGCGTGCCTCAGCAGCTGACTACGATTCGCAGACCCCGTCGGACGCGAGTCCATCGTGCTGAGGCGGCAGGTTCGAGACCCACCCCGGTCCTTTGCATGAGCGCCACGCCGACCCCCGAACGCTGGGACCGCCTCAACGCCCTGATCCCCGATGCGCTCGCATTGCCGGAGGACGAGCGCGAGGAGTTTCTGCGTTCCGCGTGTCTCGGGGACGAGGGGCTGCTGCGGCATGCCCTGGAGCTCCTGGCGAACCAGCCCGGGTCGTTCCTTGTTCCGCCGTTCGAGCCGCTGGCACTCGCACCCGATGGCTTTGCGGGGCGCGTTCTTGGAGAGTACGAGCTCCTCGAAGAGATCGGTCGCGGCGGGATGGGCGTCGTCTACCGGGCCCGGCAGACGACGCTGGCGCGCGACGTTGCCGTCAAGGTGTTGTTTCGCTCATCGCTGGGTCAGACGCGCAAGGCGCTCGAGAGGTTCCGCCGCGAGGCGCAGGCTGCCGCTCGCCTTCGCCATCCCGGTATCGTGCAGGTGTTCGCGCAGGGGGAGGCGGAAGGTCTGTACTTCTTCGCCATGGAGCTGATTGCGGGCGAGAGCCTCGCGCGCCAGATCACGATCGACGGGCCACCCGCTTCGCTCGATGCCGTCAAGCGCGCAGTCGCGTGGATTCGTGAGGTCGCAGAGGCCCTCCATCACGCGCACGTTCTCGGTGTCGTTCACCGCGACGTCAAGCCGCACAACATCCTGGTCGACCCGGAGGGGCATGCGCGCATCGTCGACTTCGGAATCGCGCTTGACGAGTCGTTTGGTCAGATCTCGAGGTCCGGCGAGCTACTCGGCACGCCGAGCTACATGAGCCCTGAGCAGCTCCGCGCCCATCGCCACCGGGTCGATGCTCGTACCGATGTGTACTCCGCGGGCGTCGTTCTGTACGAGCTGCTGGCAGGGAAGCGCCCTTACGAAGGCAACAGCGTCGTCGAGGTCATCGAGCCCATCGAAGCACGCAGGGTTCCGAGAGTGCGGTCCCTCAATCGCGCCGTGCCGCCCGAAGTTCAGTGGATCTGCGAGCGCGCGATCGAGGTCGACCCGGAGGATCGGTACCGCGATGCGCAAGCGTTCGCGGACGACCTGGCCATGTTCCTCGATGGGCGACGCCCGGTCGTTCGGCCGCCATCGCTCCTCGCGCAGGGCCGCCGTGTCGCGAGCATTCATCGGCGGACGCTCGTCGGTTTGGGGGGCGGGTCGCTCGCCCTGGCTGCCGGCGTGTGGGTTGGGCGCATGTTCACCACGCAGCCAAGCGTGAAGGTCCGGCTTTCCTCGGAACCCGAGGGTGCGCAGGCCCGTGCGACGCGGCTCGACCCGGGCACGCACCTTCCGGTCGAGCCGCGCGTCACCGTGATGCTGGGTCGGACCCCGCTCGTGGACGCTTCTCTTCCCCCCGGGGTCTGGGAGATCTCGATCCACGCGGATGGGGGGCTCGTGGGCGAGACGCACCGCGCCCTGTACGACGTGCAGGAGACCGAGGACCTCGGACGGTTCTTCCTGCGCGAACGCGAGGTGACCGAAGAGATGCTGCCGATCGCGGAGGGTCCTTGGGTCACCGGCGACGGACCGATCACCCTCCCCGCGTTCCGGGTCGACGCGCGCGAGGTGTCCAACGACGAGTACCGTGCCTTCGTGCTCGACACGGGGCACCGGGCGCCGATGCTCTGGCCGTCCGGCTGGGAGGCGTCCCTGCCCGAAGAGTGGGGCTGCCGGCCCGTCGTCGACGTGACCTTCGACGACGCCAACGCGTTTGCTGCCTGGGCCGGAAAGCGGCTGCCCACGTGGCTCGAATGGCAGCGCGCCACGCGCGGCCCCAGCGGGCGGCGGTTCCCCTGGGGAGACGAGTTCCGCCCGGAAGATCGGCTGCCGGAGCGGGCCAACGTGTTCTGGCCGGGGCGTAGCGTCGCACCCTACCGGCCGTTCGACGCGGCTCGCGTGCGCGATCTGGAGGCCGTTCGGCGCGGATACCTGGCGCGCTGCCTGCCAACCGAACAGCCGGGAAGCGAACGCGGCCCAGAGGGGCTGCACCGCACTTCAGGCAACGTGCGCGAGTGGACGGCGAGCCACCTGAGCGAGCGGGGCCGCCGAGGGTGGAGAGTCAACACGGACCTGCTGCTGACGGCGGGATCGAGTTGGCTGGGGGATCTGCTCACGCTCGATGTTCGCCAGCCCACTCCCCGCTCCTTGACGAGCGAAGCGGTGGGTTTTAGATGTGTGGCGAGCGTCCGCTCTTGAGTTGGCCTGGCGAGGAGGAACGGAGCGCGGCGACGTCTGCGCCCCGGAATTCGATGGACCCGAAGGAGGAATACCAATGACAGATCACGGATCGGACACCGCGACGCTCTTCTACTCGCTGCGCTGGAAGAGACACTCGGACTCGGACGAGCGAGCCGCGTCAGAGCGAGCCGCTTTCGAGGCTCTCCTCGGCCGAACCCTGGTGCGTGGGCCCTTCTCATCCGCTTCCGAGTCGGGCTCCGAATCGGTCTCCGACGAGGTGGACTCGAAGCGGGCCCGGGCGCTGCTGGAGCAGTTCGTGATCGAGCGCATGGGTCCCGAATTCTCGCTCGTCCCGGCCACGCACAACACTCCGGACGCGCCGACCTACTGCATCGACGAGCTTGGCAACTGCTGGGAGTGCCATAACCACTCCCTCATGCGCGGCAACGAGATCGTGGGCATCCAGCTCAAGGGCGAGCCGATGATGCTTGCGATTGCGGTCTGCCGCCGGTCGAGCGGCTGTGATGGCGGCTCCGAGGAGTGCCCGGTTCCGTACCACTTCAAGTGAGGTCCTCGTCCAGTCGACGCGGTCGCCGCCGTCACCCGCTTCGCCAGGGCTGTCCGGAGCGATAGCGCTGCAGCTGCGCCGCGAGCGCGTCCGTGTCGACCTTCGGCAGGTCGAGCGCCTTCTGCTGCCACTGCACGGCCTTCTCGAAGTCACCGGTCTCGGCGCACGCCGCGGCGAGCGCGCGCAACGGCAGCGGGCTCGTGTGTCCGGTTTGCTGCGCCGCCCGAGTCGCGAGCCGCAGCGCTTCGGCGCCGTCGCGCACCGCTTCTTCCCGTGCTGTCGCGAGTACCCAGGCGAGCTCGGCCGCGGCCGTGGCCGAGCTCGCGTTCTCTTGTACGGCGCGGCGCAGGAACGTCGCCGCCTCGCGCCCGCGACCGAGGTCTGCGATCGTCGCCCCGTATGCCTCGAGCACCGGTGCGTTGTCTGGCGCTGTGGCGAGCAGTTGGGCGAGGTGCTTCTCCGCCGCGGCGAGATCCCCCTTCTTGCGCAGGGCCTTGCCGAGGTTGAGGCGCGCATCCCCGTGCGCCTGCTCCACCGCGAGCGCACGCTCGAGCGAGGCGATCGCTACGTCCAGCTCGCCGTACAGCAGGTGCCATTGCCCGAGGTTGGCGTGGCCGTTGCCCTTGTCGGGTCTGCGCGTCGCGGCCAGCTCGAAGTACTCGCGCGCTTCGCCCAGTCGACCCTGCTTGGCGTGGACGATGCCGACGTTGTTCAGCGCTACCGAGTTCTCCGAGTGGGCTTCGATCGCGTGCTCGTAGAGCTCGCGCGCGCGGTCGAGCTCTCCGCGGTTCTCGTGGATGATGCCGATCTTGCTCAAGGCACGCGAGTTGTTCGCAACGACCTCGGTCGCGTGCGTGAACACCGTCTCGGTGTCGACCCATTTCGTGACGAGGCCGCGCGTCAGGACCACGCACGCGACGACGGCGACACCCGCAACGCCCGTGGCGATCTTGCGTCGGCCCTCGTCCTCCCGCGCCCATTCCCAGGCGATCGCGCAGACGGCGACGACCGGCCCGACCAAGCCCAGGTAGGTGTAGCGGTCAGCCATGCCCTGGTTGCCGACCTGGATGATCCCGATGACGGGGAACGTGACGCCGAGGAACCACAGCCAACCGACCGTGAGGACCGGGCGCTTTCGACCGAGCCACACGAGCGCGCCCGTCGCGGCCAACAGGGCCGCTCCGTGCAGGAGACCGCTCGTGACGAGGTTCACGTCCGGCAGTTGCGCGGGGTGCGGGTAGAACACCGCGAGGTCGTGGGGCACGAGCGCCTTGCGCAGGTACGTGATGTAGGCGATCGGCGCGTTGGCGATGCGCTCGCCGAGCGTGAAGCCGGCGGTCATCGCACCGGCATCGCGCTGGTTGACGAACGTGAACGCCGCGGCGACGAAGACCAGCACGAAGAGTGGGACCTTCTCGGCGACTGCCTTGGGGAAGGACAGCTCCGGCCCGATGCGCCGCAGCGGCCAGAAGTCGAGCAGGATCAGTACTGCGGGCACCGTGACCACGACCGACTTCGACAGCAGCCCGCCCGCCAGCGCGAGTGCGACGAGGGCGTAGCGTCGCGGGCCAGGCGTACGCACGTAGCGCGCGTACGCCAGCAGCGTCGCCATGAAAAACAGGCCCGACAAGGTGTCCTTGCGCTCCGAGATCCACGCGACCGACTCGACGCGCAGTGGGTGGACCGCGAACAGGGCCATCGCGGCGAGGCTGACCCAGCCGCCGGCGCCCAGCGCACGGAAGGCGAGGAAGCCGACGATCGCCGTCAACGCGTGGACGAGCACGTTCATCAAGTGGTGCCCGCTGGGGTCGAGCCCGAAGAGGTCGCAGTCGAGCATGTGGCTGAGCCACGTGAGCGGGTGCCAGTTGGCGTAGTGAGCGTCCTCGAAGGCCCAGACGACGCCCTTCCAGCTCAGGCCGGCCGACACGACCTCGTTCGTTTGGACGTAGTCGGGATCGTCGAAGTCGACGAACCCGTTGGCGCGCACGCCGAAGAAGGCGATCGCGGTCAGGACGAACAGGAACAGTGCGCCGTAGGCGGGGCGCGGGCCGTCAGAGCCGGGGGCGGACATCGTGGCGAGGATTTTACTGTCTGGGACCGGCCGTCCGAGCGGCGAGTCGAAAGACGCGGCGCCGGCCGCTACCCTGGTCGCCCATGTTCCACGGCAAACGTGTCGCCGTCGTCATGCCCGCCTACAACGCGGCGACGACCCTCGAGCGGTCCTGCGCCGAGATCCCGTCCGACATCGTCGACGAGGTCTTGCTCGTCGACGACGCGTCGAGCGACGAGACGGTCAGCGTCGCGAAGAAGCTCGGCCTGCGCGTGCTCGTGCATCCCGAGAACCGCGGCTACGGGGCGAACCAGAAGACGTGCTATGCGGAGGCGCTGCGGCTCGGGGCGGACGTCGTCGTGATGCTGCACCCCGACTATCAGTACACGCCGAAGCTGATCGCGGCGATGACGGCGATGATCGTCGACGGACCGTACGAGGTCGTGATCGGCTCGCGCATCCTGGGCGGCACGACGCGCGCGGGCGGCATGCCGTTCTACAAGTACGTCTCGAACCGCTTTCTGACCGCCGTCCAGAACCTGCTCAGCGGCTCGAAGCTGTCGGAGTTCCACACCGGCTACCGCGCGTTCAGCCGTGACGTGCTCGTGAGCCTCTCGCTCGCGGAGAACTCCGACGACTTCGTGTTCGACAACCAGATGCTGGCCCAGATTCTCGTCGCGGGGCACCCGGTGGGGGAGGTCTCGTGCCCGACCGCGTACTTCGAGGAGGCGTCGTCGATCAGCTTCTCGCGCTCGGTGCGCTACGGGCTCGGCGTCCTGCGCGTCGCCCTGCAGACGTTTCTGCAGAAGCGCGGCCTGGCCTCCTACACGTACTTCGATGCGGCGGGGGCAAAGCTGGACGGGGGAGGAGCTCCGCATTCGGACGCGAACGGCGCGGGCTGATAGGCTCAGCGCATGAACCGCACCGCAACCTGGCTCATCGGCCTCGCTCTCTTTGCCTTTCTGACGGCCGCGCCGCTCGCCGCCCAGAACTCGTCGAAGAAGATCCGGCCCCAGCCCTCGGAGACCGCTGCGCGCGCCGGGACGGCGGTGCGCTGGCGCACCGACGTCGAAGCGGCTCTCGCGGAGGCCAAGGAGTCGGGCAAGCCGGTCTTCTGGTACGTGCCGACGATCCGCGGCTCGTTCATGGACCGCAAGACCGAGATCGATCGCTACATGCTGGCGGGCCCGTTCTCGTGGCCGCGCTCGATCGAGCTGTTGAACGCGCACTACGTGCCGGTCCGCGAGGCCGGCTCGCGCGAGCTGTGCGAACGCTTCGACCTCGCGCCGGTGCGGTTCATCGAGCCGGGCTACCTCGTCCTCGACGGGGACGGCAAGGCGCTCGCACGCCAGGACCGCATCACGACGTTCCACCCCAAGCGCTTCTTGACCCCGCTCGCCGAACGTGCCGGAGTCGAGCTCGCGGCGCACCCGTTCCCCGGTGATCAGGTGCTGGCCGAGGAGGCCTACGTCGACGGTCGCTGGACGGGGATGCGCGATTGGAATCCCGAACAGCTCGAGGCGGAGCTCGCCGAGCTCGACGCCGCCGCGCAACCCGAGCACATGTTCCTGCGTGGCGTTTCGCTGTTCCATGCGGCACGCGAAACGGAGGCGCTCGCGCTCTGGGAGGCGCTCGCCAAGTCCTTCCCCGAACATCCGCTCGCGTGGAAGGCTGCCATGGAGGTCGAAGGACACGGCCCGCTCGTGCACGGCTTCGAGCTGTACGACGAGCTCTCGGACGCCGCGCTCGCCCCGAGCGGCGAGGGGACGCGCGCTCCGGCGGGTGTGTATGACGTCGCGGACGTCTGGGAGCGTGGAGTGTCGTACCTGCGCCGCATGCAGCGCAGCGGCGGCGAGTTCGACGACAGTACGTACGACTTCGGCGGCACCGACGGTCTGCCCAACGTGTTCGCGGCGATCACGGCGCTCGCTGCGCAAGCGATGCTCGAGGCCCAGGCGCGCGCCCCCGAACCCGACCCGCGCACCGAGGAAGCCCTGCAGCTCGCGCGGCGCTTTCTGTCGGACGAGGCCTGCATCAACGAGTGGGACACCGACGAGAAGATCTGGGCGCACGTCTACCGCGTGCGGCTCTTCGCGCGCTGGCTGGAGCTGCGCCCCGAGGACGCCTCCGAGGTGCGCCCGGTCCTGACGCGCATCGCCTCGAGCCTGACGGCGATGCAGGGCGACCACGGCGCGTGGTACCACGAGTACGCCAATCCCTTCGTCACGGCCAACTGTCTCATCGCCCTGCACGAGGCCCAGGAGCAGAAGATCGAGGTCAACGATCTCGGCAAGGCGGTACGCGGCGGCGTCCAGTCGCTGCTCGCCTGCCGCACGCAGGAGGGTGCCTTCACCTACGGGTTCCGTCCGAACTCGAAGCGCCCGCCGCGCGCGAGCGTCGAAGGCGGTGTCGGCAGGATCCCGCTCGGCGAGCTCGCGCTGCACCTCTGGGAATCCGAGGAGGGCGGCGACGTGAGCAAGGCCGTCGCGCTCTCCTTCGAACACGAGAAGCACCTTCTGCCCGCGCAGAAGTACGACGATCACACGCGCACGTTCGCCTACGGCGGGTTTTTCTTCTGGTACGACCTGCAGGCGCGCACGGACGCGATCGTCGCGATGCCGGCTGGCGACGCCCGCGACGCGGCGATCGAACGTCAGCGCGAGCAGATCTTGACGCTACCCGAGTTCGACGGCTGCTTCATCGACAGCCACGAGATCGGGCGCTCGTACGGGACGGCGATGGCGTTGATCTGCCTCGCGACGCTGGAGTAGGGGAGTCTGCGCTACGGACAAGACCGGATCGACGCCCCGTCGGTCCAGTTGAACCCCGAGCCCCCGGGCCCCGTCGGGTCGCGGTACCAGAACTGAAAGTTCCACGTCGATCCGGGGAGGATCTCACCGGCGGCCGTCGGCGGCGTGGACAGGTCGAGGTCGAAGAACGCCTGCCCCGTGTCGTTCGACACGACGACGGGCAGCCGGAAGAGCGGCCCGCCGACGCAGCGGAAGCCGTCGCCCATCGGCAGCTGGACCTGGTCCGGTCCATGGTAGAACAGCCCGGGCGTCTGGCTCGGCAGGAACAGCGCCTGCAGCTGGACCTCGTTCTGCGCGACGCTCGGCAAGCTCTGCACGTTGATGCGGGCCTCCGTGCCGATCGAGTTGACCGCGGAGGTGCAGTAGAGAGTGCACCGGACCAGGCGTACGTGGGATCGAAGTCCGGATCGACGAGGCTGTACCGGATCATGGGAATCTCCTCCAAGACCGCCAGGCCCGAGCCGAATTGAGGCTCGCCGGAGCTACGAAACCGCGCGGCGGTCCGTGACCGAGCTAATCCTCTTCCTCTTCCTCTTCCTCTTCCTCGTCCTCGTCCGCGCCCGTGTACCCCATGCCCGACAGCCCACGCGCCGTCGAGGGATCGACGTGCTGCTCCGGGCCGGCTTCGCCCGGGGCGGGGAGCGAGGCGAGGTAGGCCTCGAGCCGGGTCTGCATCTCGGCCGCGCGTTCGGCTCGCGTACCGATCAGGTTCTCGTGCTCGTAAGGATCCTGCGCGATGTCGAACAACCCGTCGAGGTCGGCGCTGTTCCACGCGTACTTCTCGTCGCCCTCGAACCAGGCGCGCCAGTCGCCATTGGGGCTGATCGAGTGCAAGGGATACGCCTCGGCGACGATCGGGCGCTCGCCCTTGCCGAAGGCGCGGCCCTGCATACCGCGCGGCAACTCGAGCGCGAGGCCGTCGAGGACCGTCGGCATGATGTCCGTTAGCTGGACCAGCACGTCGGAGTCGCGCCGCGCTCGGGCCGGGCCCGGTTCGCGCACCACGAGCGGGATGTGCACCTCCGGCTCGGACACCGACACGCCGTGTCCGAAGCGGCCGTTCTCGCCGAAGAGCTCGCCGTGGTCGGCCGTGACGATGATCCACGTGTTCTCGAGCTCGCCGCGCGCGCGCAGCCAGTCGAACACCTGACCCAGCTCGCGGTCGGCCGCGTGGATCTCCGCGTCGTAGAGCAGCGCGTTGCGGTCCTTCTCCGGCAATGTCCGCGGATCGACGCCGGCGTCGGTCAGGACGCGGACGTCCTCGGGCGGCGGCATCAGCGGTCCGTGCGCGTCGAAGTAGTTGAGGAACAGGAAGAACGGTGCCTCGCCCTCGCGGGCGTCGAGCCACGCGAGGGCGGCATCGGTCACGCCCTTGGCGGGCCGGCCATTGAGCTCCGTGATGTCTTTGTCGTCGAAGTGCTCGAAGCCCTCGCTCAAGCCGAAGACGCGCTTCATCCAGGGGCCGGCGACGACGGCTGCCGTCGCGTAGCCCGCGTCGCGCAGGCACGCAGCGAGGGTGCGCTCTCCGATCGCGAGTCCGCGCGCGCGCAGCTTGTCCCACGACTCCGGTCCTTCGATCCCGGCCGTCAGGTGCAGCGGCCCCTCGGGATCGTAGGCCGCGCCGTGGCTCGTCGGCAGCTTGCCGGTGAACAGCGACGCGTGGGCGGGCAGCGTCCAGCTCGAGGTCGAGTACGCGCGCGTGTGCACCGTCGACTCGCTCGCGAGCCGGTCGAGGTGGGGGGAGGTCTTGCGCTCGTAGCCGTAGCACGAGAGGCGGTCGACGCGCGTCGTGTCGAGCGTGACGAGTAGCACGTTGGGCCGCGGCGTATCCTTCCCGCAGCCCGTGAGGAGGAGCGCGAACACGACGGCCGTGACACGCCCGAGCATCTCTAGCTTCATCGGCCTGCCCCCTTGTGATGCGGACACGTCAAACGTGGTGGACCGGTCCAGCGCCCTGCGCCGCCGCGTGCAGCGTGCGGCGCACGTACACCGGGACCATCTCGCGCCGGTAGTCGGCGTCGCCGGGGCTGTTGTCCATCGGTCGACACTGCTTGTAGGCGAGCTCGGCGACGCGCCCGACGGCGCTGGCAAAGTCGTCCGAGCCGACGCGCTGGCCGACGAGCTCGTCCTCGATGCGCTTTACGTGGCTCGGCCTGGCGACGAGCGCGACGGCGCAGATGTCCGCCCCCGTCACGGCCTCGTCCGTCCCGACGTCGAGGCGCACCGCGCAGCCGAACAGCGGGAAGTCGATCGAGCCTCGGTCGCGCAGCTTGCCGTACGCGCCGCGGTGTCCGGCGGCTTGTGCCGGGATGCGGATCGCCGTCAGAATCTCACCCGGCTCGGTGTGCTTGTTGACGATGCCGTCGGCCTTCCACAGGGCGTCGATCGCGATCTCGCGCAGGTTGGCCTTGCTCTCTCCGGGAGGGGTCGGACCCTGGAAGACGAGCGTCGCGCCGAGCGTCATCAGCGCCGGCGCCGTGTCGTTCGACGCCGCCGCGACGCACTTGCCGCCGCCCTGCACGACGTGGCACTCCGTGCCGTCCTTCTTCAGGCAATACCCGAGCGACGTGCGCCAGAAGTGCGTCTGGTTGTACCACTGGCAGCGCGTGTCGAGCATCACGTTGCCGCCCAGCGTGCCCATCGTGCGCAGCTGCGGGCCGGCGATCAGGCTCGCGGCCTGGGCCAGCACCGGTGCGCGCTCCTGGACCGCGCTGCTGCGCGCGACGTCCGCGAGCGTCGTCATCGCGCCGATCTCGAGCTCCCCGCCGGAGGTGACGCGAATCCCCGTCAACGCTTCGATGCGCGCCAGCGACACGACGACCTTCGGCTCGAAGAGCCGGTGCTTCATGTTCGGCACGAGGTCCGTTCCGCCCGCGATCGGCATCGCATCCGAGCCATGCTCGGCGAACAGGGCGAGCGCTTCGTCGAGGGTCGCCGGCTCCTCGAGCTCGAACTTGGGTAGCCGCAGCATCAGACGCGCTCCGCCGCGCGGGACTCGGTGCCGGCGGGCGCCTGCTTCTCGCGCAGCGCCCTCAGGACCTTGCCGGGGGTGAACGGAAGCTCGCGCAGGCGGATGCCGACCGCGTCGTGGATCGCGTTGGCGAGGGCCGGGATCGAGGAGTGCAGTGGGCCCTCGCCCGCCTCCTTCGCGCCGTACGGCCCCTCGGGGTCGATGCTCTCGACGACGAACGCCTCGATCTCGGGCGTGTCGATCGAGAGCGGCATGCGGTAGTCGAGGAGCGACGGACCGGCGTGCAGGCCGAAGCGGTTGACGTCGTGCTCCTCGAGCAGCGCCTCGGCGATGCCCATGTAGACCGAGCCCTCGATCTGTCCCGCGACGAGCATCGGATTGAGCGCGCGTCCGCAGTCGTGCGCGCACCACACCTTGCGTGCCGTGATGCGCCCGGTCTCGGTGTCGACGTGCGCCTCGACGACGTGCGCCGTGAACGAGTACGCCGGCGAAGCGCCGATCGTGCCGCCGCGGTAGTCGCCGCCGAGCGTCGGCGTGTTGTACGAGCCGGTCGAACCGAGCGTGTCGAACTTCTCCTCGGCGAGGTGGAACGCCTCGCGCAGCTCGATGCCGCGGTCTGCGTCCTCGAGGTCGATCGCGTGTCCGCCGATGAGCCGTACCCGCTGCGGCGCAACCTCCCAAGCGGCCGCGACGGCCTCTACGACTTGCGCGCGCAGCTTGCGCGCCGCGTCGATCGCGGCGTTGCCGACCATGAAGGTGACGCGCGAGGAGTAGGCGCCGAGGTCGACCGGACACAGGTCGGTGTCGGCCGCGACGACGCGCACGTGCTCGACCGCGAGGCCGAGCTCCTCCGCGACGAGGTACGCGACGACCGAGTTCGAGCCCTGGCCGATGTCGTTGCCGCCGGTGAACACCGTGACGAGGCCCGAGCGGTCGACTTTGAGCTGGATGCCGGCCTGCGGCATCTTGTTCGGGTAGACGGGATAGTTCGTGCCCGAGATGTACATCGAGCCGGCGACCCCGAGGCCCTGGCCGTAGGGCAGCTTGCCGCGGCGCGTCTTCCAGTCGCTCGCGGTCTCGACCTTGTCGAGGCATTGATCGAAGCCGTTCGAGGTCACGCGCTGGCCGTTGACCGTCTCGGTGTTCGAGCCCTGGAAGTTCTTGCGGCGGATCTCGATCGGATCCATGCCGATCTTCTCGGCGACCTCGTCGAGCTGCACCTCGAACGCGAAGCGCGGCTGCACCGAGCCGTGCCCGCGCTTCGGTCCGCAGGGCGGCTTGTTCGTGAAGACGCGCGTCGAATCGAAGCGGTAGGCGGGGAAGTCGTAGGGGCCCGTGAGGAGCTGGCCCGCGTAGTAGGTCGTCACGAGCCCGAACGAGCTGTACGAGCCGCCGTCGATCAGGATGCGCGCGTCGATCGCGGTGATGCGTCCGTCGCGACGCGCCCCGGTCTTGTAGTGCAGGCGCATCGGGTGGCGCCCGCGGTGAGCGTAGAACACCTCCTCGCGCGTCCACAGCATCTTGACCGGACGCCCCGTCTTCATCGCCAGCTTCGCGACGCAGAACTCGAGGCTGAAGGGGTCGGACTTGCCGCCGAACGCCCCGCCGAGGCAGGGCTGCACGACGCGGATCTTCTGCGCGGGGTACTCGAGGACGCTCGAGAGCGCGCGGTGCACGTAGTGCGTGATCTGGGTCGACGACCAGAGCGTCAAGAGCCCGTCGGCACCGAACTGCGCGACCGCGCAATGGGGCTCGATCGGGGCGTGCGTCGAACCGTGGAAGGAGTAGTCGTCCTCGACGACGACGTCGGCCGCCTCGAGTCCCGCGTCGACCTCGCCGAAGTCGAGGTGGACGTGCTTCGAGACGTTCGTTTGCTTCTTCGTGTCGTGGATCAAGGGGTCGCTGCGCTCGAGTGCCTCGACCGGGTCGAGGTAGGCGTGCAGCGGCTCGTAGTCGACCTCGATCAGCTCGAGCGCCGCGTTCGCCGTGTCCTCGTCGATCGCCGCGACGGCCGCGACTTCGTCGCCGATGAAGCGCACCTTGTCGACTGCGAGCGCGTTCTCGTCAGGGGTCCACGGGATGACGCCGTAGCGCACCGGCATGTCCTTGCCGGTGATCGCGGCGTGCACGCCCGGAAGTGCCTCGGCCTGCGACGTATCGATCGAGCGGATCAGCGCGTGTGCGTGGGGGCTGCGCAGCGTCTTCGCGTGCAGCATGCCAGCGAGCTGGATGTCGTCCGCGTAGATCGCGTGGCCCGTCGCCTTGGCGAGCCCGTCGATCTTGCGGTGCGGCTTGCCGATGACCTGGAATTCGTCGCCCCACGGCGGCGCGGGACCGTGGATGTCGCGTGCGGCCATCGGCTAGACCTTCTTCCCGTTCGCGTCCGCGCTCCACGCCGGCTGCGCGGGCTCGACGCCCGCCGCCTCGGCGACGCACAGCTCGACCGCCTGCACGATCTGCGTGTAGCCCGTGCAGCGGCAGAGGTTGCCGGCGAGCGCGTCGTGGATCTCGCCGCGCGTCGGCTTCGGGTTCTCGTTCAGGAGCGCGCGAGCCGACAGCATCATGCCCGGCTGGCAGAAGCCGCACTGCAGCGCTCCGCAACGATCGAACGCGTCCTGCACGACGTCCGCGCCGTCGCCGCCTCGCGCCTTGTGCATCGGCATGAGGCCCTCGATCGTGACGACCGCATGGCCCTCGGCGGTCGCGGCGAGGCGCAGGCAGCTGAGGACGGGGGAGCCGTCGAGCAGCACCGTGCACGCGCCGCAGTCGCCCTTGTCGCAACCCTGCTTCGAGCCGATTAAGCCGAGCTCGTAGCGGAGGACCTCGAGTAGGGTCCAGTGCGCGGGGGCCGCGACCTCGAGGTCGTCGCCGTTGACATTCAGCCGGAAGACACGCATCCGGGGGATTGTACGGAACGAGGTTCACCGCCGCACACCCTGGCTGGGCACGCGGCGGTGAACCTCGTTGGGTCTGCTCGCTGCGGCTCTACCGCGGGCGGTAGCGCCGGCCCTTCTGGAAGAACCGCATGCACTCGGCGAGCGTCGAGACGGTGGCGTGGCGCAGGATCACCGTGCGCTGGACATCCGTGGGGACCTCGTAATGGGGCACGAGCTCCCAGGTGCCGTTCGCGTGGTGCGTGACACCGTGCATCTCGCGATACAGGCCCAGGTCCGCCGCGATCCCGGACAGGGTCCCCGGGCGGTGCTTGGCGAGGAACGTCACGACGCCCCAGGAGATCGCCGCGAAGGTGTCGTCGTAGGTGCCGCGCTCCCAGGAGGTCAGCTCCTCGACGTCGACGGACGCATCGCGGCGCTTCCTGTACAGCTTGTGGAGCGCCTTCGTCCAGCCCTTGTGCTCACTGATTGCTACGAAGCCCACGCGACCGGGAAAGGCGTAGATCGAACGCGTCACCTCGAGCTCGATGTGCCACGCCATGCCTTCGGCGAGCCAGTGCGGGAGGCGCCCGAAGCGCGCCAGCGCGAGCACGTGGGACAGGCGATTGACGAGCTCGTTCTGCGGGCGCCACTCCTCGATGCCCGGGTTGTCGATGAAGCCGGCGACGAACGGTCGCTCGAGCACGAAACCGGGCGCTTGCTTGGCGGAGTCGACCCACTCGGCGAGGTACGGCTCGTCCGCGGCGAGCGCTTCGACCGCGCCCGCGAGATCCTCCTGGTCCTGGAGGTGGAAGAGCACGATCGGCGCGTCGTGGCGCGGTCCGGTGCGCGGGACGACGACGTCGCCCCTGTTCTCGGCGCTCGGCTCGACCCACGGCGTGACTTCGTCGAAGGTCTCGAGGGTCTTCTTGACCAGCTCGGTCTGGCGATGCACCGACCGGCGCCGGTCGGCGGAGAGCAGCAGCACCCGGCTGTTTGGATCGAGGTCCATGCGGTAGCCGTACTCGCCGGCCCACCCGCTCCAGTGTTCGATCGTCTCGCGCGTCGCCGTGGGCATCTCGGCCGGGCACGCATCCGCGGTGAAGACCTTGCGCTGCCAGCGCACGGTCGGCTGTTTCTCGTTTGGAACGGAGGTGTGAGCCACCCCCCCAAGGGCGACGCCGAGGCCGATGGCCAGGGTCGCCGGAAGGCTCTTTCGTTGCATAGCGGACGATCTCGCGAGCTTGCGGTCCACGGCTCGGGCCGCCGTACTCGGCGTGTGTGGAGAAGCACCCCCGTGCGCCCCCCGGCGCGCGATGAGGAGAGGTGAGCCGTCTGAGGCGGGGGTATCGGCGCGCGTGGTGCCTGCGGTGGATATAAAAGGGAATTCCTAGGCTCGATGGAACGAATCGACATGCTCGCCCGTGACGAGCGGGGCTGGGGCCCAGCCCCGTGACCCGCTATGCTCCGCGCCCCGATGCAAGACACTCCACTGACCGCCCTCGCACCTCCCGTACCCGCCGTCGACCTCGCCGCCGAGAAGGCGTTGCTCGGAGCGGAGATTCACGCCGCTGTCCGCGACGTGCTCGACTCGGGCAGCTTCATCCTCGGGCCGACCGTCGAGGCGTTCGAGAAGGAGGCGGCCGCCGCGTTGGGCGCCGCGCACGCGGTCTCGCTCAACTCGGGCACGGACGCGATCGTGCTCGCGTTGCGCGCGCTCGGTGTCGGGCCGGGCGACGAGGTGATCACGACGAGCTACAGCTTCTTCGCCACCGCGGAGGCGATCGCGCTGGTCGGCGCGAAGCCGATCTTCGTCGACGTCCACCCCGAGACGTTCGATCTCGTCGTGAGTCAGGTCGAGGCGCGCATCACCGAGCGCACGAAGGCCGTGATTCCCGTGCACCTCTACGGGCAATCGGCGGACATGACCGCGCTGAAGGCCCTCGCCGGTGCGCGCGGGCTGTTCGTCGTCGAGGACGCGGCGCAGGCGATCGGCGCGAAGTGGGAGGGGCGCTGCGCCGGGACGATCGGCGAGTTCGGAACGTTCTCGTTCTACCCCTCGAAGAACATCGGCGCGTACGGCGACGGCGGCATGGTCGTCACGAACGACGCGACGCTCGCGGAGCATGCGCGCAAGCTGCGCAACCACGGTCCCGCCGGCGGGGGCGTGCACGACACGATCGGCTACAACTCACGCCTCGACGCCGTGCAGGCCGCGATCCTGCGCGTCAAGCTGCCGCGCATGGACGCGTGGAGCACGGCGCGCCGCGCCGCGGCGGCGATCTACGACGGGCTGCTCGCCGATGAAGAGCGCCTGGTGCTTCCGGTCACTCGGCCCGCCGCCGAGCACGTCTACCATCAGTACGTCGTGCGCGTGCGCGGCGGACGCCCCGCGGATCTGGTCGACCGCATCAACGCGGCCGGCGTCGGCGTGCGCGTGTACTACGGCAAGCCCTTGTCCGAGATGCCGTGCTTCGAGGACCGGCCCGCGACGCCCGACGCACTGCGTGCCTCGCAGGAGGTCCTCGCGCTGCCGATCGGGCCTTTCTTGCGGCCCGAGCAGCAGCAGCGAGTGGTTCAGGTCGTGCGCGCTGCTCTCGCGACGACGTGAGGCTTCCGCCTACATGAACTGGATCGCGAGCGGCGACGAGAAGTTCGACGTCGTGGTCGGGTTCTGATCCCTGTACCACATCTGCCAGTTCCACGTCTCGCCGGGCAGGATCTGCGTCATCTGAGGCAGGTTCGTCAGGTCGGGCGAGAAGGACGCTTCCCCGGCCGCGCCCGAGTTCAGGATGAAGCCGTTGAAGCGCACCTGCGGGTTGCCGATGCAGAGGAAGCCCTGGGCGACCGGAATCTGCGCCTGGTTCTCGCCCATCAGGAAGTAGCCGAACTGGTTCTGCGGCAGCGAGGTGACGTCGAAGTTGACGCTGTTCGCGCTGACGACGATGCTGCCTTGACCGGTCAGAGTGGCGGGGTTGCCGGTCGAGTTCGGCAGAGTGATGCAGTAGGGCGTCCCGATCGGTCCGCCGCCGAAGAGCGAGAAGTTGTCGAGGCCGAAGTCCCAGTCGTTGAACGCGCAGAAGACCGCCGGGTCCGCGTTGAGCTCGATCTCGACGTAGTCGACGTCCTGGATGATCGCGTTCCAGGTCACGTCGTTGTTGCCGGCGCAGGTGGTTCCTTCGGTGCCCCAGGTCGTCGGCAGACTCGTGTCGCCGCTCGGGATCGGGAACTCGATCGTCGTCCAACCCGGCGCGGTGGGGAGCGGGATGGACGGATCCATCAGGAAGACCGCACAGTCGTCCGAGTCATCCATCGGCGTGCCGTTGTCGTCGAACAGGCGCAGGATCCAGGTCGACGTGCCCGGCACCATTTGCGGACCGAAGACGAGGTTCACGTCGATTGCGATGCGGTCGACGCCGAGCGCCCGATAGTCACCGCTGAGCGCGTTCGGCCATTGGTTCGGGAAGATCTTGATGAACTGGCAGGTCGCCGGTCCCGAGGTGACGTTGTCGAGGTGCAGGTAGCCGCCCGGGTTGCCCCCGCTGGTTTCGACCGTGTTGTAGGGCGCGAACCAAATCTCGTAGTCGCCCTCGTTCGAGCCGTTGTCGTAGGTCTCGACGAAGATCTGGCCGTTGGCGGAGGCCGTGCAGAGGGCGGCGGCGGCGAGGAGGCTGAGCTTCCTGGAGAGAGCTGTTGCGTTCATCGAACTCGGAGCAGGTTGGAGCGTAGGGGTCTACCAGGCGGCTTCGTCGAGCCAGCGCTGGTGAACGTCGAGACGGGTCTGGAGCTGTCCCGCGCGGAGCACGGTAGCGACGAGCGCGGCGCGTGCCCGCGCGTCGTCGGTCTCGTCCAAGAGGACGCGGGCGACAGCCGTTGCCTCGTCGCCGCGCCCGGCGGCGAGGAGCGCGGCGTAGCGCTCGGCGCACGAGAGCCGGAGCTGGTCGGTGAGCCGCACGCGGATGTCGGCGGCGATGGCTTCGGGCGTCGTCGGCCGGGTGGCGGGCTTCGCGTCGGCTTCCTGTGGGGTCTTGGCCTCGGCCGGCTTCATCGTACCCATGGGAATCGCGGGGATGCTGCGCCGGGCGCCTTCGCCCGGCTCCTGTTCGGGCTCCTGTTCGGGCTCCTGTTCGGGCTCTTGCTCGGCGGCCGGTTCGTCGTCGGGCTCGTCGGCGGGCTTCGTCGCGGGCCGCATCCCGCCCATCGGGATCATCGGCATGGTCTTGCGGTCCTTGGGTGCGACGTCGTACGCGCCGAGGTTGGACGCCATCGTCTTCATCGCGCCGGCGGGATCGTTCAGGGCGAGGCCGGCGGCGCGCCACTTGCCTTCGGCGACGAGGAGCCTGAAGAGGCGCGTCTCGTACAGCTTGACCACGCGTGTACCGTCGGCGCTGGCGACGGCGCGGTCCGCCCACGCGGCCGTCCGCGCGTCGTCGTCGAGGACGGTATTGAGCTCGATCCAGTCGCGGCGCGCCTCGTCCTCGGCCGTGGTCTCGAGCGCGTCGCGCAACCGCACAAACGCTTCGCGCGCCGGCGCGTGGCTCGTCGCGAGCTGCTTCATTTGGAACATGCCCGCGCTCCAACGCCAGCCGCGCGCGCGCCGGTCGTCCTTTGGCAGGTGGTTCCACAGCCACAGGTACTCGGTCAACGCCTCGTCGTACTCGGAGTACCCGAGCAGCTCCGAGGCGATGCGCGCGCGCACCGACCACTTGCTCTCGCCGCCGCGTGCCGCCGCGAGGTTCTCCTTGACGCGGTCGAGTGCACGCTTGCCCGCGCGCGCGTCCTCGAGCCAGGTCAAGAGCTCCGCCGGCTTACGCAATCCGACGACGCGGTCGAACTCGCTGCCGCCCTTGAGCAGGACGACGGTGGGGAAGGCGTTGATCCCGAGCGCCGTCTTGACGTCGGTGTGCTCGTCCATGTCGAGCTGGACCGAGATGGCGTGCTGGTCGAGCCACGCGACCACCTTCTCGTCGACCCAGGTCGTCGCGTCCATGACCTTGCACGGGCCGCACCAGCTCGTCATCGCGTCGAGCAGCAGCAGCTTGCTCTCCGCCTCGGCCTTGTCGCGCGCTTCCTTGAACGTCAGCTTCTGGAAGACGGGCGGGACGTCGAGAAGGGCGGACGGGGCCACGAGGGGCGCGAGGAGAGCGATCGTCTGGAGCATCCCCGCATTGTAGAGATCCCGCCGCGGTGAGGCCCGAACGTTGGTTCGTCCTCTAGGAACCGTCGCCTACGAATTCCGCGATCGCCGCGAGGAAGATCGGGCCCAGGTCCGCGGCCTTCTTGTCGCCGATCCCCTTGATCGCCCGGAACTCGATCGCGGTCTTCGGCTTGTGCCCCGCGAGCAGGGCGAGCGTGCGGTCGTTGAACAGGATGTAGGGCGGCACCTCACGCTCGCGCGCGAGGTCGCGGCGCAGCTTGCGGAGCGCCTCGAACAGGCCTGCGTCCGGCTCCGGGCCCCCCTCGTCGAGCGCCGCCGCGAGCCCGCGCGACTTGCGCGAGCTGCGCGCGGGCTTCTTGGGCAGGAAGAGCGACACCTCCTGCTCGCCCTTCATCACCTCCGCGCCGCTGCGCGTCAGGTAGAGCGTCGGGTAGTCGCCGGGGGTTACAGCGAGGTGTTCGCGCGCGACGAGCTGGTCGATCCACGCACGGATCTCGCGACTCGCGTTGTTCGACAGGAGCCCGTAGGTGGAGAGCCGCTCGTGCCCGACGCGTCGGATCCGCTCCGTATCCGCGCCACGCAGGACGTCGGCGACGTGAGCCGCGCCGAAGCGCTGGTCGCAGCGCACGACGCAGGAGAGGATCTTCTGCGCGACGATGAGCGCGTCCTCGACGACGGTCAGCTCGCCGAGGCAGACGTCGCACGCACCGCAACCTCCGTCTTGGCTGGCGTAGTCGCCTCCGAAGTGCTCGACGAGCATCTTGTGGCGGCAGACCGTGCTGTTGGCGTAGTTCCAGAGCTCCTCGAGCCGCGAGATCGACGAATCGAGGTCGGCCGACGCGTTGGCGTTGCCCTCGGCCTCCGCTTCACTCGCGCTGCGCTCCATCAGGTTCTTCCAGCCGTGGAAGTCCGCGCCGCTGTAGAACAGCACGCACTCCGACTCGAGGCCGTCGCGCCCCGCGCGGCCGGTCTCCTGGCTGTATTGCTCGATGCCCTTCGGCAGGCTCGCGTGGACGACGAAGCGCACGTCCGGTCGGTCGATGCCCATGCCGAACGCGACGGTCGCGACGACGACGTCGATGTTCTCCGACTGGAAGGCCTCCTGGACGCGGGCGCGCTCTTCGGCCGCGAGCCCCGCGTGGTAGGGAAGGCAGCGCACGCCGCGCCCCGCCATGTCGCGCGCGAGCTTCTCGACGTCCTTGCGCCGCATCGCGTAGACGATGCCCGCGCGGTTCTCGTGCCGCGTGACGACGCCCATCACCTGCTCCAAGAGGCCCGTGCGCTGCTGGACGCGATAGGTGAGGTTCGGACGGTCGAAATCGCCGACGAGGATCTCGGGCTCGGCGAGACCCAGCTGCAGCACGATGTCGTCGCGCACGCGCGGTGTCGCCGTCGCCGTGTAGGCGGCCATCGACAGTCCGGGGAAGCGTTGGCGCAGCTCCCCGAGCTGGCGGTATTCGGGCCGGAAGTCGTGTCCCCAGTGGCTAATGCAGTGCGCCTCGTCGACGGCGATCGCGCGCAGCCCCGCGCGTACGAGCGTGTCGAGGAAGCCGGGCAGGACGAGGCGCTCGGGCGCGACGAACAGCAGCTTGATGCGCTGCTCTTCGAGCGCGCGGTAGGTCTCGCGCAGCTCGTAGCCGTCCTGGGCGCTCGTCATCATCGCCGCGGGCGCGCCGTTGGCGCGCAGCCCGTCGAGCTGATCCTTCATCAAGGAGATCAGCGGACTGACGACGACCGTCAAGCCGGAGCGCACGAGCGCCGGGGCCTGGTAGCAGAGGCTCTTGCCGCCGCCCGTGGGCAGGATCAGGAGCAGATCGCGGCCGGCGAGCACCGTCTGCGCCGCCTCCCCCTGCATCGGCCGCAGCTGGTCGAAGCCGAACGTGTGCCGCACGATCTCATGCAGCGCGGTGACCTGCGCCTCGAGTTCCTCCTCCGTCGGCGGTCCGGCGGGCGCGTCGAGGATCGGCGCGGGCAAGCCCGCGGGCCGCGGCGACGGGACGAGCCCGGCCTCGGAATCGGGGACCTCGTCGTCGGCGAAGAGCGCCGCGAGATCGGCGGCCGCGAGACGCTGGGCGCTGGTGTCGGGCGGGGGGCCCGGGGGGTCGTCGAACAGGGGCGTCTCGATGGTGGTCCTCGGGTGTTGGACCGATTGGAGCAAGTCGCGGTTGCGGATCAAAGCGCGCGGGCGAGGTTCAGGCGTAGATGAGCCCAAGTTCCGGCTGTTTCCTGCTCACCTTCCTCGCACTGCCGCGCGAGTACGCATGAGAGGGCCGCGCTTCACGCCCTCGACCGGTCGGGTCCGAGCTTTTGTCTCGAATCTCGAAAGACCGGGGCTCGGGTCGCGATCGGTGGCTGTCGGACGGTCCCGACACCACCGAGCAGAGAACACGACACAAGGAGAGCTGATGTTTTTTCAAGCTGAACACGGGCACCTGCGGCGGGTGCTCAGGATCCCGCTGGCGCTCATCGCCGTGGGCCTTTCCATGGGGCAGGACGTCGAGGAGGGGCTGCGCCCGCCGAGCGTTCCGGACCCCTGGTTGATGGCTGCCAACGAGGCGTTGGACCTCACTCGATCGACAGTCGTTTCGCCTGGGATCGCAGGCGAACTGGGAGGGGCGCTCGATGTGACTCTCACCCTGGAGGGCGCGGACAGGCGCCTCGTCCTCTGGCCGGACTCTGTCCGATCGGAACGGTTTCGAGTCATGGCCCAACTGGATGACGGGTCGTTCACCGACGTCCCGGCAGGACCCGTACGCACGCTGTCTGGTGCCATCGACAAAGTGCCGGGAAGCAGAGTCGTCGGTGCTTGGCTCGAGGGTGGTCTCTACCTCCGGGTGTTCTTGGGTGAGAGCGAGTACGGCCTCCAGCCGGCGCCAGAGGGAAGCGGTGCGGGTGCCCATCTCCTCTACGCGGCGACCGACGTCGTTCCTCCGGTGGCTTCCTGTGGCACTGAGGATGGGACCGTCGACGTGGACGAACCACCGGGAGACTACACGGGATTTGGTCTGCGGATCGCTGAGCTAGCGTGCGACGCGGACTTCGAGTACTTCCAGGACCTCGGATCTGTCGCTGCCGTGCGAGATCGAATCGAGTTGATCATCCACAGCATGAATGAGCAGTACCGCCGGGACGTGGGAATCGAGCACAAGATCAGTGCGATCCTCGTGCGCTCCTCTCCCCAGCAGCCGTACACGTTCTGGAATCCGCGCGACCTCTTGCGGCAGTTCCAGGCGGAGTGGCTCTTCAACCTGCCCTTCATTCGGCGCGACGTCGCCCAGCTCTTCACGGGCAAGCCCTTCGGAAGCACGATCGGCATCGCCTACATCGCTTCGGTCTGCGACCTCGAGCGGGGCTACGGCATCGTATGGAACTACAGCGACAATCTCGTTTGTGCCACTGACCTCTCGGCGCACGAGCTCGGGCACAACTGGGGAGCTCAGCACTGCCTCTGTCCCGACTACACGATGAATCCGTCGATCATGTGCCGGAACCGGTTCGACCCTGTGTGGACTGCGCCGGGCATTCGTGCGTTCCGAGACGCGCGCACGTGCCTCGAGGTTCTGGACGGAGGTCCGGATCTCGTGGTCTCTGACCTTTCGTTTCCGGCGATCGTGGGCCACGGTGGAAGGTATCTCGTGACCGGACGGGTGAGGAACGTGGGCGACCATACGACTGCGGCGACCATACAGCTGGGGTCTTGGTTGACGCTGGATGGCGATCCGTTTCATGGTGGCGACGACATCCCGCTGGGGGGCAGTTGTCTCAACATTGATCTCGATCCAGGCGAGGACGTCGACTTCGGTTTCTGGAGCCTACCGATCCCCTTCTCGGCGGCTGCGGGGCAGCAGCAATTCGTCCTCTGCGCGGACACCCTCGGCGGACCCTGCGGCGGTGCGCCGCCCTGCTCGGTCGTTTGCGGTCGAGTCGTCGGCGCGGCGGTAGCGCGCGGAACATTATGACCCATCGGCTAAACGGCGTCGTTGCCTACGGTTACGCCCAGCACTTTCGTCCGCGTCCGGAATGGTGGCCCTGATCGATAAGGCCCTGCTAGAATCGG
>JAAELL010000606.1 GCA_024226735.1 bacterium | reverse complement strand
GGCGCCATGACGACATCCTCCACGCCCGGTCGGCACCTGAAAGCCTCCCTGAATCCACGAATTCGCCTACGTTTCCAGGCGCCAACCGGACGCGGATGCTGTCGCCCTGGCATCCGAAGCACTTCTTCAACGGGCTGCTAGCGTCCGGGCAGCAGATGTCCGCGACCGGGCGCCAGCAACAAGGGCTGGATCCCCCCGCTCGGGCCCCAGACGCCGAACTGGACCAGCGCATCGTCCTCGTCGTCCAGCTGGCCGAACGCGACTCCACCGCCAGCGGTGAACGCGAGCGGCGGCGCGTACATCGACGGCGGCACGGGCAGCGTCTCGACCAGACCGCTTCCCAGCTGCGTGCGCGCGACCCACTGCGGATCGTCGTCCTCGAGGACCCACGCGACGGAACCCGCCGCGGTTCCGGTCGGCGCGAGCAGGTCCAGATCGTCCGAACCCGAATAGAGCACTTCGAAGGGCTGCGTCAGGTCCTGGGTGAACCGGATCAGCTCGCGGAACTCGTCGTCCGAGCCGGACTCGAGCACGATCGATGTGAGCACGTCGCCCGAGACCGACAGGATGAAGTCGAGATCCTCCGCTTCGTCGACGAGCTCGAATGCGCCTTGACCGGGGACGATGGCGTGGAGCTCGTGCGCGATCGCGTCGTGCAAGAGGAGGTGGCCGGTGCCGGGCATCGCGACGACACGCTCCGGCACGATGGTCGGGAATCCGTCGAAGGGGACCGTCGCGTCGCCGTTCGAGAGCGTCAGGTTGATGAAAGTCGGCTCGTCGGCGCTCATCCGCACGTCGAAGACATCGACGAGCCGCAGCCGGCCCTCGAGATCGAGCTCCTCCGCAATGCCCATCGTCAGCACATCGGGATTGAAGAAGCCGATCAAGCCGATCTCCTCGAGGTAGTACGAGAAGTAGTCGTCGGCGCTGATCTGAACGGGCTCTTGCTGGACATCGGCCCGCGCGAGGAAGGCCTCGCGCGTGTGGCCCTCGCGCCGCCACGCGACGAGTTCACCGCCATCGGCGACGGCCAGGAAGGGCCCGGCGCGGTGCTCCGGAAGGAAGCCCGCGGGCGAGATGTGCATTCCGATCTGTCCGACGCGGCGCGCGGCACCGGTCTCGCCGAACAAGTAGGGATACTGCTCTGTGATCCCGTTCCCCGCGGTGGCCATCGCCGTGTCGCGGTCCAAGCTCACGACCAACTGGCCCGAGTAGTACACCGGCGCTTCACCCGGGCGGAAGGGCACGGGAGTCGCACGTGCGCCCGCGCGACGCGCGAAGCGATAAAAGCCCTCCTCGGCCACGCCGACGCCCCACGTCGCGTTGAGCACGAGGCCCGCGTCCGAGAACGGCTGCGGCGGCACGTTCCACGTGCGCGCATAGACCGCGGGCGAAGTGCAGTCGACCTCGAGCAGGTCGCCACCCGCCGCGACCGTCGTCGCGACCAGGAACGCGTCGCCCTGCGGGGAAACCGCGACGCGCGCGAGGAACGGATCCTCCGTCCCCTGCGCCCCCGTCCCGGCCCGCTCGAGAGCGATCCTTGGCACACCCGACGTCCCGACGTGCAGGTACCCGAACGTCGCCCCGTGGCTCCCGGGTCGCTCGAACGCGTAGAGGCTCCCCCCGTCAGCGGGCAGAGCCAAGCGCGATCCGGAGCCGTCTTCGATGCGGAGCGGCTGATCGGGAACGAGCATGTGTAGCTCGGTGCGCCCGACGAAATCGATCGCGCGCAGCCGCAGGTTCGACCACTCGGTCGGGGCCCATACGACCGCGCCGGTGGCCTCGTCGCAGACGACGATCGATCCCACTTCGGCGGACGCGCCGAGGAAGACACTGACGCCGGAGGCCGGCGCGGGCGAGGCGTCACTCCCGCGCTTGAACAGCGGGGCGTCCTGGGTCGCAGGGATGAGCGTGACGGCGAGGGTGAGTAGGGACGTGAGCATGGCACCTAGCCTGAGCCGCGTGGGTTGAAGATGAAGTATCAGCCTAAGCCAAGTCCGATAGTAATCGAGTACACCACGCGGCTCCGTCTCGCGAACCCACGTCGTCCCAAAAAGAGGCCTCAGCGGCGCTCGACGTCGATCAGGCGCTCGAGAAACTCCCCGGGCCCGACCTCGAGCTCGACCGGCTCGACCGGGGCGTACCCCGCGGGACTCGTGAGCTCGACCCGCCAGGCGCCGGGAGCGGGCACGACGTAGCGCAGCTCGAGACCCGGCCCGTCCTCGTCGATCAACGCGCCTTGCTCGCCTGCGTTCGCGCCACCGCCGAGGATCCGCGGCGCGAAGGCGTCGACGCGCAACAGAGTCCCCGCATCCCTCACCTTCAACACGACGCCGCACGCGCGCTCGGTCTCGATGGTCACCTCGCTCGTGCCGGGCGGAACATCGAAGCCCTCGCGCCGAAAGCGCCACGTGTCCGAAATCACCCAGACGTCGACGCGACCGGCCGGCGTGCGGAAGTGGAAGGTCCCGTCGCCGCGCGCGCCCGCGCCGTTCAAGACCCCGCCCGAAGTGAGCCCGGTGCGGTCCGGCATGTAGTGGACGTCGACGTCCGCGATGGGCGTCCCGGTTCCGGCCTCGGTCACCCGCACCGTGACCTCGGCGGGCGGCGGCACGATGAGCTCGACGCCATGGAGACCCTCGGGCGGCAGCGTCACTGCGACGCTCGTTCCCAGGGGATTGAAGCGCAGCTCCCAGCGTCCGCACTGGAGCTCGGCCATGCGAAACGCGTACTCGCCGCGCTCGATGTCAACCTGCTCCATCGCGGAGGACGGCAAGTAACGCTGCGGCGACCCGTCGACGCTGGGCTCCCCGATCAAGTTGAAGTGCACGCCGAACGAGTCCAGCTTCCAAGCCGTTGGAAGCGTCACGCGTCCGCTCATCGTCGCCACCGCCGGGGGCGCGTAGGTGCTCGCGTCGAGGCGAACGGCAGCCGTCTGTCCCGCGCGCACCTCGACCTCTTCTCCGGCGAGCTCGCGCGGCCTGCGGTAGCGGTGGCCCAGCTCGAGCGCGGCTCGATAGCGTCCGGCGGCCAGCGCGGCGAGGTCCAAGCGGGACCTGCCCGCAACCTCCGTCTCGAACAGGACGTGCTCCCACTCTCGTTCGCGCTCGACGCCCTTCGGGTCGCGCAACCGCACGTGGGGTGACGTCCCCTCCGGGACGCCCACGACCTCGATCTCGAGGTCCCCTCCCGCCCCCAGCGGAACGAGGAATTCGCCGCCGACGGTGCGCGGCACCTCGACGTGGCCCCAGCCGTAGCCAGGCGCCCGGACCCAGAGCGATTCGCGGTTCGACATGGCGCGCTCGACCGGCAGCTCGACGGGCGAGCGCGCGTCGCGCGCCAGCACCTCGTTCGTCTCGAGGCCATCGGTTTCGCCAGGGTGCAGCCAAGCGCCCGCTCCCAACGGGCGGATCACCGTGATCCCCGCGAGCTCGACGCGCGTCTCGGCATCGACAACCTTCAGCACGACAGGCCGTACCCAGCGCGCGGTGAGGTCGAGCCTGCGTGACGGCGGAACCTCGAGGTCACCGACGTTCTCGAGCGGCTCGGTGACCCGTCCGCCGAGCTCGAGCTCCCGCAGGTCGAAGCCGGCCCCAGGAGCGAGCGCGACGCTCCATGCGCCTCCGCGCACCGAGATCTCGATGTCCTCGCGGGGCTCGTAGAGCCGCAGGACGAACCGTCCATCCTCCCCGCGGTGCTCTTGATCTTCCGCGTCCAGCACCGTCCAAGTGCCGCTCAGCTCGACGGTGTCGGTGCTGGGCGCGGCGCTGGTCTCGCTCGAGTCTGCTCGACCCTCTTGCTCTGTGAGCGCCTCCCGCTCGCGCACTACCGGAGCATCTGCGACGCGCTGCAGAGCGGGCCGGGCTTCGCCTTTCGGTTCGGCCGAGTCGGCTGCCGGGTTCAGGGTCTCCTCCCGCGAGCCCGTGTCGACGACGAAGGCAACCACGAGCGCGAGCAAGAGGAGGAGCACGATGAGGGCGAGGCGATGCATGCGGGGTAGGCGCCCCTCACCTTACGGCTGCCAGAGGCCCGGGTGACGGATTTGCCGGCGGACACATCCTGGAAACGGGCGCGAAACAATTGCCGGCGCGACCTCCGGCTAGTGGTGTGATGCAGACAGTTGCGGTCTTATCCCGAGTTCGCGTGTGCGTGCCACAAGGCGCGGCGACGACGCAACTTCGCTGCCAATACGGTGATACTGGGATTGGTCGCAGGAGCCGCAACGCCGCGGCGCGTGCATGCGGGCCGGGATACGACTGCGAATGTCTGCATCACACCACTAGCAACGAGCCCGACGACTAGTCCGAGGGAGAGCGCGGCGCGCGCGTGTGGATCGAGAAGCCCGTCGGCGAGAGCGCCCCGGGCCCCCCTCACTGAAAGCCGATCGCCACACCGTGCGTGAAGTTCGAAGTCGGCGCGGGATTCACGTCCCGGAACCAAGCCTGGAAGTTCCACGTCTCCCCGGACATCACGGCGACCGGCGGATTGACGGGGAGCGCGCCGAGATCGATCGCCAGCTCGAACCGGCCGTCCGGTCCCGCGTGCAGGATCGGGCTCTGGTAACGCCCGATGTTCCCGCTCAAGCAGATCGTTCCCTGGCTCCCCGGCGGCTGGAAGGCACCCTGCGCTTGGCCGACGAGGAAGATGCCGACCTGGTTCACGGGCATGTCGTAAGCGACGAGCACGACGTCGTTCTGGGCGACGAGCGCGGAGCCCGTCGCGTAGATCGCCGCCGACCTTCCTGAAGAGTTCACCGCCGCGGGGTCACAGTAGGGCGTTCCGATCAGACCGTCGCCGCGCACGATGCTCGAGTCGGTGACGCTCACGTTCCCGGCCGCATCGGTGAAGAACAGCTCCACCGCGAACTCCCCGGGCTGCTGGGGAATCTCGAAGCGGTGAATGCCGCCACCGGAATGGAAGCCGGCGCTCGACCCTTCCGTCCCGATGACGGTGATCGTGCCCATGGAGCCGCTGATCGCGCTCTGGTAGCTGTACGTCCCCGGCGTGATGAAGGCGCGGATGACCGACGTACCGCTCGCGAGCACGTAGTCGAACGCGTACGGCGCGGTCAGACTCGTCACGGTCTGCGTGCCGGGGTCGGAGTTGGCGAACGCGACCAGGCCGCCGACGGAGACGTTGATGCTCGCGGGCACGAACGCGCCGCCGATGTGCTCGACCACCGACACCACGTCCGGAAACGGGGCGTACGCCGCGCGTGACGTCACGTAGCTGACTCCGTCGTCGAGGACCTGGTCGCGCACCTTGGCGTGCACGACGAGCGGCCACTCCGTGACGCTGTCGATGTCGTCGGCGACGATCTGCGGAGCGCGCGTGTCGGCGGGTCCCGTGTTCAAGTAGAGCCGGTTGCGCCACGAGCCGCCGCCCTCGCCCTGCACCGTCACGACGTCGTAGTCGCCATCGCCGTCGACGTCCCCGACGGTCGCGTCGAGCGTCGGATCGTTGACCGCCTGGATGCGCGCGTCGTCGGGCACGAAGACGAGCCCTCCGTCGTTGCGGTACAGCCGCTCACGGTTGCCGAGCGAGCCGACGAGCACGTCGAAGTCGCCGTCGACGTCGTAGTCGAACAGCACGATCTCGTTGTCGTCGACCCCGGGCGGCAGCGTCGATCCCGATTGGAACGACAGCATCCCGTCCGGCACGATCCGGTTCTCCTGGTAGCCCTCGAAGAAGCTCGTCAGGCTCGTGTAGAACAGGTCCGGGTCGTCGTCGCCGTCGAGGTCCCCCACCTCGGCTTCGTACACGAGGTTCGAGGTATTCGGAAGCGTCGTCGAGGCGTCCGTGAACTGCCCGTTGCCGTCGTTCAGCATCAGGTAGTGGGTCCCTCCGCTGTTCGCGCCGCGGTTGAATCCGAGGTAGTCGAGGTCCCAATCGCCGTCGACGTCGGCGAGCTGCGCGTCCATGTGCCCGATCTTGATCGGCGCCGGCATCCCGGGCGCGTCCTCGGTGAAGAAGCCCGCACCGTCGTTGACGAACAGGCGCGGCACGCCACCCGGAGGCGACAGGAAGAGCGGACCGCAATCGTTCAGGATCACGTCGAGGTCCCCATCGTCGTCCAGGTCGCCAAACACGGCGGAAGCCGAGTTGAGGTTCTCGGTGAAGCCGCGCACCGCGCTCTCCATGTCGAAGAAGCCCGGCTGGGCCGCGCCGCGGTTGATGTACAGCTGCGGCGGATCGGTGTTGAACGCGTTCGCGTAGAGCAGGTCGGGCCAGCCGTCGCCGTTGACGTCGCCGCTCGTCACGCCCTTTCCGTTGGTGAGGTGCACACCCAGCCGCGCGACGCTCTCGTCGGCGAACGTCAACGTGCCGGTCTCGACGAGCTGGTTGATCCACAGCCCATTCTGACGCGGCGCGCCGGCGGTGGCAAAGCCTTCGCCGTTGGCGATCAACAGATCGAGATCGCCGTCGCGATCGACGTCGGCGAGCTCGACCCCTTCGCTCCAGACGGACTCGGTCGGGAGGACGCCGCTCGTCAGCTGGAACTGCTGGGCGAGGGAAGGGAGAGCGAGCAGGCACGCCAGCAGCAGCCGGAGGGGAGAGATCATGGAGGCAGAGAGGTTAGAGTCGATAGAGACCGATCCGACCATAACCGAGGCGGCCGGCGGAACGGCGATCGCGGGCGATTGGCAACACTTGGATTACCGTTCGCTCCAGCCGAATGCCGGTCGCGGGCCACCTTCAGGGAAACGTAAGATGCCCCCGGCATCTATTGATCGATGGGTCGCCGGCGAGCGGCGGCCCCGACACCTCTTCCGCGACCGGAGACAAGAGCCCCTATGGAACGCCGCAGACTGCTTCTCGCCGTGCTCCTCGCCGTGCCGACCCCCGCGACCCTCGCGCAGGGCCCGCCGCCCCCTCTGGGCGGACCGCTGCCGCCCCAGCCCGTCCCGGCGGGGAACCCCATCACCACGTCGAAGAGCCAGCTCGGCAAAGCCTTGTTCTGGGACGAGCAGCTCTCCTCGACGCGAACGGTCGCATGCGGCTCGTGTCACATCTCGAGCCAGGGCGGGTCCGATCCGCGCTCAACGTCCGCCGCGACCTCGACGCACCCGGGCAACGACGGCGGCTTCGGAACCCCCGATGACGTCATCGGCTCGCGCGGCGTCCCCCAGAGCCACGCGGATGGAACCTACGAGTTCGAGCCGAGCTTCGGACTGAACGAGCAAGTGACCGGCCGCAAAGCCAACAGCACGATCAACGCCGGCTACCCGGACGAGCTCTTCTGGGACGGCCGCGCCTCCGAAGTGTTCCGCGACCCGGTGACCGACGCCGTCCTGCTCCCGACCGACGCCGCGCTGGAGAGCCAGGCCGCGGGACCGCCGACGAGCGAGGTCGAAATGGGTCACCTGGACCGCGACTGGCCGCAGATCGCGGCGCGCGTCGAAGCGTCGCGCCCGCTGGCGCTCGCGCAAGCCGTTCCGACGGCGCTCGCGGGATGGATCGGCGCGAGAACGTACGCCGAGCTGTTCGAGGATGCGTTCGGGAGTCCTGGTGTAACGCCCGCGCGGATCATCATGGCGATCGCGACCTATGAGCGAACGCTCGTTTCGAACCTGGCTCCGATCAACCTGGGCCCCGGCGGGCTGACGCCACAGGAGCAACAAGGACGGCAGGTGTACGTCGTCTCGGGCTGCGCGGTCTGCCACGGCGGGCCGCTCCTCACCGACGACCGGTTCCACTACACCGGCGTGCGGCCGGCCAACGAAGACCTCGGCCGCTTCGAGGTCACCGGCAACAACCCGGATCGCGGCCGCTTCAAGACGCCGAGCCTGCTGAACGTCGAGCTGCGCGGACCGTTCTTCCACAACGGCCGCTTCGACACGCTGGAAGACGTCGTCGACTTCTACGACCGCGGCGGCGACTTCAACGCGCCGAACAAATCGCCGCTCGTGCGCCCGCTGGGCCTCTCGCAACAGCAGAAGAACGCGCTCGTCGCGTTCATGTCGCGTCCGCTCACCGATCCGCGCGTCGCGAACGAGCAGGCACCGTTCGACCGGCCGCTCCTGTACGCGGAGTCGACCCGCGTGCCGCTCCGCTACGGCAACGGCGTCGCGGGCACCGGCGGCTTCGTGCCGGACGTCGTCGCGATCGAGCCTGCCAGCGTGGGCAACCCCAGCTTCACCGTCGGACTGCAGAACGCGCTCGGGGGCGCCCCGGCCGTGCTCGTAATCGGTCTGCGCGAGCCCGCCCTGGGCCACGCGCTCGCGGCGCTGCCCGCACTCGCGTGGTCGCACGTCGTCCTCGACGGCGCGGCGCCGGGCCTCGGTTTCGGCTCCGTCAGCCTCGCGCTTCCGGACGACCCCGCTCTCGCCGGCACGGACTTCTACGGCCGCTGGTACGTGCGCGACGCGGGTGCGCCGGGCGGCGCCGCCGCGAGCCAGCTCTTCACCGTCACCGCGTTCTGAATGCCCGGGCTCCTCACTCGGGCGAGCGACGCCCGAGTGCGGGGCCGGTCAGCCGGACGATGAGTCCACCGCCCTCCCGCTCGCGAAGAGTGAGCTCGAAGCCGTGCAGGCGCGCCGCCTCGCTGGCAATGTGCAGGCCGAGCCCCTGTCCATCCGGTGCGCGCGTACGCGCCTCGTCGCTACGCCAGGATCGCTCGAGGATGTGCTGCAGGTCCGCCGAACGAATCCCCGGCCCATCGTCCAGAACCTCGAGCTCGAAGCGCGCCTCGCTCTGCGATTCGTTGCACGTCAAGACGATGGCGACGTGCCCGTCGCCCGCTCTTTGGCGCACCGTGTTGTGGCGCACTGCGTTGTGAACGAGGTTGCTCACGGCCTGTTCGACGAGCGTCAGGTCGCAGCGTGCCAGCACCGCCTGCTCGGGAACGGCGAACTCGAGCTCGATCGATCGCTCGCGTGCAAGCGGACGGTGACGGCCTGCGACGCGAGCAACGAGCGCGCCCAGATCGACGTCGGTCTCGTGCTTGGTCGGCCCGGCACCCTCGAGCTTGGCCACCGCGGCGAGGTTCTGCAGCAGCGATGTGGTGTACTGCACTTCCTCGATTGCGCCTCCGACGTCGGCGACATCCCGCAGCTGACTCAGGTGGCCCTGCAGGACGGTCAGCGGCATCATCACGTCGTGCATCGTGTTCGCAACGAACAAGCGCAGGGCCTCCTCGCGCTGCTGAGCGCTCTCGAGGTTCGCGCGCACCTCGCGCCCGGCATCATTGAAGGCGGTCGCCAGCTGCGCGAGCTCATCCCTGCCCTCGACGGGAATCGGACTCGCATAACCCTCATCCGCCGCACGCCGCACGGCGCCGGTCAACCGCCGCACGCGCCCGACGATCGGACCCGCGGCGAACCAGAGCGCGAGGACCATGCCCGCCGCGAAGACGAGGACGGGCACGAGCTGGGCGCGCGAGAGGGACGCATCGCCGGCGGGCAGCCAGGCGCAGAGAACGGCGCACGGTCCATCCGTCCATGCCATCCGCTGCGCGACGTGGACGACTCTGCCCTCCTGAGTGCGGCCGTCGGCCCGCGTCGCCCCTGCTTCGAGCGCGGCGCGCAGGTCCGCGGGAAAGTCGGGGGCGTGCTGGTTCGCCGAGCGAAACGTCGCGTCGTAGGCAAAGAGCTCGATGCGTGGCAGACCTCGCGGCGGTCCAGCAGGACGAGGTCCACCGTTCGGCCGTTGCGAGCGATCAGGCAGTGGTCGATCCACGCCGCGCAGTCGTGGCGGGCGCCGATCGGGCCGCCGGTTGAAGCGCGGCGGAAACCGCTCCGGATCCGCTTCACATTCCTCGCGACCCCCGTTCTCCATCCGCGCCAGGACGAAGTCGTGCAGCGCGTCGACCCGAGCGTCGTAGTCGAACGCACGACCAGCCCACGCGCCGACCGCGACGAGCGGCAGCATGACCAGCACCATCTTGATGAACAGGGTCTTGCGCAAGCTCACGGCGCCCGTTCCTCGAGTCGGTAGCCGACGCCCCACACGGTCGTCACGTACGAGCCCAGCGGTCCGAGCTTCTTGCGCAGGCGCGAGACGTGCACGTCGAGCGTACGCTCGGTCCCTTCGCGTTCGGGATCGAGCACGTCCGCCGCCAAGTCGATGCGGGACACCGCGGCCCCCGGCCTGCGCGCGAGCGTCGCGAGAACATCGAACTCGACGCGCGTCAGCTCGATCGCCTCTCCGCGGGCGAGCACGCGTCGCGCGGCGGTGTCGATCGCGAGCTCACCGAGAACCAGCTGGCCGTCGGGCGCCGCGAGCGGACGCCGCAACCGGGCGTGCACACGGGCGAGCAGCTCCTCGGGCCAGAACGGCTTGGTCAGATAGTCGTCCGCACCCAGCTCGAGCGCGCGGACCTTGACGTGCGTGTCCTCCTGTGCGCTGAGGACGAGCACCGGCACGTCGGACGACCGGCGCAGCTCCTTCAACAGGTCGAGCCCGTAGGTCCCCGGAAGCATGAGGTCGAGCACGACGAGATGGGCTTCACCGGGAAGCCGGTCCCGAGCCGTGTCTCCGTCGCGGATCCAATCGACACCGAACCCCGCTGCGCGCAGCTGGTCGACGACCTGCTGTCCCAGCTTGGCGTCGTCTTCGACGAGCAGAATCTGTCGCGCCTGACCGGTCACTCCTCCAAGCGTAGCCGGATAGACCTTGCGAATCTCTGAAGAGGCTCCGATCCGTGGGCGGTTACAGCCCGATCATCGGCACGTCGTCCACGCCGGACCTGACGAGCGTGGTGCTCCTCCGCGCCTCCGCGACGAGCGCCGCAACGCCGCCCATCAGCTCGGCGCCGCGGTACACGAAGCCGTCCTTGATCGTCCACTCGACCGTGCCCCCGCGCCTGAACTCGCCGTCCTCGTAGACCCCCGTCCCCGAGGGGTACAAGACCTTGAAGTTCGCGAGCGGGTTGCCGTTCACGATCGCCAAGTCCGCCTTGTAGCCCTTGGCGATGCGCCCCAGCTCGTGCCCCATGCCCATGATCTCGGCGTTGTTCACGGTCGCGTGTCGGAGCACGTCGATCGGGTGAAAACCGGCCTCCTGCTGCAGCTCGAGCTCGCGCACCAGACCGAACCCGTAGAGGCGGTAGATGAACCCCGCGTCCTCCCCCACGCCGATCTTGCCTCCGCGGTCGGCGAACTCGCGTAGGGCCGCGAACCAGATCTGGTAGTTGCGCCGCCACTCGACCTCGTCCTCGGTCGTCCAACCGAGAAAGTACGAGCCGTGGCTGTCGAGGTCGGGTTCGAAGAACGCCCCGAGCGAGGGATGCAGGTAGTCGTCGAACCAGGGCTGGTTCTGCGCGGCGAGCACGTCCCGGCTCGCTTCGTAGATCGTCAGCGTCGGGTCCCAGGCGACGTTCGCGTCGACCATCGCCTGCAGCACCTCCGACAGCCGCTGCGGATCCGCCTCCTTGAAGAGCCGCCCGGCCCATCGGAATCGGTCGAGCTCGTTCGAGTAGTTGTAGTCCGCCGGAAACCGCTGCGAGCCGTAGGGAATCGCCGCGTCCGGAATGCCGTACCAGTGCTCGATGCTCGTCGTGCCGCCGGCGATGTCATCGCGGACGTCGGACTCCTCGACGCCGATGTGATGCGCGACGCGTAGCCCGAGCTTGCGCGCTTCGTCGAGCAGCGCCATCAGCGGCGCGCGATCCATCCCACCGATCTTCACGCCGTCGCCGCCCTGGCGCGCGATCTCGCGCACGCTGTCACGGGCCTCCTCCGGCGTGTCGCCACCACCGTACATGTAGAGATAGATGCGCGGTGCGGCGATCTCGCCGGCGCGGCTGCGCGCGCGCAGCCCGAGTGCCTTCTCGCGGTTGCTGCCGACGTCGCGCAGCGTCGTAATCCCGGTAGCGAGCCACAGATCGAGCTGGTACTGAAACGGCATCGGCCGCCCTCCACGTTCGTCCTGGAGATGCGCGTGCAGGTTGATCAGGCCCGGGATCGCGTAGCGCCCTCCCCCTTCGATCACGGCGTCGTCCTGGCGCAGCTCGCGCACGCGGCCGATGCGCACGATGCGGTCGTTCTCGATCGTGATGTCCGTCGGCCCGGTGACTGGCGTTCCCGCCCCTGTAAGAACGTGGACGTCGCGCACGATCAAGCGCGCGTAGCGCTCACCGTGAGCGGCGGGTTCTTGACCGCGGACGAGGGAGGCGAGGGCGAACGCAATGAGGACGTGGGCGACGTGCATTGGGGTCCCGACGGTGATCGATGGAGACCCCGCAACTGTAGGTCAAGCCCGCGAGACGGGTGTCGCGTCGCGGAAAAACCCAGCCCCCGTCAGTCGCGCTTGATCCAGACCGCGCGATTGTTCCAGCCGATCGCGACCGGTTCACCCGACCCGACGCGCTTGGCGCCGATCAGCTGCAACTCCACGGTCTCGTAGACGCGATCGTCGGGATCGTTGAAGAACTCGGCCCAAATCGCCCATCCCGTGCTGCCGGCGGGCATCGTCACCGTCACCGTCCTGCCGAACACGAGCGGCTGGGATGCCGGCCGGCCAGCTTCGCCGTCGAACACCTCGTTGTTCCTGCGCCCGCGCGCGCGACCACGGCCCTCGGTCGCGCGCAGCGACGTCGGCACGACCGAGCGCTCGGGGCGCGCCGTGTGGTCGAAGAGCAGGTAGTCGACCCCCTCGGCCCAGGTCTCGGCACCAGTCGCCGTGCCCGAGACCGCGAAGGTGAGTTGCAGCGGCTCGTCGAGCGTGACCGCGTTGCCCTGGATCGACCCGAAGGACGTGCGCCGTCCCGAATCGGTCAGGCGCAGGCCCCAGTAGTCGACGTTCTCTGGCGCCGCGATCTTGGTCGACGCGCGAGGAAACGTGCCGGGGCTCGTGTGGCTGAACTGAATGATCGGCTCGTTGTCAGCGACGACGACCCAGCGCGCGACCGTGTTCTTGCCCATCCGCACCATGCGGGCAGCACGCGGCGACTCGAGCGGCTGGACGAGCGTGACGCCATCGAGCGTGATGACGACGTCCTCGAAGAGATCATCGTCCACATCCGCCATGAAGACGCCTCGGACGCGAAAGTTGCGCTTTCCGGCGGGGATGACGAACGAGTCCACGAGCTCATTGCCATCGTCGTCGACAAGCTCGTAGTCCTCGCCACGCACGGCCGTTCCGCTGAGGCTGAAGTCGACGCGCAGATCCTGGCGAAGCGCGCGCGGCAGCGCCCCTTCCGCGCCGTGATCACGGCTCTTGAGGCTCACGATCCACTGGTCCTCGCCGCCTTCCGCGACCGGGCGCGCAGGACTCTGGGGCCCTGTCGCCGAGGCCGAAAAGGTGAAGTTCACATAGATGGACTGTCCCGCAGTGGGGACCGAGGCGAGGCCGAGCGTGACCAGACACGCAGCGAAGGCAAGGAGCAGGGACCGAGCTAGCATCAACTTCTCCGGGCAGCAGGACGTGGAAAGTCCTGGCCGTATCGGCGGCGGCAGCTCCGGCTCTTGGGAGCAATCGGAGTTTGTAGGAGAACTGACGTTCTGCTGAAGGCGAGGATGGTCCACGGCGTATGGACCGAGCCGAGCCCCAAGGCAAATGGCCCGCTAAGATCCCCATCAAGTCCGAGATCTCTTCGTCTCCCGCCCCATCTCGCGACACCCACCCCTTGCCCCCTCCCATCGACCACCGACAGGACCTCGAATTCGTGCATGCGGTCCTCGCCGGCGACCCGGAGGCGGGAACGGAGTTCGCGGTGCGAATGCGCTGCGTGAGTCGGATGCTGGCAGCCCGAAACCACAGACTCGGTCGTCCTTTGAACGACGAGGAGCTGGCGGACCTCGCGCAGGACGTCCTCCTGACGGTCTGGCGCAAGCTGGCGGACTACGAGGGCCGAGCCGCGCTCGAGAGCTGGGTGTACCGGTCCTGCTCGTTCGAGTTCCTCAACCGCCTGCGCAAGAAGCGCGACGCGCCGGCGACGCGCGACGTGACGGAGGAGGGGACGGAGCCGATCGAGCCTGAACCACCGGCCGACGAGGGGCTCGATCTGCTCCTGCGGCACCTGGCGTCGCGCGAGGCCGAGGTGGTGCGGCTACGGCACGTCGACGAGCTCGCGTTTCCCGAGATCGCCGCGGCGCTCGGGATCTCCGCGAGCAGCGCGAAGACGCACTACTATCGGGCGATCGACAAGCTTCGCGACGTACTTCGGGAGAGAGTCTGATGACGGATTCGCAGCGAGACGAGGACCTGGTGCCGCGCTACGCCGTCGAGCCAGATGCGCTCAGCGACGACGAGCGTCGCGCGGTCGAAGGCTCCGAGACCGACATGCAGCGGGCGGACGAGCTGCGCGACGTCGTCGCGGAGCTCGGCCGCCTTGGAGAGCGGGAGCGCGTCCGCATCGTCGAAGAGGCGCGGTCCTTCACCGGCGCCCCCGGCGAGAACGAGAACGAGGCACTCGTCGCGAGCCTGCTCGCGGAGAGGAGCTCTTCCGTACCACGCCGTCGCAGCCCGTGACCTGGTTCTGCACTTTCAGAGTGATGTGCACGAAGGGGCCGGCGATCTCGTCGAGGTTGAGCCTGGCGCGGTAGTCGCCATCGGCCTTGTCGCAGGTTCCGTCGCTGAACGCGGGGGCGGACGCGGCGCACACGAGGGCAAGAACACCGAAGAGGCGCGAGCAAGTACTCGAGAACATGAAGTCTGGTCTTTCGTTGATTGGCTAGTGGTGTGATGCAGACATTCGCAGTCGTATCCCGGCCCGCATGCACGCGCCACGGCGTTGCGGCTCCTGCGACCGATCCCAGTATCACCGTATTGGCAGCGAAGTTGCGTCGTCGCTGCGCCTTGTGGCACGCACACGCGAACTCGGGATGAGACCGCAACTGTCTGCATCACACCACTAGATGGAGTCGAAACGCGCCGCCCCACGCGGGAACCGGCGATCTCAGAAGATTCACCGCGTTGGCGTTCGCACTCGCCTCTGGAGATGACGCCAATCCGAAAATCCGAGCCCCCGGCGGTCCCGGGACGTCCATCGGGCTTCCTATAATCACGCGCTCGAAAGGCGCCCCTCTGCACAGAACCATGAGCTACTCACGACGACTCGTTCTCGCCCTCTTCCTCGCGACCGGCTGCGGTAGCTCCCCCCCTGCGCCGACCGGTTTTCTGTCAGACTATTCGCGACTCGAGCAGGCGTCCTCGACGTCGCTGCGCTGGGTCGACGAAGAGGGCGTCAAGCGCTACGAGACGTTCTGGATCGACGCCGTCGAAGTGCACTTCCACGACGAGAAGGAAGCCAAGAAGGCGGACATGAAGAGCTTCCGCGAGCTGACGACCTACACGCACCGCGCAGTGCGCGAGGCGCTTCAGGACGGCTACGAGGTCGCCGCCGGTCCTGGGCCCGGCGTCGCGCGCGTGCGGATCGCGCTGACCGACATCGAAAAGGTCGGGCCGGTGCGCAAGATCATTCCGGTCTTGATGGTGTTCGGTGCCGGTGCCGGCGGAGCGGCCATGGAAGCCGAGATCGTCGACTCGGTGTCGGGCGAGCAGTTCGCGGCGATCATCGAATCGCAGTCCGGAAGCCGTCTCCCTCTCGACGGGCTCGGTCGACTCAGCGACGCCAAGGCAATCATCGATGGCTGGGCCAAGCGCTTCCGCGAACGGCTCGACGCGATCAACGCAAGGTAGCCGGAGCGCTGCGGGAGTCGACACGGCGCCCTTCCCGACCGATTGTCCAAGTCGATCGGCGCCGTCCCTTTTCGAGATCCTGAGGTGCCCCTCATGAGGGGCGCTACGATAGCCTGAGGTTTGCCCGCTCCCGTCGGTTCGAATCGAAGGCCACCGTGATCTGCAGCTTTGCAACGCCTGTCGTGTGGACGGCGCTCGCCCTTGTCGCAAACGCGCAAGCGCCTTCGGAGGAAGCCTGCGTTTGGGAACGTCGCTCCGACAGCCCGGACTTCCATTTCGACACCGTCCACCAACTCCTGGTCCGCCCTGCCGTCGATGCCTTTTCGCCGATCGGGCATGGCCGCGCAGCCCTTTGGGGACGGCATCGTGATCGCGTGCGGCCACGGTGATCACCTCGAGGTCCACCTCGACACCCTGATCGCGAGCAGCGACGTCCTGCAGCCCGGCCCCCTGCGCGTCAACAGCGGCGGAAGCGCGTACGAGACGTGGTGCGGCGACCATGGCTCGCTCGAGGGCAAGGTCCTCGAAAACTTGGCGATCCCCGACATCGGCGGCACGCTCGACGACGCGATCTACCGCACGGCACGCATCGGCGACCCGAGCGAGTCGGGCACCGTCCACTACCGCATCCCCAACGACCCCGGCCCCTGTCGCCTCCTGCTGCACTTCGCCGAGATCGAGTTCGGCGCGACGGGCGGTGTCCCGGGCGGTCCGGGGAGCCGCGTGTTCGACGTCGCCCGGGAGAACGTAACGGTCATCGAGAGTCTCGACGTCGCGGCACTCGTGGGCGTCGAGACCGCGCTGGTCCTCGAGATCGACTTCGACTCCCAGAGCAGTGCGGTCGACATGATCCTCACAGGCGTCGTCGGCGCGCCGCTGCTCTCGGCGCTCGAGCTCGTGCGCCTGCCCGCCGGCAGCATTGTCAGCACCTGCACGAGCACTCCGAATTCGACGGGTGCCCCGGCGGTCATCGCATCGAGCGGAACGATCTCGATCGCGAGCAACGATCTCGAGTTGATCGCCGGGCCCGTACCAGACCTCTTCGGACTGTTCTTCTACGGCCCTGGACGTGCACAGGACCCGTTTGGCAACGGCACGCTGTGCGTCGCGGCCCCGATCGTTCGCTTCGACGCGCAGCCGATTGCGAACGCGACGTTGCGCTACCGGATCGACAATGAGCTACCGCCGCAAACATCGCAGCTGATGCCGGGTTCCACGTGGGTCTTCCAAGCGTGGTATCGGGATCCAGCGGCTGGAGGAGCCGGATTCGATCTTTCGAACGGCCTCGAGCTCACGTTCTTGCCCTGATGGGGTAGTACCGAGCCCGCGGGCGCCGATCACATCCTCGATCCGCACAGCCGGCAGAAGATTGCGTCGACGCGGTGTCCGCCTCCTCCACACGATGGGCACGCTTGGCCGGACACGTCTGCGGCGCCCTGAGTGAGCTGCGCGGCCACGATGCCCGTCGGCACGGCGATGATCCCGTAGCCGAGGATCATGATGCAGGCCGAGACCGCTTGTCCGAAGTTGGTCTGCGGCGCGATGTCGCCGTAACCGACCGTAGTCATCGTGACGACCGCCCAGTGGAGGCCGCGCGGAATGCTAGTGGTGTGATGCAGACATTCGCGGTCTTATCCCGAGTTCGCGTGTGCGTGCCACAAGGCGCGGCGACGACGCGACTTCGCTGCCAATACGGTGATACTGGGATTGGTCGCAGGAGCCGCAACGCCGTGGCGCGTGCATGCGGGGCGGGATAAGACCGCAACTGTCTGCATCACACCACTAGTGAAGCCGTTCTCGGGTCCCTCGATCAGATACATCGACGAGACGCCGGTCACGACGCGGCTCGAAGACGGCAAGGGCACGAAGAACGGCTACGCCTGGGGCTGGCACAATCTCCACCGACCGGGGGAGCCGTCGAGAGCGCTGGTCGAATTCCGAACGAGCCGCTCCATCCTATGGTACAGAAGTGAAGTAGCAACGAGCGCCTTTCCTGCACTGCGGCCGAACGAGTAGCCCATGGATTTCTACACGATGCCCTTCTTCTGGGCTGTGATCTCGATGCTTGGCTTTCATGGAGCAACCCTGGTCGTGAGTGGTCATCGCGTTGGCCGCAGACTTGCCTTCACGGGACTTATGCTCGTGCTCATCACAGTTGGGAGGATCCTGCTCGTCACACCGCTGTGCCCACAGCCGCGTTTCGACCTTGTTGAGTGGAACTGGATCTTGGGTGGAATCTTCCTTCTTGCCGCTCTCCTAATCGCCCTGCCGACGATAAAGGTCAAATGGTGGCGAGCGCCGGCGGCCGGAATGAAACTCAAGACCACTGGAGTCTATGCAGTCGTTCGCCACCCAATGTACTTGAGCGAGATCCTGTGGCCGATCGGATGGAGCCTGCTCTGCGGGTCGTATTTCGGTCTTGCGCTAACTCCCATCTGGTGGCTCTGCTTGCAATTCCATGTACTGATTGAAGAGGAGCGACTTGCAGGGGAACTTGGGGGGGAGTACATCGAATACATGCAGCGCGTACGCAGCCGAATCGTGCCCGGGTTCAGAGT
>JAAELL010000605.1 GCA_024226735.1 bacterium | reverse complement strand
GATAGTTGAGCATCGCCTGCGTGATCGCGCCTTCCTGGAACACGTTGTAGGGCACGCAGTTGCCGCCGCTGCGGCACACGGGCTGGCCGTCGGTACCGACGATGACGTCCATGGCATTCGTCAGGCGCGCGATGCTCAGGTCGTTGTTGTAGACGTCGGTCGAGTGGTTCTCGGCGCGCAGGACGTAGGCGTCCCAGCTCCAGCTGTCGTTGATGTCGCCGCGGACGCCGCCCAGGATGCGGAAGTTGTCGTGGCCCAGCGCGTTGCTCCGGGGAGTGCCCTCGACGTTGCGCTTGCCGAGGTAGACCTCGGCGAAGTCGGTCGGCCCATAGCCGGTTCCCGGCCCGCAGATGGTGGCGCGCTGCTGCGCGCTCATCAGCGGGTTGTCGCAGTTGATCGTGCCGGTGTTGAAGAAGGTGCCGGTGAACGCGATTTGCGCGTCGGTGTGGTTGGTGGTGTACATCACCTCCATGTAGGGCTCGACGTGCTCGTTGATGGTGTAGTGGCCGAAGGCGCCGAGGTTGATCTTCTCGTCGGGACGCTGCAGGTGGTTGTAGGGGCCGTAGTTGAAGACCGTCCCCGCGCGCGGCACGAACTCGTGGCCGTTGCCGCCCACCATGAAGTCGCCGATGCTGTCGCCATTGGCGTCGAAGGCGATGAACCGTCCCTCGGCGATGGTCGAAGAGCCGCCGCAAAACGGACCGTCGCTGCCGGCCGAGACCGCGCAGTTGACGTAGTCGCGGTCACCCTTGGTGATCTCGGCGAGGTTGCGGTAGCTGCCGTAGAGCACGGCGTGGCCCCTGCCCTCGGCGAACTTGCCGCCGACCGCGAAGTAGGCGCTGTAGGTG
>JAAELL010000604.1 GCA_024226735.1 bacterium | reverse complement strand
GAGTCCAAGGGGCTTTTCTTTTTAATGTTTTCATTTCCCGGCGCAAGGGGGATGTTGACAATGCCCTTTTCCCCCCCCCCCCCCCCCCTACACACCTACCATGGCAACGAAAACTATCGATACGCGCATCCGCGCTAGCGTCGATGCATTTGTCGACGAGCTATCCGAGCTCGTTAAGGAAGCGGCCCTCGAGTCTGTCCAAGCGGCACTCGGAGGGGCGATCGCGCCCGCCCGACGCGCGGCGAGGAGCGCGACAAGGAGCGCTCCGGCGAGCCGTGCGGCGCGCGTGACGCACGGCGGACGACGATCCTCCACGGACATGGCCACGACACAAGGGCTCGTCATCGGGTTCGTCCGCGACAACCAAGGCTGTAGCGTGACAGAGGTCGCTGCGTCGCTAAAACTCTCGACCAAGGACTTGCGACTCCCGATCCTCAAGTTGGTCGAGAGCGGAAAGCTGCGCACGACGGGCCAGCGCCGAGGCACGCGGTATCACACCGGTAGCGGCCGCAGGACGACCAAGAAGGCGACGCGCAAAACGACCAAACGCGCCACGCGCCGCAAGTCGACCAAGAAGAAGGTCGGGCGCAAGAAAGCGCGCTAAGACTGTTTCGATGCCGGCGGCCCGCGACGACGGGCCGCCGTTGATACGATCCCTCACATGGACATCCGCATCGTCTATTGCGAGACGTGAGGCTTTCGCGGCCGGGCTACGAGTTACGCAGCCCAGATTCAGGAGGCGACGGAGACGAACGTCGAGCTCGTGCAGGGTCGCCGCGGCCAGTTCGACGTCCTCGTCGACGGTCGCATCGTGGCCTCGCGCAAGGGTGGCCTCGTCGCGAAACTGACCAAGCGCCCTTGGCCCGAGCCCGCGCAGGTGGTCGCCGCGGTCCGTGAGGCGCTCGCCGGGCAGGGGCCAGCGGCGTAGACCGTCCATGCCCGTCGGAGCCGGTCCCGCGAGGTGAAGCGATTCGCGCCGCGAGGGCAAAATGACGGCCCGCCCGACTCGCATGCATGTCTCGCGAGCCGTGATTCCGCTGGTGGCGGGCGACGCGGCTCACAAGCCCGTAGGATGAGGCATCCTTTCTCCCCAGCGAAGGCGCCATCATGCTCTGCCCCCGACTGCCGCTCCTCGCCGCACTCGCCACGCCCGCGCTACATCTGACGAACTCGCTACGCGTCGTGTTCTGTCCGTAGCCCGAGACGAAGAATCATGACCCGCAACCACGCCCTCGCCGCCCTTGCTGTTCTCATCGTCGCTTGCTCGGCCTGGCTGGCGACTTCGCTCTTCGATTCGAGTGAGCCGCTCGCGATCGAGAACGAGCTCGGCCCGGCCGACGTCGTCGACGCGGCCACCTCGACCGATCTCGAGAGCACGGCGCCCGGCGCGAGCGAGCCGGCCGGAGCCACGCGGATCGTCGTCGCCGCCGAGCCAGCCGCGGACGAGGTGCAACCAGCTGCTGCGGCCGGAGAGCTCGGTGGATTGATCGGGCGCGTCGTCGAAGAGGACGGAACGCCAGTCGCCGACACCAGCGTGGCGCTCGTCCAGGTCGATGCTGGACTGCTGCTCGCCGCCGACTGGGCGCGACTCGGCGAGACGCCGCCCGAGCTCGTGATCGACTCGACCGACACGGACGCCGAAGGCAAGTTCCGGCTGGGCGGTGCCTACGACTCCTCGTTCCAAGGCCTCGGTATCGACCTGCGGGGTCCGCGCAGCACCGTGCGCGTCGTCGACGCGCAGCTGCATCACGGCGAAGTGACCGACGTCGGCGACATCGTCCTGCGTGCGGGCTGCACGATCGTCGGACGCGTGATCGACGAGGCGGGAGCGCCCGTCGCGGGAGCCCGCGTGCGCATCGTGCCGGCGCCGAACGAGGACCTCGACGAGTTCATGCAGATCGGCGTGCAGGACTTCCGCGCCGATTGCGCGGTCGCGATCACGAAGATGATCGTCGAGGAGGAGGGCTCGCCCGTGATCGAGCTCCCGCCGCTCGTGCGCGCGCACATCGACGACTTGCCGATTCCGACGACGCACACGAACGCCGACGGCGAGTACCGCTTCGAGGGCGCGCCGATCGGCAACCTGATCCAGGGTGTCGACAAGCCGGGCCTCTTGGGAGTGGGGCGGACGGTCACGACGACCGCTGGCGAGGTCGAGCTCGAGGACGCGATCCTCACCCCCGGACGCACGGTGCACGGCATCGTCATGGACGACTCCGGCGATCCGATCGAAGGCGTCGAGGTGATGGCGGGGGCGCAGCTGTTCTTCGGGGAAGCCGGCATCCTGCACCCCGCCGGGCGCACGGGCCCCGACGGGCGCTTCTCGGTCTCGGGCTGCCCGCTCGAGGGAGACGGAATGGCGTGCGCGCGGCGCAGCCCGGACGAGCCCTGGCTGGGAGCGCTCGCATCACCTGGCGAGGAGCTGGAGATCGAGTTCGAGAGCACATTCGAGATGACCGTGCGCGTCGTCGACTTCCAGGGCAAGACCGTTCGCGACGCGCGGGTCGAGCTCGCTCCGTCCTTCGACCGCGAGTCGCCGATGGGCATGATCGGCGCCTTCATGTCGCTCGGTGCCGAGCCGCTCGACAACCGCTTCGACGAGACGGAGCCGGGCACGTACGTCTGCAAGGAAGTCACCCCCGGCGAGTACGACATCAGCGTCCGGCCGAAGGGTCTGGCGACGGCGCGCAAGCGGGTCGACGTCTGGGAGGGCAAGGCCGACGTCACGCTGATCTGCGACCGCGGCCAGAGCATCGACGTGACGGTGATCGACGCGGCGACGCGCGAGGGCATTCCGAACGCGCGCGCCAGCATCGTCGGATTCCGTCCTCCCATGTTCACCGCACTCGCCGTCGGACGGACGACCAAGGAGGGGCACGTCGCGCTCGGTCCGTACACGGTCCGGCAACAGGACGAGGGCGAAGACGCATTCAGCGGCTGGATGGGCGGGCTCCAGATTCTCGTGCAGCACCCGCGCTACGCGGACGGGAGCATCAAGCTCGTCGAAGGCCCCGGAACCGCCGAGATCGCCCTCGTGCGCGGCGGCGAGATCCACGGCCAGATTCAATGGGGCTCCGATGCGCCGCAGAAGGTGTACACGCTGATGCTCGAGAACCGCGAAGGTGTCGACGGGGTGATGGAGGCGTTCTTGCCTCCGCGCCTCGGACGCAGCGGCCTAACGGGCACCTTTCGCTTCACCAACATTCCGCCCGGGCGCTATCGCCTCGCCGTCTTCGAGCGGTTCCTCGACGGCGACCCGATCTCCCTCTTGATCGAGCAGAAGGAACCGACGCTCATCCATCGCGAGGACGAGATCCACGTCGAGGCGGGAGGGCGCACGGAGCTCGTCATCGACCTCTCCCCGTCCGGGCGCGGCCAGACGGCGCGGGTCGCAGGCACGATCTCGATCGACGGCCGGCCGGCCGAGGGCGCCGAGATCCGGATCTCGGGCTCGGGGCCCGGGGTCAAGGCGATCGCCGACGCGAGCGGTCATTACGAGACGTCCGACTTCCTGCCGGGCAAGAACGCGTACGTGCGCGTACGCATCGACCTCGACCCGAGCGACGGCAAGAAGCAGCTGGCCCAGGTCCATGGACAGTCCATCGAGCCCGAGCCGTTGACCGTGCACCGCCTCGATCTCGACCTGCACTCGCGGAATACCGAGGTCCAGGTGACGAGTGCTCCCAACGGAGAGGCCATCGCGGGCGCCCGGGTGCACATCCGCCCGGAGCAGGGATGGGGCGGAGGGATGTCCGACGAGACGGACGAGACGGGGCGCGCCGAAGTGAAGACGTACGGCGAGGGAGCGCACGTCGTGCAGGTGACCGCCGATGGATACGCCGACAGCTCGACGACGATCAACTTCTCCAGCGCCGAGTTCGAGGGCGTCGTGCAGGTCGAGCTCATGGCGCCGGCACCCTGCGCCGGCATCTGCGACCTCAGCGCCTTCGACTCACCCTCGACGAACATGGTCTTCCTGCGCATCGAGAGCGACGGCGACAGCGACTGGCACCGCCTCGACTCGGACGATCTGATGGACGATCGGCGCGCCGCCTTCGAGGTGAAGGGGCTGCATCCCGGCAGCTACCGTGCCGTGCTCTGGATCGACGGGGAGGAGACCGAGGAAGTACCGTTCGAGTTGCCGGAGGGGGGCGACGAAGGCCTGGAGCTCGTATTCTCGAAGTCCTGAAGGGACCACGAGCAGCTTCACGCGTCCTCACGATCGACGTACGATCATGACCCGTGACGGTGCCTTCGAGCTCAGCTTCGGGCCGCAGGAGTACACGCGCCCCGCGCTGTACCCGCACCTGTTCCGCCCGAACGACTACGATGAATGATGTAGCGGAAGTACGGAGTCACGCACTTCCGCTACAAAGCCGCCTGCGACCCTCTACAGAAACGTCACCTCGGTGCCGTCGGTGAAGTTCGAGGTCTGACCGTCTCGGAACCAAGCCTGGAAGTTCCACGTGTCGCCGGGCTGGAGGGCGATCGAGAACGGGTTGACCGAGATCGGAATCGCGTTCAGGTTGAGGCGGATCGAGAACGTGCCCGTCGCACCGGAGTTCTGAATGAAGTTGTCGAAGCGCCCGAGGTTGGGGCCCGTCCCGAGGCAGAAGTTCCCCGAGCTGTTCCCCGGGTTCATGATGAACCCTTGCGTCGGGCTCGACAGGAAGAAGCCGAACTCATTGAGCGGCATCGAGCTCGCGTTGACGCGCACGTCGTTCACCGCAACGGCCGGGCTGCCCGTGCAGCTGATGGAGGCCGGAACGCCGGTCGTGTTGGCCGCCGCGGTGCAGTAGTTCGTCCCGAGCACGGCCGGGTCGACCACAACGTAGGCCACCTTGGTCTCGGTGTCCGAGCCGCCCGGACCGGTCACGGTCAGCGAGATCGTCTGCGGGCCGAGGAAGAGGAAGTCGTGGAAGGGGTCCTGGTCCGTCGACGTGTTTCCGTCGCCGAAGTCCCAGAGCCAGTCCGTGATCATGCCGGTCGATTCATCCGTGAAGAACGTCGTCACCGGTGCCGTTCCGCTGAGCGGGGCGCCGGAGAATGCCGCCACCGGGGCGCTCGAGCTGACCGTGATGTAGTCGGTCTTCGTCTCCATGTCTCCGCCGCCGGGCCCCGTTACGGTGAGCGAGACCGTATAGACCCCGTCCGTCGTGTAGGTATGGCTCGGGTCCTGTGCGGTCGAGTTGCCGCCGTCGCCGAAGCTCCAGGCCCAACTCGTCACGTCGCCCGACGACATGTCGGTGAAGTCGACCGCCAGCGGAGAGGCCCCCGAGGTCGGCGTGCCGGCGAACTCCGCGGTCGGAGCCGCCGCGTTGACGGTGATGTAGTCCGTCTTCGTCTCCATGCCCATTCCGCCCGGCCCCGTCACGGTCAGCGCCACGGTGTACGTGCCGCTCGTCGCGTAGCTGTGGGAGGGGTTCTGGACGCTCGAAGTGCCACCGTCGCCGAAGCTCCAGTCCCAGCTCGTCACGGTCCCGGTGCCCTGGTCGGTGAAGTCGACCATCAGCGGCGCCGTGCCGCTCGTCGGATTGCCGATGAAACCCGCGACCGGAGCCGAGGCGCTGACCGTGATGTAACCGGTCTTCGTCTCGGTGTCCGACCCGCCGGGTCCGGTTGCCGTCAACTCGACCGTGTAGGTCCCGTCGGCGGCGTAGCTGTAGCTGGGGCTCTGCATCGTCGAAGTGCCGCCATCGCCGAACGTCCAGCTCCAGCTCGTCACCTCGCCCGTCGACTGGTCGGTGAAGTCGACCAGGAGTGGTGCACTGCCGCTCGTCGGACTACCGACGAACTCCGCGACCGGAGCCGCGGCGTTGACCGTGATGTAGCTCGTCTTGGTTTCCGTGTCCGCGCCGCCCGGCCCGGTCGCCGTCAGCTCGACCGTGTAGGTCCCGCTCGCGGCGTAGGTGTAGCTGGGGTTCTGCGCGGTCGATGTTCCGCCGTCGCCGAACGCCCAGCTCCAGCTCGAGACGACCCCTGTACTCTGATCGGTGAAGTCCACCATCAGCGGCACGGTGCCGCTCGTCGGGCTACCGACGAACTCCGCCACCGGCGCAACCGGGTTGACCGTAATGTAGTCCGTCTTCGTCTCCGTGTCGGAGCCGCCGATGCCCGTCGCCGTCAACTCGACGGTGTACGTTCCGGCCGCGGCGTACGTGTGGCTCGGGTTCTGCGCGGTCGACGTTCCCCCGTCACCGAACGTCCAGCTCCAGCTCGAGACGTCACCCGTCGTCTGGTCCGTGAAGCTCACCATCAACGGCTCGACGCCGGAGAGCGGAGATCCCACGAACTCCGCCGCCGGGGCGGGCGGGGCCGCGACGAGCTCCGCCATCACCAGGACGTTGTAGTTGACGGACCCGGCGAAGTCGGCCTCCGCCGTGCGCGTGCCGGCCGTCACGAAGTTCACCGCTTCCGCAGCCGACAGCGTCGTGGAGCTCCCCGTCTGATCGGCTGCCTCCGTCAAGTCCTGCGTCCACGTGAACGAACCCGCCGTCCCGCAGCCGACGATCGCGATGGCCCCGTTCCCCGCTCCGACGCTGACCGACGTGCTGATCGGATCGATGGGCAGTCCACCCGAGCTCTGCGTCGTCACCGTGTTCCCGGTCGGCGTCGTCTGGTCGACACCACAGTAGGTGACCGCCGCGACGCTCTGATCGAGAAAGCCGGGTCCAGTCGTCGTGACGACGATCGTCTCGCTCGTGGCGGCCGCGACACCAGCTTCGGCGAGGTGCCACAGCTCGCCGCGAAAGGCCAATCCGAACGCGCTCGTTTCGATCTCGTCCAGCTGAGTGAGCGCCTGTCCGCCGTACGTGACCGCGGTGAAGTCGTTCAGTCCCTTGAACCCCTCACCTCCGAGCGCGACGAGGAGCAAGCGGTTGCTCCCTGTGCCAGCGGGGTGTGTCGCTCCCGAGGTCCAGCCGCCACCGGGACAGACGGAGATCTGAGCTGCTGCTGGTGTGGAGAGCGCAAGGAGAGCTGCGCCGGCAAAGGTCTGGAGAGGTGTGATTCGCATGATGTTGGAGCGGAACCGACCCCAAGAAACTGGGCAGGCGCCACGAATGACAGTGGTGATCGGGGGAGCGACAAGAGCTGCTGTGGGCAAGATTGAGTCTAGGCGGCTCGTCGGTGTTTTGGGGACGAAAACCGCCTAGGGAAGACTGTTCTCAGGGCGTACTCAAACGGAAACACCCACCGCTACAGCACGCCAACCCAACCACTCGAGGGCTCAATCTCGCACAGCTGCCGCGAGAGCCGCTGCGATCGTCTCGATCCGAGCGATCACGACCGGCGACTGACTCACGTACAGCGTGTTGCCCAGGGTCATGCGCATCGTATTGCGCGGATCCTGGTCCCACGTCGGAACAGTGGTGTCGATGCCATTTATGGCGCCACACCTGACGGTGTGACGCGGTTGCGCACGAGGTCTTGAAAAGCGTCCCCCGTCAGCACGACGGGATTCCCGGGCGCATACCGGTCCACGAGCCTCGAATCGGCCGGGAGTCGATCCTGGAAAACGGTCGCCCCGCTCAAGAGCGAGCGCAGGTCGATCCACGCGCAAGTCCGCATTAGATGCCAAGTTGTTCGATCGGTTCTCGCCGTGATCCACAAACATCCACAGGCGACCTCCCAGCTCAGCGGACTCCGCGCTCCGAGCTGATCCAGGAGCGCCGCGAGGCTCACGCCGTCCGGCCCCTCCGGAACGCTGAGCTCGGCCGCCGCCTCCGCCCCCGCCCGCGTCCAACACACTGCGATCGAGCGGCGCGCGGCAAAGCGCTCGACGAGACTACGCACAACTGCGGGGCCGCCTTTCCGGACCGATTGGTCGAGTGGCGCCACGACCGCCTCGAGAATCCGAGTGTCCTCGGGGGCGCGTTCTAGTGGTGTGAGTCACTCTTGTGCGGCATTTTGGTCGGCCCGTACCCGCCCGCTGCTGCGTTGTGCCTCCTCCGAGACTTGCAGCGAAGTCGCGTCGTCGCTGCGCCTTGCAGCGAACGCGTACGCACCGACCAAAATG
>JAAELL010000603.1 GCA_024226735.1 bacterium | reverse complement strand
TCGGCCAGCTCTCGCGGCTGCGCGAGCACCTCGACGATGCCGCGCTCGCGGGGCGCTGGCACGCGGTCAAGCAGGCCAACAAGGCCCGGCTCGCCCGGCTCGTGCGCGATAGGTGCGGGGTCGAGCTCGACGTCGAGGCGCTGTTCGACGTGCAGGTCAAGCGCTTCCACGAGTACAAGCGCCAGCTGCTGAACGTCCTGCACGCCGTCCACCTCTACGCCCGGGTCAAGCGCGGCGACGTCGACGGCTGGACGCCGCGCTGCGTCATCCTCGGCGGCAAGGCGGCGCCGGGCTACGCGACCGCGAAACGGATCATCAAGCTCGTCAACAACGTCGCCAGCGTGATCAACGACGATCCGCAGGTCGGCGACCTGCTCGAGCTTGTTTTCCTGCCCGACTGCGGAGTGAGCGCGATGGAGGTGACCTGCCCCGCCGCCGACCTCTCCGCGCAGCTCTCGACCGCGGGCAAGGAGGCCTCCGGCACCGGCAACATGAAGTTCATGATGAACGGCGCGGTCACCATCGGCACGCGCGACGGCGCGAACATCGAGATCCTCGAGGCCGTCGGCGACGAGACTTTCCTCGCCTTCGGCCTCGAGGCCCACGAGGTCCGG
>JAAELL010000602.1 GCA_024226735.1 bacterium | reverse complement strand
TCAAGAAATCCCACTCTCTCCCGAAAAGGATGGCGGCCCCCGCGCTCGAGACCTCGTTCTCCCCCAAAAAGAATGCGGCCCGCGAGCGCTGAGCGCGGGGGCCGCAGCCAGGTCTCAACCTGGCGGAAGGAGAGGATAGAGGTGGAGCTTCCCCTTCTCAGTGGAACGTCACGGCTCAGTGGAACGTCACGGCTCAGTGGAACGTCACGGCTCAGTGGAACGTCACGGCGACGCCGTCGGTGAAGTTCGACGTCAGGCTCGGGTTGTTATCCCGGAACCATCCCTGGAAGCGCCAGGTCTGGCCAGCCAGGACCGGAGCGTGCGGGGACATCGGCATATCGTTCGTGTTGACGTCCAGGTTGAAGCGGCCGTCGGAGCCCGAGTAGAGGATCTGGCTCGGAGCGTTGAAGCGGCCGTAGGGCAGGGCGAGGCAGAAGGTGCCCTGGCTACCCGGCGGGTTGAAGCTGCCGGCGCCGTTGGGCGAGCACATCATCTGGCCGAACTTGTTGTAGGGAAGGTCGAAGGCCTGCAGGTTGAGCGGCTGACCGCCAGCGATTGCCGAACCGGTGGCGTGGATGTCGGCGCGGCGACCAGAGGAGTTCGTCGACGAGCCACAGTAGTTCGTCCCGATGTTGACGCCGAAGTAGTCAGGCTGCTCGTAGACGGCTCCCTCGAGGTCGCCGTCGCCGAAGTCGCCGTCGCGCCACACGACCATCGACCAGTCGCTGTTGAGGCCGCCGGACTGGCGGGCGCACATCTGCACCTGGTACTCGGGGTCGGCCGAGAACGCGAGGTTGGTCTTGCCCTCGGAGACGTGAACGTCGTTGCCGGAGACGTAGAAGGAGGCGATGTAGACGTCGCGGTCGACGGTGCTCGTGCTGTAGTACTCGTTCCACGCGACGGCGAAGTGGTGACCGTTCGTGTCGATCGTCGGGTCGAACTGGTCCTGGGACGAGCCCGTCAGCTGCGAGCTCAGGTTCATGTCGTTGACGTAGTTCGCGCCCTTCCAGACGGTCGCCTCGATGTCGTAGTCACCGAAGTTGTCGCGGCGATAGACCGCCATCCACGTGCGCGGACCATCGAGCTGGTAGTCGAGCGGCGAGGAGGCCTCGGGGAACCAGTCGTTGCTGGACGAGAAGTCGACCGAGAAGGAGGACTCGGTGACCGAGCCGTTCCAGTGGACCTGGGCGCCACGGATGTCCCAATCGGTCGAGTTGTACTGGCGCTGCCAGACGATGTTCCACTCCTGCGTCGCCGCCGAGGGGACGCCGTCCGAGGGCGAGACGCCGGGGTACTTGTCGTACGAGTTGACCGAGTTGTCGATCAGGATCGCGCCGGTGCCGAGCAGGGTGCTGCTCGAGCGCACGAGGCGGGCGTGAATGTCGTGGTCGTCCGCGATGTTCCAGACACGCTCCCAAGCGACGCAGTAGTAGGTCGGACCCGCGGTGTGCGGATCGCCACCGACGTCGGGGTTGCGCTTGTCGCCCGAGCCGGTGCTGATCTGGAACTGGCCACCCATCGTGCTGCTGTTAGCCTCACGGGTGCGGCCGTAGATGTCGGTGTCGGGGTAGGCGCCACGCTCCGCGACGACCAGGAACTGGCTCGCGATGCGGTTGTTCGCGATGTTGGGGTTCGTCCAGTCCGACGTCGTGAAGTCGACGTAGTCGCCGGAGGCAGCGATCAGCGTGCCGGTCGAGCTGCGCAGCTCGCACCAGACGTCGCGGTCGGTCGAGCTCCACACGCGCTGCCAGCAGATGGCGAAACGGCTGGTGCTGAAGTCGAAGGCGACGTCCGGGACGGTGTCGTCGTCAGTCGAGTCGTTGTTGATGATGAACGTCTCGACGACCGGGTCGATCGTCAGCGGCAGCGTCGCGCCCGCCACGAACGAGGCCGGGACGCGGATCTCGATCCCGCCCGCGACGAGGCTCGTCGGCGCCGGAGCGGAGTTGCCCGCCGCGTCCAGCACGGTCGCCATCCCGTAGCGCACCGAGCCGAGCTCGCCCGCGAACTCGAGGTAGTCCGACGTCGCGTCGGCGGCCAGCTCGGTCTCGACGTTCATGCGCACGACCATCTCGCCCGTGCCCGGCAGGGAGTCGAACACGAACAGCTGCTCCATCTGACCGGCCGCAAGCTCGTAGCGTTCGGAGACGCTGCCGCGGTCGAAGACGGCGGTCTGACCCTGGAAGCTCGGCATCACCTCGGCGTCGAAGTGCAGCGTCTCACCCGCGAGGGTGATGCTGTCGAGCGTGATGTCGACCGGGTAGTTCTGCGGCGCGCTCGAGCCCAGGAACGGGATGTACTGGGCGCCCTGCTCGTTGAAGCGCGCCTTGTACGTGCCGCCGAAGGCCCACAGGTTGCCGTCGCCCGGTTCGTCGAGCTGGAAGTGCTGTTGCCAGTCCGGGCGCTCCATCGCGAAGAGCTGGTCGCCGATGACGGGGCTCTCCGGATCGAGCTTGCCGTTCAGCGGCTGCTCGCTCAGCGGGTTGCCGAGGTGCGCCTGCTCCAGTCCACGCGTCTCGTCGAACGACGCGTCGAGCGCGGCCCGTTCGTCGACCGACAGATGCAGGTTGTTCCCGGGCGTCGAGCCTTGCTTGGTCGGCGGCGTCCAGAGCTCGGTCTTGAGGTCCGGCTCGAGGTCGGGCAGGGTCGGTTGCGTCTTGACTTCGTCTTGGAACGCGGCGGGCGTCTGGGCCAGCGCGGGAGCAGTCATCAAAAGGACAAACGTTGATCGAATGGGGTTCATCTATATCTCGCTCTTCGTGTGGCGGAAGGTGCTGAAGGACCCGAGGTCCACGGAGCCGCCGCGGGTTGTCGTCGTATTCGCGCTTCACCGATCTCCCGTCAGGGAGCAGGCGCCGGTGGTGGCGGGTGTGGGCGCGGCGGGCTTGCCCCGTTCGGGGCAGCGGTGATCGTGGGCCCTCCCACGTCACGTCTCAGAACGTGCGCACTTGCGAAAGCGCACGCAAAAAAGCGCGAGGTCTCCAAATCCACCACTCGCGCAGGCGAGGTCGCGATTCCTGAAAAGGCCGGAAGAGCGGGCTGCACGGCGCGTCTACGGCTGCGTCATGCGAAACACTCCCCGAAGCGAAACCCGTGCACCCCTCGCGCGGCTCCTCTTTGCGGGAGCGTGCGCCCTCCTGGCGAGCTGCAGCGGCGGCCCGTCCCAGACCGACGCAACGAGCCAGATTCGCCGCGACCTGCGCCACATCGAGCTCGGCCTCAAGCAGTACGCGGGCGACAAGGGCAAGTACCCGAGCGCGCTGAGCGATCTCGTTCAGCCGGGAGCCATCTATCCGCGAACCGAGCCCCGGCCCGAGCTCCCGCGCGACCCCTGGGGCAACGACTACCTCTACGTCGCCCCCAGCGGCGGCGACCGTCTCAATCTGATCTGCCTGGGCGAGGACGCCCAGCCCGGCGGGGACGGCCCGGCAGCGGACATCGAGCTCGCGGCGCTCAGTCGGCGCTGATCCAGCCGGTCGCGATCCGGCGCGCCCGTCCCTCGGCCTCGAGCTTCTCGAGCCCCGCCGCAAGCGAGCGTGCCGCGAGCGGCAGGATCGACTCGCGAACGTCGTCGTAGACTTTGGACAGAAGCTCCGCGTCTCCGCGCGCGACGTCCGACAGGGCGGCCAGTAGCTTGCGCTCACGCCCGGCGCGGTGCTCGAGGTACTGCGCGAGGAGCTCGTGCCCGTCGCGGTGCGCCGAACCGTGCGCCGGATAGAGCACGCCCATCGGCACGTGGCGCATCCGCTCGAGGCTCGCAAGGTACGTCGCCATGTGTCCCTCGGGCGGATCGATGACGATCGTGGACACGGTCGAGCACAGATCGCCCACGATCGCGGCGCCGTAGCGACTCTCGACGAAGACGAGATGACCCTGGTCGTGCCCGGGTGTGTGGTACGCCGTCAGTCTCCAACCGAGCGTTCCGTCGGGCGCCTCGCCGAGCTCGAGCGCATCGCCGTCGCGCAGCGGACGGCCGTCGTCGAAGCCCGCGGGCAGCCGCTCGAGCGTCCGCGGATGCGCGAACACCGGCAGCCCGTAGCGTGCGGCGACCGCGTTGATCGATCCGACGTGATCGGGGTGGTGGTGGGTCGCGAGGACACCGGCCAGCGTGCGCCCTTCGTCTCGCCGCAAGTCGAGGAAGTCGAACAGGCGACGGCGCTCGGCGGCATCGTACGTCGCCGGGTCGACGACGAAGAGCCGGCCGTGGCCAACGACGTAGCAGTTGGTCGTCGTCGCCGGCGGGATCGTCGGCGTCTCGAGCGGCACCATCCAGACGCCGGGCGTGTTGCGCACCTCCGCCAGCGTGCCAGCCTCGTAGTCGCGGCAAACGCCATCGATCTCGCCCAGGAACGCGTCGAGCGTGCGGCCGCGCATGCGGCGCAGAAAGCCGACCGCTGGCGGGACGATCAGCTCCTCGCCCGCGATCCAGGCGTCGACGAGCTCGCCGGGACGCCCGAAGCGGCCCGCCGTCAGTTCCCCGGAGATGATCGTCGGCTCCTCGCCCGGCGGCAGCGTGAAGTGCAGGAAGCGGGTGCGGTAGCGCAGTGGAGCGAAGGGCGGCGTCGTCAGCCGCGCGAATGGAACGAGCTCGTCCGTCGCGGCCGGGTGCGCGTCGAGCAGCGCGCGGAACGGCGCCGGATCGCCCCCGGTGAGCAGCTGCGACCTCAGCGTGCGGCGCTCACGATCGCCGAGCGCCGCGGCGAGAGGCGCCGGGAGCACGCCCGTCTCCTCGAAGAGCTCGCGCGCCGCGCAGCGCCGGTGCGTGTCGTCCTCGTCGATCCGCTCCTCGCCGTCGTGGTCGACCGGGTCGACGACACCGCCCGGCAGCGCCCAATAGCCCCCGAAGAAGCGCAGCGACGGCGCGCGACGCACGAGGTAGATCTCGTAGTCCTCGCCGGTGCCGCGGGTCAAGAGGACCGCGCTCGAGATGCGGGGCGCCGTCATCGTCGCCTCCGCCCCGGCCGCCGCCGCGCGACCGCCTGGGTCGGATCCTCCGGCCAGGCGTGCTTGGGGTAGCGCCGGCGCAGCTCCTTGCGCACCTCGAAGTACGCGCCACTCCAGAAGCTCGCGAGGTCCTCGGTCACCTGCTGCGGCCGGCCGTTCGGGGCGAGCAGGTGCAGGAGCACCGGCACGCGGCCGGCGGCGACGCGCGGCGTAGCGGCCATGCCGAACAGCTCCTGGATGCGCGCGGCGAGGACCGGCGGACGTCCACTCTCGTACGCGATGCGGATCTTGCTCCCGCTCGGCACGGCGATGCGTTCGGGCGCCTCGCGATCGAGCGCGGCGAGCTGCCTGCGGTCGAGCCGCGCCTTGACCGCTGCGGCGAGCGGCGCCTTGCGCAAATCGGCGAACGAACGGCAGCCAAGGGCGAGATCGCCGGCGAGCGCGGCGAGCTCGGTCGCCTCGAACGCAGGGAGCTCGAGCTCGGGCATCCACTCGCGCAGGCAGGTGATCCTGGCGAACAGCGTCTGCACATCGTCGCGCCCCAGGTCGAGGGCGCGCTCGGGATCGACGCGCGCCGCGGCGGCGAGGACGCGCTCGACCTCGGCCGCGTCGTTGGCCGGCACGTCGCTCTCCTCGATCACGAGCTCCCCGAGCCGCACGCGCTTCTTGCCGACCACGCGCTCGCGCGCGGGATCGAACACGCACTCGATCACCGTCCGCGTCCTGCCCCCGTCGACCCATTCGCGCTCGACGGCCGATGCCTGGCGCACGAGCGCCTCGCCACGGCCGGCATCGAGCTCGACGGACAGGAACAGCTCCGGCTCGGTCACCGCGCACTGCGGCGCGAGTCGGACGCCGCGCCCGCCGACCATGACCCCGCGCCGCGGGTCGTCGCGGCGCCGGCGGGTCAGGCGGTCGGGAAACGCCGCGAGCAACGAGCGCAGCAGCGCGTCGTCCGCGGCGTCCGCCGCGCCGGCCCCCCGCCCCTTGCGCAGCGTGCGTTCGAGCTGGCGCGCCGCCGCCAGGCACGCGCGGGCGCCACCGGGTGCCAGCTCGGGCGCTGCACCAGCACCGCCGCGGGCGAAGGCCTCGAGCGCACGCACGCGGTCGAGCACGTCGGAATCGGACACGCGGCGCGTCGGCTCGCGACCCGCGGAACGGCGCCACGGATCGCGGTCGGACAGGACGGCCGCCGCCAGCGCGGCACGTTCGAGATCGCCGCGACGTTCTCCTTCGATCAGAAGGCAGCCAAGGCGCGGATGGACCGGCAGACGCGCGAGCCTGTGGCCGAGCTCGGTCGGCGCTCCATCCGCCGCGGCGCCGAGCCGCGTCAGCAGCTCGAACGCGCGCGCGAGCGCGTCGGGACGCGGCGGCTCGTACCAGGGAAAAGCGCTCAGGTCACGCTCCCCCCACGCGAGCAGCTGCAGCACGGCCCCGGCTAAATCGGCGCGCTTGATCTCCGGCTCGTCGAACGGCGTGAGCGTGCGCTGGTCGATCGCGCTCCACAGCCGCACGCAGATACCCGGCGCCTCGCGCCCGGCGCGGCCCTTGCGCTGCTCGGCCGACGCGAGCGAGATGCGGCCGAGCGTGAGCCGGTCCAAACCGACGGCCGCATCATGCTGCAGCGTGCGCGCGAGGCCGGTGTCGACCACGCCGGTCACGCCCGGGACCGTGACCGAAGACTCGGCGACGTTCGTCGCGAGCACGATCTTGCGCCGGCAGCCGGGGGCGAGCGCGGCGTCTTGGGCCTCCGGCGCGAGATCGCCGTACAGCTCCAGGAGCTCGAGGTCGCCCGCGCGCGCAGTCCCCTCGAGCGCCGCGTGCGCGCGGCGGATCTCGCCGACGCCGGGCAGAAAGACGAGCAGACCCCCGGAGGTCTCCTCGAGCGCTCGCCGCACTCCACGGGCGACGTGACCGTCGGGCCGCTCGCTCGGACGCGCCGGCAGATACTCCTCGGCCACCGGAAAGAGGCGCCCCTCCGAGCGCACGATCGGCGCGCCACCGAGATGCGCCGCGACCGCGTCCGCATCGAGGGTCGCGGACGTGACGACCAGGCGCAGATCCTCGCGCGCTTCGCCCTGCACCCGGCGCACCATCGCCAGGGCGAGATCGACGTCCAGGCTGCGCTCGTGAAACTCGTCCAGGACGACGCAGCCCACCCCATCCAAGAAGGGGTCCTCCTGAATCCGACGCACGAAGATCCCGTCCGTCACGAACGCGATGCGCGTGTCCGCCGACGTCTTGCGGTCGAAGCGCACGTGGTAGCCGACCTCCCTACCGAGCGCGACCGTGCGTTCTGCCGCGACGCGCCGCGCCGCCGCACGCGCCGCGATCCGCCGCGGCTCCAGCACGACGACCGGGCCCAGTCCAGCGTCGTCGAGCGCCGGGGGCAGCCGGGTGGTCTTGCCGGCACCGGTCGGCGCGACGAGCACGCACGCGGGGTGCGCGGCGAGGGCGGCCACGACCTCCGGGAGGACCGCATCGACCGGGAGTGCGCCCACGCTCACCGCAGCGCCGCCTCCAGCTCCGCACGCAGTGCCTCGACGCGCTTGCGGTTCGCGCCCAGGTTCGAGTGCCCTACACGCGAAGCACTCCGGACATGAATCACCCTTTTCCCACGATCCAGGTGGAACTCGACGTCATCGACGAAGCCGAGGAGCGAGCTCGAGAACTCGGCCCAGAGATAGTCGGCGCGCCGCTCGACGACGTTGGTGCGCAGGCGCCCGCGCACGGTGCTCTCGAGGCGCATCCACGCCCGCTCGAGAGTGTCGTCGCCGCGCCACATCGGCTCGACGCGATGCCCGTCGTCGGTCGCCAGACTCGACACGCAGTTCGGCGAGTCGGGGCACGGGCGCAGGGCGCCGCCCTCGAGACCGAGCTCCGGCGCGACGCGCGAGCGCGCGACGAGCATGCAGAGGGCCGCGATCAACACGCACGCGACGCCGGCCAGCAACTTCCAGATCGCCACACCACGTCTTCGGTTCATCGGGTTCGTTGGGCTCATGAACGCCTCGTCGCATTCTTCGTCGCCTCGATCGTCACTCGCTACGTGCTCCGCGAGCACGTCCGAGCAGAGTCAAGCAGATTCAATGCGAATTGCGGTCCGCAAGCCAGTCGAGCGAGCTGTAAGTCCTTCCATTTTGTGCACAGGTTGTTCACTCGCTGTGGAAGACGCGCGCTCGATCACGTCGACGCGACGCGCGAAACGGCGTTTCCGATTCGCTAGAATCCGGCCGTCATTCTCCTCTTCGACGTCTCGCATCCGACTTGAAATGGAACCCACCTTCTTCAACTTCATCCTCGTCGGAATCGGCGCCGGCATCATCGGCTTCTTCTCCGGGATGGTGATCAAGAGCGGTCAGACCCGGAAGAACCAACGCGAGCAGCAGTTCCGCTGGGAGAACATGGCGCGCCTCGCGGAGAGCGACCGCGACGCCGCCGTCGCCGCGCTGAACAAGAACAACGTCGAGTCGAAGGCGCTGAAGGCGGAGTTCGACGGGCACCTGTCGAGGATCGCCACGCTCGAGGGCGCGATCAACGACGAGGGCCGCTCGCGCGCATCGCTGGAGAGGGACCTGCGCGAGAAGTCGGCGATGGTCGAGGAGATGCACGTGACGATGCGCAAGCTCGACGAGGAGCTGTCGTCGGCACAGAGCGAGTCGACGCGCAAGTCGGCGGTCTTCAAGGAGGTCAGCACGGAGCGCGACACGCTCGCCACCGACTTCGAGAAGAGCATGGGGCGCGCGAAAGAGCTCACCGCTCAACTCGAGGAGGAGACGACGGGCTACGAGAAGGAGATCGCCCAGCGCGATCGCCAGATCCGCGAGTGGGAAGAGCGCTTCGAGCAGCTCGTCGAGAGCAAGCAAGTCACGACGGAGGGCCTGGAGGAGCGCATCCGCGACCTCGAGCCGTACCCGGCGCGCCTCGAGCAACTCGAGTCGACGCTCGTGCAGCTGAAGGCGGAGCGCGAGGCCGCCACCCAGGAGGCCACGCAGCACGCGGACGAGCTCGAGACGAGCATGGCCGAGCTCGCGCGGCTCTCGACCGGACTCGCCGAGAGCGAGGCGCAGGCGGAGCAGGCGCGCACCGAGCACGCGGAGGCGCTCGAGCAGCTGCGCCTCGAGCGGGAGCAGGAGCAGAGCACAGCCGTCGAGCGCTACGAGGCACTCGTCTCCAGCTCGGACAGCGAGCTCACGACCCAGCTCGCCGAGCGCGAAGTCCAGTTCGCCGAGGCGAAGCAGCGGCACGAGCAGAAGGTCGCCCGGCTGTGTGGCGAACACGATCAATACGTGGCGCGCACGGAGCAGGAGATCGACGAGCTCAAGGGCCGCGTCGAGGAGCTCGAGCCCGTGCCCGAGCAGCTCGCGGCGCGCGAGGAGCAGCTGCGCGTGTCGATCGAACGCTACGAGGCGCTCGTCACGAGCTCGCAGGAGGAGATCACGCGGCTCGAGACGCGCGCGCGCGAGCTCGCGCCGCTCCCGGGCCGCCTCGCGGAGCGCGACGAAGAGCTGCGCCAGATGAAGGTGCGGCACGAGGAGTTGGCGACGTCGACCGAAGCCGAGATCGCGAGCCTGCGCGGGCGCGTCGCCGAGCTCGACCCGGTGCCCGATCAACTCGCCAAGCGCAGCAAGCAGCTCGCCTCGACCGAGGAGCGCCTGACGCGCGAGACGGCGCTCGCCAAGCAGGAGATCGAGACCCTGCGCGCGCGCGTCGCCGAGCTCGAGCCGGCTCCGTCGCAGCTCGCCAAGCGCGAGGCGCAGTTGCGCGTGACCGAGGAACGACTCGAGCGAGTCTCCGAGGACACGAGCAAGGAGATCGACACGTTGCGCACGCGCGTCGGAGAGCTCGAGCCCGTGCAGATCCGACTCGCCGAGCGCGAGGGCGAGCTGCGCATCCTCGAAAAGCGCTACAAGGAGCTCGACGATCACGCCAAGAGCGAGACGCGCAGCCTGCACGAGCGGCTCGTCAAGCTCGATCCGGTGCCGCAACAGCTCGCCGAGCGCGACAAGCAGCTCGCCGAGGCCCAGCGCCAGCACCGCGAGCTCGCCGAGCGCAAGAAGGAAGAGGTCGGGACGTTGCGCGAGCAGGTCAGTGCCCTGGCGATCCTTCCCGATCAGATCGGCAAGGCCGAACAAGACCTCGCCAAGACCAAGGGCGCTCTGCGCGACCTCGACCAGTCACGTCAGCAGGAGATCGAGCAGCTCAAGGCGGTCCTGGCGACGCTCCAGCCGCTCCCCGAGCAGCTCGACGCGCGCGAAGCCGAGATCGTCCAGTCGCAAGAACGCCACGCACAGCTCGAGAAGAAGACCGGCAAGGACCAGGCCAAGTACCAGCAGCGCATCGCCCAGCTCGAGGAGCGGGCGCGTGAGCTGCGCGAGACGAAAAAGCAGGTGACGTCGCTCTCGCGCCGGCTCGAGAAGAGCAGCAAGGACACCGACACGCGCGACGTGAAGATCGAGGTCGCTCAGCAGCGGATCGATGCGAGCAAGGCCGAGATCGGGGGCTACCGCAAGCAGATCGCCGCGCTCAACTCAGACCTCAAGACGGGCGGACAGCGCTCACACTCGCTCGAGACCCGGCTCAAGGAGCTGTCGACCGAGCTCAAGAGCGCACAGGTCAAGCTCTCGGATGCCGTGCGCAAGCAGCGCGAGGCCGAGGTCGAAGTGCGCAAGCGCGACGGCGAACTGAAGCGCATGTCGCGCGACCTCGAGGCGGCGGCCGCCGCCCCGCCGGGTGCGGCGGAGCGGAAGCCCGGAAACGCCGAGCCGAACGGAACGACCAAGACGAACGGACACGAGCCGGTCAAGACGCTCAAGCCCGCTCCGCGCAAGGCGGCGGACGTCGCGCGCAAGAAGGCGAAGGAGCCCGTCCGTACGCCGTCGAAGCCCGCTGCCAAGACGGCGTCGAAAGCGAGCCCGAAGGCACCGGCCAAGGCGACGTCCAAGCCGGCCACGAAGTCTGGCGGCGGCACGGCCGTGAAGACGAAGACCGCGCCCAAGACGGTCACCAAGGCCAAGGCGAAGCCCAAGGCCGCGCCGAAGCGGGCGAAGAAAGTCGTCGACGACCTGCAGCTCCTCAACGGAATCGGTCCGTCGTACGCGAAGACGCTCAACAAAGCCGGCGTCACGTCCTTCCGCCAGATCACCGAGTACTCGGCCGACCTCGACGAGCTCGCCGAGAAGATCGACGTCTCCGTCGACCGCATCCGCGCGGACAAGTGGGTGCAACAGGCGCGCCGCGAGCACCAGAAGAAGTACAAGGAGAAGATTTAGGGGGGCTGCTCCGCAGCCCCCTTGGCACCGCGAGCGGCACCGGGTTGTCTCCGGGTTCAACGGCTGACGCCTTGAGACCGGACGCTTGATAGACTGACTCCGATGCACTCTTTGGCCAGCGAGCACTCTAGGCTGGAGTTTCGCCATTTGCGTACGGGCGGTACCGAGCCCGCGCAAACGCCACCACATAGGGGCGTGATTCAGAAGCTCGGCGGTCGCTCGAAGCTCCTCGCGGTCGCGCTGATCTCGGCCGGCTGTACGCCCCCGGTCCTACCCAAGACGCCATTCCCGAATGTCGTCGTCATCACGGTCGACGGGCTCGAAGCCGAGCTCTTGCGGTGCTACGGCAATCAGGGCCAGAACGCGCCGCGCATCGACGCGCTCGCTGAGTGCTCGGTCGTCTTCGAGCAGGCGTTCGCGCCGGCGTGGCAGAGCGCACCGGGCACCGCGACGCTGTGGACCGGACGGCACCCACGGACGCACGGGGTGCGCGGTCAGGATGGGACGCTGGACGACGCTTGGCCGACGCTCGCGGAGAGGCTCTACGCCAAAGGTGTCCTGACCTGTGCGGTCCAAAGCGACGGTGTGCTCTCGAACCTCATGGGCTTCGCGCAGGGCTTCGAGGTGTACGACGAGACGATCGCGAGCACGAACGTCGACCGCGAGGACACCTCGGCCGGTGTGCTGTTTCCGCTGGCGACCTCCGTCGGCGCGGAATGGATCGCGGATCGCGAGCGAGACGAGCAGAACGAGTCGTGGCTCCTGTGGATGCACTACGCGAGCCCGCAGCCCGACTGGCCCTGGGCGCCCACGGATGAGCGCCCGGTCGAAGTCGTGACCGCGGCGGACGCGGCGGTCGGCGCGCTGCTCGACGCGGTCGAAGCGATCGACGCCACGGGCGACACGCTCGTCGTGCTCATCGGCTCGGACGGCGGCCGGCGCGGCGCGCGCGTTCCGCTGATCGTGCACCTGCCGCAGCTCGTGCCACGCGCCGTGCCCTTGCCCGTGAGCACGGTCGATCTCTACCCGACGGTGCTCGAGCTGTTCGGACTGGGCCTCGAAGATGAGGACGAGGAGGCCACCGCCGGCGAGGGCCGGAGCCTCGTGCGCCCCCTGCTCGGCCTCGACCTCGATCGCGGCCCGGTGCTCGCGCGCGGCGAAACGCACGCGTCGGTCGTGTTCGAGGACTGGCGCTACGAGCACGAGCGCAACGGACTCTGGCGCCGGCTCTTCCACGTACGCAACGATCCCGGTTGCACCCTCGACCTCGCGCGCGAGCGCCCCGACGACGTCGCGCGGCTCGCGGCCCAGCTGGCGGAGCTCGAGGCGGGCGGTTTCGCCTGGCCGCCGCCATCCGACGACCCGGCGCCCGAGAATCCGACGACCCAAGACCAATGACCGACTCTCCGCGACGCATCGGCATTCTCACCGGCGGCGGCGACTGCCCCGGTCTCAACGCCGTCATCCGCGCCGTCACCAAGGACGCGATCTACAACGGGATCGAGGTCATCGGCATCGAAGACGGCTTCCTCGGTCTGATCGAGGAGCGGCTGCGGCCGCTCACCTACCCCGACGTGTCGGACATCCTCACGACCGGCGGGACGATCCTGGGCTCTTCGAACAAGGCCAACCCGGCGCGCTTCGCCACCGGAACGGACGCGAGCGGTCGACCCATCTTCGAGGACGTCAGCCCCCGCTGCCTCGAGGTCGCCAAGAGCGCCGGCCTGGAGGCCCTGGTCGTCGTTGGCGGCGACGGCACGATGATGTGCGCACAGCCGTTCGTCGCGGCGGGCCTGTCGTGCATCGGCGTCCCGAAGACGATCGACAACGACATCGTGGGAACCGAGCTCTCCTTCGGCTTCCTCACGGCGTCGCACGTCGCGACCGAAGCGCTCGACCGTGTGCACACGACCGCCGACAGCCACGGGCGCGTCCTGGTCGTCGAGGTGATGGGACGCAACGCCGGCTGGATCGCCCTCCACTCGGGCGTCGCCGGCGGAGCCGACGTGATCCTGCTGCCCGAGATCCCGTTCGACATGGATGCGGTGTGCGAGAAGATCGCCCGCCGCCGAGCGCGCGGCAAGCGCTCGACCGTGATCTGCGCCGCCGAGGGCGCACGCCCCAAGGACGGGACCCAGATCGTACGCACCGTCGATCCGAGCTCCCCCGACCCGATCAAGCTCGGCGGCATCGCGGCCTTCGTCGCCGCCGAAGTCGAGGCGCGGACAGATGTCGAAGCCCGCCACGTCGTGCTCGGCCACACCCAACGCGGGGGCAGTCCGGTCCCCGCGGACCGAGTCGTCGCGACAATGTTCGGGGATGGCGCGATCGAGCTCGTCAAGGCGGGCAAGCGCAATCGAATGGTGGCGATGCAGGCCGGGCGCTTGACCGACATCGCGATCGAGGAGTCGATGGGCGGGCAGCGGTTGGTGGCGCTCGACCATCCGCTGATCGCGGCGGCGCGGTCGGTCTACACGTCGTTCGGGGACGAGTAGGTCCCGGGTTCGGGGTTTGCGCGTGGCCGGGCGGTTCGACTCCGCACCATCCGTGGGCTGTACAAGTCTCCTGAGCTATCATCACCTCTTCATGACTCGTCAACGAAACCGGCTTCGCGCAGTTCGATTGATCTCACTGTCGTGGATCTGAGCCTGATCGAATTCGTGCAGGAGCGAGGTGCGGATCTCGCCGATGCCCTGAACAAGGCCGAGAGCCAGGGGTTGGAGGCAGGGCTGGTTCCGTCAGATCATCTCGAGCGCGCGGTGTTGTGGTCGTTCGGAGCGACGTACGAAGGACTGGACGGGGACGCGGCCGAAGCGACATGGTCCGTGCGCGCAGCGGACCGAGAGGGCACTTCGATTCTCTCCGACTTCGTCTGGTCGCTCGCCTGTGAAGAGCGTCCGGAGTGGAGAGTGCGCAGCTTCGACGTCAAGCGATCCCTGAGAGCGTATGGCACGCTCGTCGAACGCATTCGGGGGGGAGGAGCTCGGCTGGTAGTCCTACAAGTACCTCTCCCTCAACACCCCGACGTGATGCGCCTCGTGCCCCCCGATCACGTACACGAGCGAGCGCACACTGAACGGGCACCCACTCGCCACTCCCTTCCGCAAGCTCACCTCTTCCCCGAACGAGCCGAACAACGCCACGTGCGAAGCCCGCAGTCCGCGGAACTCCTCCACCAGGCTCGCGAGACTGCGCCCATCGAACGCCGCATTGCGCGCGTAGTCGTCCTGATCCATCCCCGGGTACGGCTGCCCGTCGCCGCGCGCGAACGCCATCGCGCGGAAGCCGAAGATGCGCTCGGCGTCGACGACGTGGCCGACGACCTCCTTGAGGCTCCATTTGTCCGGGGCGTAGCGGTGCAGGGCGCGCTCTTCGTCGACTCCTTCTAGTAGGCCGACGGTCTCCGCGCCCTGCCGAGACAGGATCTCGACGACGTCGCCGTCCGGCACGCGGTCGATGTAGAGCGAGTAGTAAGGATCGAACTCGTTGGGCTCAGGTCGCTGCATCCCCGGAGTGTAGTGGCCGCTCGCCCGCAAGAGTCTCCAGACAATCTCGCAATCGGTTAGGTTCGCGGTCATGCGCCTCCTCGCCTGCCTAATAACCACCCCGCTCCTCGCCCCGCTCCTCGCCCCGCTCCTTTGGGCCCAAGAGACGCCGCCCAACGTCATCCTCATCCTCGCGGACGACCTCGGGTGGGGCGATCTGGGCTGCTACGGGCAAGAGAAGATCCGCACGCCGCACATCGATCGCATGGCGGCGGAGGGCATGCGCTTCACGCAGTTCTACGCGGGCTCGACCGTGTGCGCTCCGTCCCGCTGCGTCTTGATGACGGGCAAGCACCTCGGACACGCGTGGATCCGCGGCAACGCGCGCCAGAACCTGCGCCCCGCCGACTGGACCGTCGCCGAGGCCTTCCACGCGAAGGGCTACACGACGGGCCTCGTCGGCAAGTGGGGCATCGGGCACGAGGGCACGGACGGCATGCCGACGCGGCAGGGCTTCGACCACTTCTTCGGGTACCTCGACCAGGCGCACGCGCACAACTACTACCCGAGCTTCCTGATCCGTGGCGAAGAGCGTGTGCCTCTCGCGAACGTCGTGCCGAAGGAAGGCAAGCGTGGTCAGGGGGTCGCGACCGAGAAGTCCGTCTACGCGCCCGACCTCCTGCACGCCGACGCGCTGCGGTTCGTGCGCGAGTCGGCCGAACGCCCCTTCTTCCTCTACCTCGCCTACACGATCCCGCACGCCAACAACGAGGCGGGCAAGAGGGGCATGGAGATCCCCGATCACGGCGCGTACGCGGAGCTCGATTGGCCCGAACCGCAGAAGGGCCACGCCGCGATGATCTCGCGCATGGACCGCGAGATCGGCGAGATCCTCGCGCTGCTGACCGAGCTCGAGATGGACGAACGCACGCTGGTGCTCTTCACCTCGGACAACGGGCCGCACCGCGAGGGCGGCAACGACCCCGACTTCGCCGACTCGAACGGTCCGCTGCGCGGGATCAAGCGCACGCTGTACGAGGGCGGGATCCGCGTGCCGCTCGTCGCGCGTTGGCCCGGCCGAATCGAGGGAGGAAGCGTCAGCGATCACGTCGGCTACTTCGGCGACATGCTGGCGACCGCTTGCGAGCTGACGGGCACGGAAACTCCCGACGGGCTCGACAGCAAGAGTCTCCTGCCCACGTTGCTCGGCGACGCGAGCGAGCAGGAGCAGCACGATTACCTCTACTGGGAGTTCTACGAGCGCGGCAACGCCCGCGCCGTCCGGGCCGGAAAGTGGAAGGCGGTCATGAAGCCGATGACGGGCGGCACCCTCGAGCTGTTCGATCTCGATCGCGACGCCGGCGAGAAGACGAACGTCGCCGAGAGAGAGCCCGAGGTGGTCGAAGCGATGCGAGCGATCCTCGAGTCGGCCCACGTTCCGAACGAGCGCTGGAAGCTTCCCGAGCCAAAGAAGCGTTGACCTTGGGTTGGGCGTTGACCCTGGATTGGGCTGACTCTGGATTGGGCTCTGACCCGAATCGGGACTCTGGGAGCAGCGACCAAGCGCCCCGGATATGCTCGGCGGTCCGCCCCACCTCCACGGATCCCCCGACATGATGCGCTCCCTCTCGCTCTCGCTCTTGCTCACCGCTACCGCGCACGCGCAGACGTACGACGTCGTGCTCGAGTCGACGAGCACAGCCAAGTTCCAGGCCGGGATCGACGTCGTCCTGCCGGGGAGCCTCATCGGAGACTTCGATTCGAAGACCAACCCGCGCGGAACGCGCACGCTGCCCGGCCTCTTCGGCGGTAGCGGCAACCAGCCGGTCGACGTCGGCGTGACGATCCGAACCGACACCGACATCACCGAGGTCCCGACCGGTTCGTTCACGGTCGCCGTCGACGAGGAGACCGGCGCGCTCGAGATCGAAGCGCTCAGCCTCGACGCTCTGGGCGGTGGCGATGGTGCGACCGACCTGATCTTCGAGCTCCTGTTCCAGACCTTCCGCACGTTCAACCCAGACTCGCTCTTCATCGGCGGCATCCCCCTGCCGATCCCGGTCGGCCAAGGCACGGTGCGCAACGTTCTGTTCGCGCAATCGGGCGCGAGCCAGCTGGGCGTCCTCGCTCCGACCAAGACTCCGGGGACCTACACGTTCACGGTACTCGTGCCGGTCGACACGGGCCTGCAGCTCGACGTGTTCGGCCAGGTCTTCGACCTGGGCCCGATCCCGCTCACGCTGCCGCTCGCGGGTACGCTCGTCGTGACGCCCGATGCGCTCGACGTCGACGTGTCGGTCAGCTTCAGCGACATGCAGAGCATCCCCGACCCGCTGCCGGGGTTCGAGATCGAAGACCTTCCCTTCGGCCTGCCGACCATCCTCCCGCCCGGCAACACGGCCAATGTGCTCTTCAGCCTGATCGTCGCTTCGATCGAGACGAACCTCTCGATCCAGATCGAGCTCGACGGCGCGGGTGTGCGTGTCTGCGGCTTCGAGAAGTACTGCACCGCCGAGGTCAACTCGACGGGCGTCCCCGCGTCCATCAACGCGCTCGGGAGTGCCGACGTGGCCGACGCGGACCTGACCCTGCGGGTCGAGGAGCTGCCGCTCCAGCAGTTCGGCATATTCCTGATGTCGGAGACACGCACGTTCGTGCCCGCGTTCGGCGGAGGGGACGGCAACCTCTGCGTCGGGCCGCAGGGCCTCGCCCTCACGTCGTTCATCCAGTCGCGCGACCAGACGGGCGTCGTGGTCTTCGCGGTGCCGTTCGAAGGCCTGCCGGGTGGAACGACGATCGAGCCCGGGAGCACCTGGAACTTCCAGTACTGGTTCCGCGATCGCAACCCCGCGCCCACGTCGAACCTTTCCGACGCAATCGAGGTTCGGTTCTGTGAGTAAGTCGGGTCGTCCGGCACCGGTACACTCCCGGCGCCTCCGATGACCCGCGTTCTGTCCACGGCGATTCCGCTCCTGATCGTCGCGATGTGCATCGCGCACGTCGCGCGGCGCGTTTGGGAGGACACGCAACCAGGCTGGCCGGCGCCACGCCAGATCGTCTTCTACGAGTGGATCGAGCAGCACGTGCGCGAAGCCGGCGAGGTCGGCCGCATCCGCCTCGGTGAGTTCCCCGACGAGAGCGAGGAGAACCTCGAAGCCAAGATCCAGCACGCGCTCGCGCCGGCGGTGCTGTTGCTCGAGGAGCGCGACCTCTCCGTCGTGATCTTTCCCGTGGATGCCGACCGCGACGCGGTTCGGGCCGAGCTGAACGAGCGCGGCTTCGAGCACGTGCGGCTGCGGCGCGTCTCCAACGTCGGGCTTGCCGGTCGCGCTCCACTGCCCGCGCGCGCGGACCCGTTCGAGCCGCCGAGCTCGATGCGCAAGGCGCTCGGTCTCGCGGGCCTCACGCTCCTCGCGCTGCTGCCCGCGATCGCCGTCGGGCGCCGCGCGGGTCTCGCCGCGTTCTTCGCGGTGCTTCTCGTCGCCCCGCTCTGCCTCGCGCTCGCCGGATTCGTCGCCGACTTCGCTCCGGCGCCAGCGATCCTCACGGCCGTGCTCACGCTCGCGCTGCTGGTGCCGGCCGCCCATCTCGCAGCCCGCGCCGACTGGCTGCCCGGCGCGGCGCCGGCCACCGCAGGGCCACGCCACCGCGCGAGCGACGCGCTCCTGGTGGTCCTCGTCCTGTTCGTCGTGCTCGGCGTCGTGAACGCGGTCCAGAGCTTCGGCCACTACCCCGAGGGCGGCGTCGACGCGGTGCGCATGTACAACCTGCGCGCGCGCGCGATCCTGCGCGCGCCGGGCTTCGACGCTCCTTTCTCGAACGCTGGCTATCTCTTGACGACGCACGCGGACTACCCGCCGCTCGTGCCCTACGCCGTCGTCGGGGCCTACCGCTGGCTCGGAGGTCTCACGGCTCTCGGCCCCGTCTGGGTGCAGAGTTGTCTGTGGATCGGAGGCGCCGGACTGTGCGCCGTCTGGGCGGCGCGCGTAGCTGGCGTGACGCTGGCGACGGCAATGGTCGCTCTGTTCGTCTCGCCCTTTTGGATCAGCAACGTCACCGAGCAGAGCTGCGACGTGCCCCTCGCGTTCCTGTTCGCCGCGGCGCTGCTCGCCTGGCGTAGCGCGATGATGCCCAACGGCCGGCCCGCATCCGCACTGGTCGCGGGCGTGCTGCTCGGTTCCCTGCCGCTCGTGAAGAACGAGGGCGCACTCCTCGCGCTGGCGATGGGGCTCGCGGCGAGCGCGTGGTGCGTCCTTTGCTGGCACGCCCGGCGCGGCCTGTGGGCGCGGCTCGTCCTCGGCTGCGCGCCGCCCCTCGCGCTAGTGGTCGCATTCGCAGCCGTGACGCCCGAGAACGACCTCGTCGGGCTGTCGAGCCTCTCGCGCGCGTCCTGGGACCGCGCGGCGCAGATCGGGCGCGCCTTCGGGAAGGTGATCGCGGACCCGATGCTGTTCAAGGGCGTGTTCCTCGTCGTACTGCCGCTCGCGCTGCTGGCGCTGCCGAGCCGAATTCGAGACACGCTTCGCCGCGCCAATGCGACGCGTGCGTGGGACGCGATCGTCACGATCACGATCGCCGGGGTCGTCTGCGGCTACTTCGCTGTCTACCTCGTCACCCCCCACGACCTCGATTGGCACCTGCGCACGTCGGTCAACCGCGTGTTCGCGCAGATCTTCCCGGCGCTCGCGCTGCTCGGTGTCTCGCTCTCGAGCACCTCCGAGCGCTGATCATCAAACGTTCCTGGATCGGGCTCAAAAAGCCCCCTGGCGGCATCCGAGTAGGAAGTAGCTTTTCTAGCCTCCCCTCTCTACCCCGGATCCAACATGTCGTTGACCCCCATCCTGTTCGTCTCTGGCCTGGTCGGCTTGGGCGGTTATCTCGTCGCCGCGAAGAAGCAGGGAAGTGAGGATTCACGCGAACGCAAGCGTCTGGCGCGTCAGATGAAGACTCGCGTCGACGAGCACTACGCAACGTACCTCGACCTCGAGGAGCGCGTGAAGCGCGTCATCGACCAGTTCGATCGGCTCGAGGAGGAGACGCAGGGCAGAATCGCCGAGAAGGACAACCGCATCGCCCAGCTCACGCGGGAGATGAAGACGTCGCTCTCCGACACACAGGCGCGCACGCGCTCCGAGCTCGCGCAGGCGACGATCCGCATCGCCGAGCTGCAAGAGGAGAAGCGCGTCGAGATCGACGACCAGTCCCAGCGCGTCGAGGAGCTGCAGGTCGAGATCGCACGACTGCACGACGAGCACCAAGCCGAGATGGAGCGCGTCCGGGCCTCGCGCGAAGACTCGCAGAACACCCAGAACACCGAGGTCGACCGGCTCGAGCGCCGCGTCGCCGAGCTGGAGCCCCAGGCGGCCGAGCTCACGACGACGCGCGAGCGCGCTGACGAGTTGCAGCGTCAGGTCGACGCCGTGCAGTCCGAGCTCGAGGCGGAACGCGCCCAGAACGCGGCGGCTGCATTCGAAGCGGACGCGGGCGATGACGAGGGCTTTGGCTCCCTCACCGATCTCTGCGACGACCCGGAGGTCGAGCAGTTCGCGCCGCTCGAGAACCAGCTCGAGAGCTCCGACGAGCGGCTGCAGGAGCTGATGGTGCGCTGCGACACGGCCGAGGCGCGCCTCGCGGAAGAGCGTGAGCTCCACGCCGAGTCCGTCCGCGAGCTTCGATCGAGCCTCGCGGCGAGCGAGACCCGCGCACACACGGCACAGGCCGAAGTCGACGCCGCGGTCAGCCGCGCCGAGGTCGCCGAAGACCGAGTCAGCGCAGCCGAACACCAGGTCACGACGCTCAGCCAGCAGGTCGAGGCGGCGCAGAACGCTTCGCGCACCATCTTCGACCGCGAGGAGGGGATGCGCGAGCGCAACGAGGAGCTGGAAGCGGAGCTCGCCAAGCGTCAGGACGAGCTCAACGAAGAGCTCGAGTCACTGCGCGCGATCCACGCCGAAGACGCGGAGCGCCTGCGCGTCGAGTCGGAGCGCGCCGTCGCTGAGCACGAGGCAAAGCAGGAAGAGCTGCGCCAGCGCATCGTCGAGCTCGAGCCCGCGGCCGAGGAGATCGGTGGCTTGCGCGATCGCTGCACCAAGCTCGAACGCAACGCCAAGCGCAACGCGACACGGGCAAAGAACCTCGAGACGGAGCTCGCCGAGCGCGAGGACGCGATCCGTGAGCTCGGCGCCGACCCCAAGGTGGTCGCCGCCGAGCGCGATGCGCGCCAGAAGCTCCTGCAGGAGTGCGCATCGGAGATCGACGAGCTGGCCTCGGAGAGCGATCGCCAGGACGAGCAGCTCACGCGCCTCGAGGCTTTCGCGCTGGAGCGCGAGCAGTCGCTGACCGAGGAGGTCGACGCGCTGACCGGCATCTCCAACGAGCTGACGCCGCTGTTCGACTCGGTCGAGTCACTGATCGATTCGCTCAAAGGCACGCGCGAGCGCGTGACCGACCTCGAATCCGAAGCCGCCGAAGCGCGCGCCGAGCACGCGTTCGAGCAGGCCTCGATGACCGAGCTCCTGCGCGTCGCCGAGGAGAACACCCTCAGCGCCGAGGACATGGAGCGTCACGAGACCGTGATGGGCGAGCTCCAGCAGCGCTACGAGGACGCGCTCGCCGAGAAGGAGAAGGAGATCACTCGCCTCGAGCAGTGCGTCGCCGACCTCGAGCCGCTCAAGGACGCGGTCGACGACCTCTCCAAGACCCTCGAAGAGAAGCCCAAGGCGAAGCGCAAGACCAAGGCGAAGCCCAAGTCGACCACCGGCCGCAAGAAGAGCTGACCGGTCACGTTGGACGAGGAGGTGCGCGGCGGCGCCGGGAGCGATCCCGGCGCCGCCGTCTCCCGTTTCAGGGAGCGAAGGTCACGGCGAGCGTGCTCGAGTGGTGGGCGTACCCGACGAGCACTCGCCCCGCGGATACATCGATTGCACGCCCGAGTCCACCGTCCGCGCGAGGCCGAAGGGCGCATCGTCGAGTCGGTCGCGATGCTGCGCGAGGTCTACGGAGACGACAGCTTTCACGTCGCGCTCGCGCGCTCGCAGCTGGGCGCGAACCTGGTCGAACAGGGACGCTTCGCCGAGGCCGAGCCGCTGCTCCTCGAGGGGCACGCGAAGATCGCGGCGACGATGGGCGACCCGACGAACTTCTACGTGTACGACTCGAACACGCGGCTCGTCCCCCTGTACGCCCGCCAGGGACGCGAAGACGACGCCCGGCCGTACCGAGATGCGCTCGCGAACGCCGTACGCACGAGCTGGGTCGTTCCGCCCTGGACGCTGGGCAACCACGCGTTCGGTCCCGAGCACGCGCGCCTGAAGGCCGCGATCACCGAGCTGGATGCGCTGTGTGGCGTCATCGGCTACTCGACCCGCCCGGGCACTCTGCAAGCGCAGCAACTCGAGGGACCGTTCGCCGAGTTGAGCGCTGCGTGGAGCGAGGAGCTCGAGCCGGACGAGCCACGCTCGCTGATCGTCGCACGCTACGTGATGGGCTGGACGAACGCGGTCGCGCAGGCCGAGCGCAGCAGCGACGTCCTCGAGAAGATGGCCAGCGCGGCACTGGCCGTGCTCGAGACCGTCGACGACGAGTTGCTCTACGGGCGCGCCGAGGCGCACGTCCTGCGCGCCCTGGCGGCCCACCGGCGCAGCGAGGAGCAGGAGGCCTTCGCGCAGTCGCGGCGCGCGGCCGAGCTGATGCGCTCGCAGCCCCAGCGTGCGTCGTGGTGGAACACGATCGTCACGATCCGCGTCGCGCGCGGATTCGCCGCGCTCGACTGGTACGACGAAGCCGAGTCGCTGCTCGTGCCCGCGCTCGAGATCATCGCAAACCAGCTCGGCCCGCGGCACAGCGAGACCGCCGCGACGCGCCGCATCTTGTCCGAGCTCTACACGGCCTGGGGCAAGCCCGACGAAGCCGCCAAGTACGCGCCGGAATCATCCGGCCGCTAGCGCAACCAAACCTGAACTCGTTTGTCTCTGACTCCCTGGAGGAAGTATGTCCCTACGTCCCGTCCCTGAAGGATTCCACACAGTGACCCCGCACCTCGTCGCCAAGGGCGCCGCCGCCGCGATCGACTTCTACGTCAAGGCGTTCGGAGCGCAGGAGGTCTCGCGCCACGAAGCCAACGGCAAGCTGATGCACGCCGCCATCCGCATCGGCGACTCGATGGTGATGCTCGCCGATGAGTTGCCCGAGCACGGCCGCGTCGGGCCCGACAAGGAGCGCCCGTCGCCGGTGACGGTGCACCTGTTCGTCGAGGACGTCGATGCGCTCTTCGCGCAAGCGACGCAAGCGGGGGCCAAGGTCGTCATGCCCCTCGCCGACATGTTCTGGGGCGACCGCTACGGGATCGTCCGCGACCCCTTCGGCCACAGCTGGTCGATCGCGACGCACATCGAGGACGTTTCGCCGGCCGACATGGAAGCGCGCGCCGCGGCCGCGTTCTCGGGTGGACGTGCCAAGACCGCTCCCGATCGCGAAGCATCACGATTGCGCTCACCGCGACGAGAACGCCGCCAGTGAAGAGCCACTCCTCGCCCTTCCAAAAGCACCACGCCGCGGTCAGGACTGCGGCACTCGCGATCGCACCATCAGACGCTCTCTGAAACGGTGACGTCGTAGTCCTTGCCCCGGTCGCCCGTGGCAAGAACCCGTCAGTTCACGCCTCGTCATGCCTTCCCTGACGGAGGCCGGAAACCGGTGTGGTGGGCCCTGTAGGACTCGAACCTACGACTAATCGATTATGAGTCGACTGCTCTAACCAACTGAGCTAAGGGCCCACGTTCGGGGGCCGATCATACCGCCTCGGCGGGCTCCGCGGATTGCAGATTCCGCCGCCAGGGGCTACACCTTCTCCCGATGAGCGAGCCCCAGCAACCCATCGTCCCCAAGCACGAGATCCGCGAGCTCGACGCCGCGCTCGACGCCTTCGCCGAGCTGCGGCGCACGCACGACGCGCTCGACCGCCACGCGCCCGGCGTCTCCGGCTGGTCGTGCGCGCAGCACCTCTACCACGTCGCGCTCGCGACCGACCTCGCGTTGCGCAACGTGCAGTCGCTGCAGACCGGCAAGGGCCTCTTGATCGTGCACGAGGGCGAGCCGACTGAGCTCGCGCTGCGCGTGTTGCGCGAAGGCCGCTACCCGCGCGGCGAGTCCAAGGCGCCGCGCATGGTGACGCCGCCGGACGAGGTCGACCGCGCGTTCCTCGACGAGGAGATGGAGCGCAACCGCGAGACGGTGCGCGGGCTGCGCGGGAACGCGGGCTCGATCGTAGCGGGTAAGGGACGTGTTCCGCACCAGGTCCTCGGCCCGCTCGACGCTTTGCAGTGGCTGCGCTTCGCGCAATTGCATGCGCACCATCACCTCGCGATCGTACGCGACGTGGCGGCCGCATTACGATGACAGGATGATCAAGCAAGCCCTCCTCACCCAGCTCGGTTTCACGCACTACTCGATCACGAAGAACCTCGAGGGCATCACGCACGCCGATAGCCTCGAGCGCCCGCAGAACGGCGGCAACGGGATCAACTGGGTGCTCGGCCACATCGTCAATTCGCGCGGCTCGTTCACGAAGCACTTCGATGCCGATCCGCCGCTGGACGAGGCTTCGGCGAAGCTCTACGGCCGCGGCGCGGAGCCCATCGGCCCAGGGTCGGATGCGGTCCAGCTCGAGGAGCTCACGCGCTTGCTCGACGCGAGCCAAGAACGCATCGCGGGGCTCCTGCAGGAGGCGGACGAAGCGTTCCTCGCGGTCGAGGTGCCGCAGCTGTTCGCCCCGGACAAGACGCAACCGCGCGGCGTGCAGTTCGCGGCTGTCCTGTTCCACGAGTCGTACCACGCTGGCCAGCTCGGCTCGATCCGCGGCGCCCTCGGGAAGGGCGGCGCCATTCAGTAGCGTGGAGTCCCGTCGAGTTCGAGTAACTCCGTGCGGGCCGGCGGATGAGGGAGACCAACCTGGCTGCTCTTCCCGCTTCTCGAACCACGACCAGGCCATGAGAAACACTGCCTCGTGATTACTCGCGTACTCGCTCCTCTGTGCGTCCGCTGCGGCGCAAAGCGCCTTCACCACGCTCCCCGACTACGATGCGCCGGACGTCCTGGCCCGCTTCGACGTAGGCAACGGCAGCATCGTGCCGATCGGCTCGACGTCGGTCGGAGGCGTGCTCTTCCGCGCCATCACGCTCGACCAGCAGGGCAGGCTCTTCGCCCACGCAGGCACGAGCACGGGCGCTCCGGAACTCGACCTCGGAGCGGTCCCGACTCCCGCCGGGAGCACCGCCCTGCAGCCTGGTGAGACCTGGTACCTCCAGCTATGGCACCGGGGGCTCGGCACCAACGTCGAGCCCCGCCGTCGCACAGTACGCGACGAGAGAATCTTCGGGACCGTTCTTGAAGCGCTTGACGACTCGCTCGATCGGCCAAACGAGCGCGCCATCCTGCTGGCGCGACTCGATGCCGAGCTCGTCCTGTTCGTCGCGGGGAGGTTGCCATCGACCTCCGACCGAGCGCCGCAACAGCTCACCGAGATACCCGCCCAGCACGAACAGTCGAGGCCCCATATCCTCAGCCAAGAGCCCGCCAGCTACGGCCTCGCCGTCCTGCGCGTTTTCCTCCATGAAGCGCTCGATCTCCCAGGCGCTACTCGGCGAGAAGTCGGTGTCACAGCCCGACGACCGAAGAGCATCCGAGATCCAGCGCGCCGCCTCCTGGAGGTCCTCGAGTCGTTCGCCCATGGGTTCCTTTCAAACGCGCCCGCGCACCGAGAAGCGCACGTCGCCTCTTCCGAGATCCTCCGATTCAACCACATCGCCCAGGAACATGCGCACGACGTCGACATTCGTCGTCGTGTGCAGGCTCGGCGGAAGCGCATCGAAGTGCCCACCGGCGAGCAGCGCCATGGGCACGAGCAGCTGGTCGGCGAGGTGCATCCCGACGGGCGCGCGTGCGGCGAGGTAGCGCTTGGCGACTCCGGCGGCGCGGCGAGCGACGCGCTCGGCGGGAACTCCCTTCGCCCCGAAGCCGGTGACGACCTCGGTCACGTGCTCGTGCGCGAGCACGATCGTGAGCACGTTGCCGGGGCCGCGGCTCTCCGAGAAATCGACGTCGACACGCGCGTCGGGCGACCAGTGCAGCACCCGCTGCACGGCCTTCCACTCGCGGTCGGCGATCCCCGCGGGCAGGTGCGCGGCGCCGATCTCGACGACGTGCCGGCCCTCCGGCCCGCGCTCCTCCAGGACGAGCGGGCGCGGATCGACGGCCGGCACGATGCGCACGTTCACCTCGCCCCCACCCGCGGGATAGAAGCCGGGCCGCACGAGCTCGAGCGCGAGCTCACCGCCCATGCGTCCGACCATTGGCGCGAACGTCCGCGCCAGGAACTCGAAGGCGGGTGCGCTGGGGTTGTGCGTTCCTCCGCCGAGGCGGAGCTCGCTCGGACCGGCCGCACGCAAGAGTGGCGGCAGAACGGTCTGCAGGACGAGCATCGCGCTGCCGGCCGTGCCGACCGAGAACTCGTACTCACCCGCACGCACCTCGCCGGGCTCGAACTTCACGCCGGACGAGCCGATCTCGTCGCCCTCGATCCGCGCGCCGCAGACGGCGGCCGCCGCGCGCACGGCCGTCAGGTGTTGGCGCAGGAGTCCGGGACGCTTGCGGCCGCCACGGATGTTCGTGATCTCGAACGGCGTACCGGTCGCCGCGGCGAGCGCGAGGCTCGAGCGGAGAATCTGTCCCCCGCCCTCGCCTCGTCGCCCATCGATTCGAATCTTCGTCATCGTGCTCAGCCCTTCACGCAGACGACCTGGCGCAACGTGTGCACGATGTCGACGAGCTCGGCCTGTGCGCGCATCACCGCCTCGATGTCCTTGTAGGCCATCGGCGTCTCGTCGATCACGGCGGCGTCCTTGCGGCACTCGACGTGCGCGGTGGCCTCGATGTGGTCGTCGATCGAGAACTGCTTCTTGGCGGCGGTACGCGACATGACGCGCCCCGCGCCGTGCGAGCACGACTCGAAGCTGTCCGCGTTGCCCTTGCCGCGCACGATGAAGCTCTTCGCTCCCATCGAGCCCGGGATGATGCCGAGCTCCCCGGCGCCGGCGCGCACGGCACCCTTGCGGGTGACGAGGCAGTCGGTGCCGAAATGGCGCTCGCGCGTGACGTAGTTGTGGTGACAGTTGACGGCCAACGTGTCGGCCTTGAAGCGCGGCGTGCCGGCAACCCCGGTCACCGCCTCGATCACGGCCTCCATCATCGCCTGTCGGTTGATGCGGGCGAAGTCCTGGGCCCACTCGACGGCCTCGACGTAGTCGTCGAAGCTCGCGGTCCCCTCGCGCAGGTACGCGAGGTCCTTGTCGGGCAGGGTGCCGAGGACGTCCTCCATCTCCTTCTTGGCGCGCTCGATGAACACGGACGCGATGCGGTTGCCGACTCCGCGCGAGCCGGAGTGCAGCATGAACCAGACTGCGTCCGCCTCGTCGAGGCAGACCTCGATGAAGTGGTTGCCGGTGCCCAGCGTCCCGAGATGTCCGATGTTGTTCGTGTTCTTGAACACGGGGTAACGCTCGCAGAGGTCGGCGAAGCGCGACTCGAGGTGCTGCTTCCACAGGTTGCCCGGGCGGCGCGGGACGTTGCCCCACGCGCCCTTGTCGCGGCGTCCGCCGTGCTTGGTGCGGCCGTGCGGAACGGCCTGCTCGATCGCCGTGCGGAGCGGCTTGAGGTTGTCTGGCAAGTCGCTCGCCGTCAGCGTCGTGCGCACGGCGCACATCCCGCAGCCGATGTCGACGCCGACCGCGGCCGGAATGACGGCGCCGACCGTCGGAATGACGCTGCCGATGGTCGCGCCCAGTCCCCAGTGCACGTCCGGCATCACGGCGACGTGCGGGCCGACGACGGGCAGCGCGGCGGTGTTCTCGAGCTGCTCGAGTGCGTTGTCCGCGAGCTGCACACCCTCGATCCAGGCCTTGATCGGCACGCCGGCCGAAGCGATTTCGCGGTAGGTGAGGCTCATCGTTCGTTCTCCTCTCGATGGTTACTGTCCGTGGTTTCGTTCGTCCGTTCCACTGAATGATTGTTACAGGCTCTTGTGGCCGTTCTGGAGGCCGTCCGGGACGCCCAGCACGAGCGTGTTGCCCTCTGCCGCCGCCGCTTCGCGAGCGGTCTCGAGCAGGCGCAGCTCGTAGAGCCCGCCGTGCTCGCGGAAGAGCCGCGCTGCGTTCGTGAGGCTGCGCAGGCTCGCGGTCTCGCCGCGCGTGCGCTCGAGCCGTGCCCGGGCTTCGGCGCGAGCCTTGGCGACTTCGGCAAAGGCGCGCTTGAGATCGCCCGCCATCATCACGTCCTTGAGCGAGGCGCGCACGAGCTCGAGTCCGAGTCGCTCCATCTCCGGTGCGAGCTGCGCGCCGATCTCGACGTCGAGTGCAGCCCGGTCGTCGAGCAGGGCCTCGAGCTCGGTCTTCGCCACCGCCGCACGCAGCGCGAGCTGGCCGGCGAGGTGTAGAGCAGCCTCGTAGCTCGTCGTCGAAGAGTAGGCGGTGCGCAGGTCGCTCAACCGCCAAGCGATGGCCAACGACAGCTTGACCGGCACCTGATCGCGCGTCAGCACCTCCTGGTTCGCGACCGTCGCCACCGACTCGCGCAAGTCGTAGATGAAGACCTCGACCTGGCTGCCGATGACCCAGTGCCGACCGGGGCCGAGCTCGTCCTGGATCACACCGCGCACGAGGCGCAGCGCGCGGTAGCCCGAGTACACGGTCTCGCGCCGAACGCGCGAGACGAGCCAGAGACCGGTGAAGAGAAGGGTCAGCGTCGTGATCAGGATCGGGGTGTTCAGCATGTCGTCTTCGTCGTGAAAGGCGGTCCCGGCCAGGGCCGCGGCGGCGCGGCGGGAGGAGTGCCGAAGCCTCCTCGCTGAGCCGCGCGACCGCTTGCCGTAGCCGGCCCCGAGCGGGACCGCAGGTGTCTACCAGTCGCTCCTTGGCCGGAATCGAACCGGCCGCGAGACCTGCGCCGAAGCGTGGAACCGAAACCGGCGAACGGCCGGCTGGCCACCGATGGCGACAGGGCAGAAGGGGACACTGCTAGTGATGTGCCAAGTGGCTGCAGACCGAACGATCATCGCCCTAAGCCCCAATATCGCGGGACTTTACGATCGAACGGCGGCCAGCACACACCCAGAGCCCGCGAACTGAATTCTATCTCTTGTTCTACGTGTTTATCCTGTTGTCTAAGTGGTCAAACCGAAGATCCTCCTCGGCCTCCTGGGCCAAGCCGTCGACGGCGGGCTCGACGAGTCGCGCTGGGAGCGCTGGCGGCCGACCGTGAGCCTCTTCCAGCAGGAGGACCTGGTGATCGATCGGCTCGAGCTGCTCGTGCAGCGCAGCGAGCATCGGTTGGCCAAGGTCATCGAGGAGGACATTTCCGCCCTCTCTCCCGAGACCGAGATCCGTCGCCACCAGGTGCACTTCGACGACCCGTGGGACTTCGCCGAGGTGTACGCGGTGCTGCGCGATTTCGCGGACGGGCTCGCGTTCGACGCCGAGCGCGAGGACTACCTCGTGCACATCACGACGGGCACGCACGTCGCGCAGATCTGCATGTTCCTGCTGACCGAGACGCGCCACCTGCCGGCGCGGCTCGTGCAGACGGCTCCGCCGCGCCGCAAGCGCAAGCCCGATCCGGGCCAGTACGCGATCATCGACCTCGACCTGTCGCGCTACGACCAGCTCGCCGCGCGCTTCGCCGCCGAGCGCGAAGGAACCATCTCGTTCCTCAAGGCCGGCATCGAGACGCGCAGCGCGACGTTCAACGAGCGCATCGACGAGATCGAACGCGTCGCGATCCGCTCGACCGCGCCGATCCTGTTGACCGGGCCGACGGGCGTCGGCAAGACGCGCCTCGCACACCGGATCTACGAGCTGCGCAGGCGCCAGCACCTCGTCGCCGGAGGCTTCGTCGAGGTCAACTGCGCGACGCTGCGCGGCGACCAGGCGATGTCCGCGCTGTTCGGGCACGAGCGCGGCGCGTTCACCGGAGCGCTCGAGCGACGCGAGGGCCTGTTGCGCACGGCCGACGGTGGGCTGCTCTTCCTCGACGAGGTCGGCGAGCTGGGGCTCGACGAGCAAGCGATGCTCCTGCGCGCGCTCGAGGAAGGAACGTTCCTGCCGCTCGGTTCGGACGCGCCGGCGTCCAGCTCGTTCCAACTCATCTGCGGAACCAACCGCAACCTCGCCGAGCGCGTCCGCGACGGGGAGTTCCGCGAGGATCTGCTCGCGCGCATCGACCTGTGGACTTTCCCGTTGCCCGCCTTGCGCGAGCGGCTCGAGGACGTCGAGCCGAACCTCGAGTACGAGCTCGAACGCTACGCGCGCGACACCGGCCGCCGCGTGACGTTCAACCGCGAGGCTCGCGCGCGCTTCCTCGACTTCGCGACGGCGCCAACGTCCACGTGGAAGGCAAACTTCCGTGACTTCAGCGCCGCGCTGACGCGCATGGCGACGCTCGCCCCGGGTGGGCGCATCAACGCCGAGGTCGTCACGGCGGAGGCAGAGCGCCTGCGGGGACAGTGGAGCGATCTCGAGCGATCGCGGGGGAGCGACGCGATCGTCGAGGAAGTGCTCGGAGACCGTGCGGCCGAGCTCGATCGCTTCGACCGCGTACAGCTCGCCGAAGTCCTGCACCAATGCCGCGGCGCGCGCAGCATGTCCGCCGCGGGCCGCGAGCTGTTCGCGCAGTCGCGCGCGCGCAAGAAGAGCAAGAACGACGCAGACCGCCTGGCGAAGTACCTCGCCAGATTCGGGTTGACGTGGACAGACGTCAGAGAGTGAGGGGGGAGGGCTGCGTGCCTTCCCCTCTCGTACCCGCGGCCCGAACTACTCCTTCGCGCCCCGGCCGCCCGTACCGTCGGCTCCAGCCGCATCGTCGAGACGGCGTTCCTTCTCGTCGATCAGCTCGCGGATGCGCGCCAGGTCCCCAGCGCGTACCTCGCGCGCATCGAGCAGCTGCGCAAGGAGCTCGGTCACGTCGCCGCCGAACAGCCGGTCGGTGACCTCGCCCACCATCGAGCGTTTCGCGTCCTTCTCGGCGACAGCGGCCGAGTACAGGTACTGCCGTCCCTCGCGTCGACGCCGCACCAGACCGCGCTTGTCGAGGCGGTTCAGCAGCGTCGCAACCGTCGTCGGCGCCAGGTCGCGCTCCTTGGTAAGCGCCCCGTGGACCTCGGACACCGGCAGCTCGCCGCGGTCCCACAGGACCCGCAGGACGGCGAGCTGAAGCTCACTCAGTTGCGGATGGGCGCGCGCCACTAGTGGTACGCCCCCACGAACTGGATGTTCGTCCAGCCGGAGCGGATCGTCGCGTCGAGCAGTCGCTTGACCTCGCCGTAGACGATGCCGGGCCGGATGTCGAGCACGAGCGGCAGACGCTCCAGCTCTTTGCGTTCCAGCATGCGCGCGAGGTGACGCTCGAGGTCGTGGAGATCGGTGAAGCGCTTGTCGCCGATGCTGTACTGCAGCACGCGCGCTGGGTCGTTCCAGGCCTTGCCCGGCTCCCGCAGACGAACGAGCAGATCGACCTTGTGGCGAGCGGTGGGTTGCACCTCGCCCGACCCCTCCTCGATGATCTCCTCCTCCTCGACTGGCTCGAAGATCGCGTTCTCCCCGACGCCCAAGTCGACCGGCATCCACACCCGCATCGGAGGCTGTCCCTCCTCGGCAAACTCCGTCTTCCAGATCTGGATGCTCTGTCGGCCGCAGAGCTCCATCAGCTTCTTGATGTCGCGGAACGACGTCGCCCGATCAGCGCGGATCAGGAGCGAATCGTCGGGGACGCCCGGACCTTCGCTGTCCGCCCGTAGCGGCCGGCGCCGCATGCCCTGCGCGAGGCTTTGCAGCCACGCGCGCGCGCCGTGCTCGCCGGCGAGCACCTGGCCATCCGCCTCGATGCTTCCGTCTGCCAGAATGCGCACCTCGTACGTCCGTGGCGCCTGGCGAGGGACGCTCGCGGGTGTCTCGCCGGAGTCCGAGATCATCGCCGCGATCTCGACCTCGGACTCCTCTGGGGCCGGCGCGCCATCTCCGGATCCACGTACTCCGGGCCCCGCGCACGCCAGGATCCCGGTTGCGACGAGCATCGCGCCCATGGCGCTGCGCGTGGACCGCGCCCGAGTCCCATCACCTGCCTGCACGATCCGTTCGACGCGCGCGACGAGCCCGGAGGTCCGCGTCACCATCGCCGGAACCAGCTCGGTCGAACGCTTCGGGCCGATCCACTCGGCGACGCGCGCGAGCGAGCGCGCCAGGTCGACGGGCTCGTCGATGTGGCGCGTCGCGAGCTCGTCGCAGACGTACTCGGCGTCTTCCTGCATGCACTTGCGGACGACGCGCACGAGCGGCTGGAAGAAGAAGACGCGCTCGAGCACGTGCGCGAACAGGAGCCACGCGGGATCGCGGCGTGCGATGTGCGCCAGCTCGTGCGCGAGCATCGCCTGCTGTTCGCCCGGCGTCATCTCGGTTCCCGCGCGACTCGGCACACACACCTCACTGCGCCCGAGCGCGACGGGCGACCCGATCGCATCGGATTCGGAGAGGCGTACGCGCGTCGCCGGGGTCATCTCGCGCGCCAGGGTTCGCAGCACAGCCAGCAGCGGGCCGCGTGCGAGTCCACGCCGGGTGCGGAAGAGACGGGCGCGGCGCCCGTGGGCCCCGGCGAGCGTCGCGAGCAGGATCACGGAAACAGCGATCCAACTCCAAGTCACCACGGCACCGACGTCGAGCGCGGCCGCCGGTACATCCTGACCCCGCGTCGCCGCGCGGCCCGCTTCACGCGTGCCTTCGACCCCCTGGACTCCATCCAGGCCGAGCCCGAGCACACCGGCCGCCACGCCATCGGGCGGCGCAAGCAGGGGGATATCCGTGGTCGCAATCCCGATCCGGCCGTGCAGGCTGGTCGTCAAGAGCGCGCCGACGAGGGTGCTCTTCCACAGGACGTCGCGCACGGCCGGCGTTCGAATCCAGCGCGCGGCGATCCACACGGCGCCCAGGAGGAGCGTGCTGTGCAGGAGGAAGGTGACGAGCCAGGCGGTGAGGGGTTCGAGGGAGGGGGGCATTGCTTGGATCTCCAGTGAAACCGTCGCGGGCCTGGGCCGGTCCAGGTTCCCCGGGGGGGCATCGCGACTACACGTGTAGTACTACACATGTAGTGCGAGACTACCCGCAATCCCCGAAAAAGGCCGCGGAGGGACGACGCGGCCCCCAGCGCGGCTCACCCCCCTCGGAGAGACGCTCTGGCTCGCGCGCTCGGTGCAGCTCGCGGTTCGGGATGCGACGCCGTTCGGCGACCGCTGGCTCCCGCTGCCGCTGCTGGAGCTCGTCGCCATGCACAAGGTCGTGACCGCCGCGCCCGTGCGGCACACGATCTACGTGCCAGACCTGCCGATCCTGATTCGACAGCCGTTCAGCTTCCAGGCCCTGAGCCGATCGTCCGCCGCACCGGCGGGTGCTGCCTGGACCGACGCGATCACGGTCACGATCACCCCCTGACTGGAGCCCGGATCCGTCCTCGCCCGTGATCGGCCAGGACACGCGACACGCAGGCCGTCACCCGCACGCCCGTCGGCACGTGCAGGAACTCGTTCGGCCCGTGCGCGTTCGAACCCGGCCCGAGGACGCCCGTGATCAAGAACTGAGCGCCGGGGAACTTCTCGCCGAGCATCCCCATGAAGGGGATCGTCCCGCCCTCGCCCATCTGCACGACGCCCGCACCGAAGAACGCCTGCGACGCTTCGTCGACGGAGCGCTCGAGCCACTCGGCGAGCGGCGGCGCGTTCCATCCCTGCGCCCCGTCCGCATCATCGAGCGTCACGGCCGCGCCGTAGGGTTCATCGGCGGTCAAGGCGCGTTCGAGCGCGAGCTTGGCCGTCTCCGGATCGCACGTCGGCGGCAGGCGCAGTGAGAGCTTGAGGGAAGTCGTCGGCCGCAGCACGTTGCCCGCGTCCTCGATCGCCGGCAGGCCGGCGGCACCGGTGGTCGCGATGGCGGGTCGCCACGTGCGGTTGAGGACGAGCTCGACGCGGTCGCCTGTGATCGGGCCGGCCCCAGCGACGAACGGAAACTTGTCGAAGACGGCGTCGCCAAGCACGTCCGCCGCCAGCCGCGCTTCGCGTACGCGTCCCTCGGGGATGTCTGCGTGCAGCTCGGGGAGTCGCACCTCGCCCGTGTTCGCATCCTCGAGCCGGTCGAGCAGAACGCGCAGGATGCGAAAGCTCGAGGGCACGACGCCGCTCGCATCACCCGAATGCACACCTTCGCGCAGCGTGTCGACCTTCAGTGTCGCCGTGAGGTTCCCGCGCAACGACGTGGTCAGCCACATGCGATCGTAGTCGCCGCAGCCCGAGTCGAGGCAGATGACAAGGTCCGGTTCTCCGATCCGACCGGCCAGGGCATCGACGTACGCGGGCAGGTCGTAGCTGCCGCTCTCCTCGCACGCCTCGATCAAGACGACGCAACGCGCGTGGGGCACGCCCTGCTTTTGCAGAGCCTCGATCGCGGTCAACGACGCGAACGCGGAATAGCCATCGTCCGCTCCGCCGCGTCCGTAGAGGCGCTCGCCGCGAAGGACCGGCTCCCACGGGCCGAGGCCCTCGTCCCACCCCGCCATCTCGGGCTGCTTGTCGAGGTGGCCGTACAGAACGACGGTCCCTTCGCATGTGCCGGCAACCTCCATGTAGATGAGGGGCGTCCGGCCCTCGAGCTGAACGACCTCCAGCGAAAGCCCCTCGATCGGCCGCGCACGGCACCAGTCGGCGATCAGCTCGACCGCACGCTCCATGTGTCCGTGCTCGGCCCAGTTGGCATCGAAGTGCGGGGACTTGTTCGGGATCCTGATGTATTCGACGAGCTGTGGGACGATCGAGTCCTCCCAGACACCGCGGACGAAGGACAGGACGTTATCGTGATCGAGGCCGGAACGAGAGGCGGTGGTCATGGTCTTGAAGGGCAACGAATGAGCTCGGGTGTGCGCGCAAGCATAAGCGACGGAGACGTGCCGCGATGGGCGTGAACTTCGGCCGGACGGCGTCGGACTACGGACGCTACCGCAAGGGGTTCCCGGAGAAGCTCTTCGTCCGGCTCGACCAGCTAGGCGTTCGCGTGCACGGTCGGCGCATCGCCGATCTCGGCACGGGGACCGGCAACTTCGCGCGGGAGCTTGCCCGGCGCGGGGCGCGGGTGACCGGCATCGACCGCGCGGCCGAGCTCCTCGAGGTCGCGCGCGAGCTCGATGCCGCCGCGGACGTCGCCGTGGAGTACGGCGTCGGCGACGCGGCGAACACTGGCCTCCCAGGCGAGAGCTTCGACGTCGTCACCGCCGGGCAGTGCTGGTGGTGGTTCGACGAGAGCGCGACGCTCGCGGAGGTCCAGCGGTTGCTCGTGCCTTCGGGACTGCTCGTCATCGCCGCCTACGATTGGCTGCCGCTGCAGGGCAACGTCGTCGAGGCGACCGAAGCGTTGATCCGCTCTTTCAACCCCGAGTGGGATCTGGGCGGCGGCAACGGCCTGCACTACAAGTGGATCGAGCAGGTGACGCGCGCCGGTTTGCGCGACGTCGAGAGCTTCTCGTTCGACGTCCTCGAGCCGTTCACGCCGGACGGCTGGCGCGGCCGCATCCGGGCGAGTGCCGGGGTCGGGGCGAGCTTGTCTCCGGCGGAGATCGAGCGCTTCGACGCCGCGCTCGCGGAGCTCTTGAGCGAGCGCTTTCCCGAGGACCCGCTCGCGGTGAGGCACCGCGCTTTCGCTGTCGTCGCGCGCGCCTAGAGGCGCGGCGATTCGGATCCGCGACACTAGGGCAACACGCGCACGCGCGAGCAGAGCTGCACGAAGGCCAACACCTCCGCCCGGATCGCCTCGTGGTCGCCGCTGGTCCGCACCGACAGCTCGAGCCGCTCGGCCTGGGTCGTGATTCCCGGGAAGCCGTAGCTTCCCGCGCTGCCCTTGAGCTGGTGCGCGACAACCGCGAGGTTATCGAGGTCGCCGTCTTCGACAGCGCGCTGCATGCGGATCAGATCGTCGTGCAGGTCCCGCACGAACCACTCGATCAGCTCGATCATCTCCGTGTCGTTCGCGTACTCGCTGATGATCGGCTCATCGCTGACGAGCGACTCTATCTCCGCGAGCAGCTCGTCGGTGTCGGGCTCGGGGGCCGCGGCTCCGTCGGTATCGGCCTGCGACTCGGGTTGTTCGTCCGGTTCGTCCTGCGGCGGGGTTTCGGCCTCCGCGGGGAGCTCGGCCGCGAGCGCACCGCGAGCGGGCGCGTAGCGCTTCAGGGTCTCGACGAACTCGTGGACGTCGAACGGCTTGGCGAGGAAGTCGGTGCAGCCGACCGAGTTGCAGCGGGCGCGGTACTCGAGCTGGCCGTGCGCCGTCAACGCGATGATCGGGGTCGCCATCCCCGACTCGCGCAGGAGGCGCGTGGCGTCGAAGCCGTCCATCACGGGCATGCTCATGTCCATGAGGATCACGTCGTACGGCTCGCCGCGCTCGAGGGCGGCCTGGGCCTCCTGGACCGCAAGCTGGCCGTTCTCGACCGCGACCGGCGTCGCCTGCGCGCGCTTCAACAGGTAGAGGATCAGCCGTTGATTGTCGGGCCCGTCCTCCGCGACCAGTACGCGCATCCCCGCCAGGTCGACGGCGTCCGCGGGCTCCATGACGCTGCTCGGCGAGGGAGTCCTCCCTGCCGTCGCGCCCGCAGGACGCTGGAGCATATGCTCGACGCTCTTCCAGCGATGCTCGTCGCGCTGGACTTCCGCTTCGCGCTGCTCGAGGAGGCTGCGCATCCCCTTGACCTCTTGGCCCATTCGCGCAGTGACCGCCTCTGTGCGCCAGGACTCGCGGAACCAAAGGAAGCCGAAGATGCCAGCGACCAGCGCCAGAAGCGCCTCGAACGCACTGCGCCGCTTCGCGTCGTCCTGCTTCGCGGCGGCCTCGATGTCGAGGCAGCGCTCGAACAGCTCATCTTTCACCCGCGTGAGCGGACGGTCGTGAATAGCGAGCCGAGTCTTGTTGACCAGCCGAGTGCGCAATAGCCACGCACGCAGGTCCGCGACGACATCAGCCTCCTGAGCACTGGCGCCGTCACCGGGTCCGGCCTGGAGCCGTTGCTCGAACGACTGAGCGGCGGGGCTGTTCGGCAAGGGTGCGAGCCGGAACGCCGTCGCGAGCAGGTCGGTCACGCGCGCCGAAGCCCACGCATCCGGGCGCTGACTGCGCAAACGAGCGAGGCTCTTGCCGAGGCGCTGCGACAGCTCCTGGAGGCGCACGCTCTCGTTGTCCATCTCCTCGACGTGCTCGTAGAGACTTCGGCTCGTTGCGGCGAGCTCCCGCAGGCTCGCGGCGACGCCGGCGTCCTCGATTCCGTAGGACGCCTTGACGTACGTCTCCAGTCCTCGCGTGACGTGTGCGATCTCGTCGACGCTCTCGCGCAGCGCCCAATGCCGTTCCTCACCGTCGAAGGTGCGCAACAGCTCGGTCTGCAGACCCTCCTCGAGATTCGCTAGCTCCTGCAGCCGCGCACCGAGGTGACGGTCGAGACGCGACGTCGTCTCGCGGCTCGTCGCATAGAGAATGACTGCCGCGGCGAGCACGCCGAGGAAAACTAGTGAACCGAATCGCCCGGCGACGAAGCGGAAGAATTTGTGGACAACCTGCACGGGGGGAGAGACGCTTGACGGACTGGACACTGTCCGGGTAGTCGTATCGATCCAGGGGGGTTCGCGCCTTGACCGGCGATCCAGGAATGCGGGAGCTCTTTGAAACATGCGGCCGCTGTCTCACCCCGAGGCGCGCGGCCCAGGCGGGCTTGGGTGCCCTCGTGGCTCTCTTCGCGGGGTGCTCGGGCGAAAGCGAGAAGGAAACCCCAAAGCCCCCTCAGGCGCCCGTGCGGACGGTCTCCGTCGACGACCCGGCCCCCCCGGGGGCCCGTTGGGGTCAGGTGCGGGAGCTGCGGGCGGATCTCGCGGCCACGCGCCACCCCGCGGATGGCGGCGGCCGAGCCGTGCTCGTCCCGGGCGAGGGAGACGCGTCTCGAATCGAGGCCGGTGGCCGCGGACACTGGGAGATCCGGTACGAGGCCGGGCCCCTCGGCGTCGCCGTCGGCGGTGCGATCTATTTCATGCCCGAGCCGTTCTGGGGCTGGTCGCCGCCCCAGCACCGCGAGCCGCGCGCCGCTGGCTTCACGCGCGTCGAGACCGACGCCGAGGGGGTCGAGCTCGAGCTCGAGAGCGTGCGCACGTCGCGCGAGGCGGGCATCCTGATCGCCACGATCGCGGGCAGAGCGCTCGCTCCCTCCGAGACGATCGTCTTGCACTACGGCGCGAGCGCTCCCGGCGCTCTCGCGGACCGCTACGCCGAGCGCGAGTCGCACCTGTGGCTCGCAGTCGACGGCGACGGCGATGGCGTGCGCGCGCTCGTGCCGGACTCCCCCACGGTCGAGATTCTCCCCGGTCCGGCGAGCCGACTCGTCATCACGCTGCCGAGCGTCGCACGCCCCGGCGATCAAGTGCTCCTGCGCGCCTCGGTCCTCGATGCGCTCGGCAACGCCGGCCCGGAATGCGCGGGCAGGATCGAGCTGTCCGCTCAGCCGCCGGTGCCCGGCCTGCCGACCGAGCTCGAGCTCACGGCCGACGCAGGCGGAATCGCCACGGCCCGCTTCCCAGCACCGGACACCGGCGTCGTTCGGGTGCGCGCACGCCTCGAGCTCACGAGCGCTGCCGTCGAGTGCGAGTCGAACCCGATGCTCGTCGACGCCGATGCCGCGCGCGTCTACTGGGGCGACCTGCACGGACACACCGGCCTCTCGGACGGAACCGGGACACCCGAGGACTACTTCCGCTACGCGCGCGACGTGTCCGGGCTCGACGTCGTCGCCCTGACCGACCACGACCACTTCGGAGTGCTCTTCCTCGACGCGCATCCCGAGCTCTGGACCGGGATCCAAGAGCAGAACGCTGCCTTCCATGCACCGGGCCAGTTCGTGACGCTGCTCGGCTACGAGTGGACGAGCTGGATTCACGGCCATCGGCACGTCCTGTACTTCGACGACGTTGGCGAGATTCACAGCTCCCTCGACCCGGCGGTCGAGACACCGCGCGCGCTCTGGGATCGCCTCCGCGGACGCGATGCGCTTACGATCGCACACCACTCCTCGGGCCAGCCCATTCCCGTCAATTGGACGTTCGCGCCCGACCCGACGCTCGAGCCAATCACCGAGATCGTCTCGGTGCACGGCAGCAGCGAGGCGGAAGACTCGCCCTTCCCCGTGCGCGGAAGCCTGCGCGGCAACTACGTGCGCGATGTGCTCGAGCGCGGTGCGCACCTCGGCTTCGTCGGATCGGGCGACAGCCACGACGGGCACCCCGGTCTTGCGCATCTCTCCCCCCTCGCGGGCTACAAGCCGCCGCGAGCGGCGACCGGCGAGCGGCTGGGGACCGGCGGCCTCGCGGGCATCTTCGCACCAGAGCTGACGCGCTCCGGCGTGCTCGCGGCGATGCGGGCGCGCGCCGTGTACGCGACGAGCGGACCGCGCATCGTCCTCGCGTGCGAGCTCGGTGGACGCCCGATGGGGGCGCGCGTCGAGCGCGCCAGCATCGGCGACGGGCCGACCCTGACGATCGACGTGCTCGGAACCGCTTCGATCGAGGAAGTCGTCGTCATTCGCAGGGGCGGCAACCGCACGGCGATCCCGGCAAGCGGCGAACGCGAGCTCCACGTACGGCATGTCTTGCAGGACTTGACCGCGGGCGAGTTCGTCTACGTTCGCGTCGTGCAGCGCGACCGCGGCTGCGCCTGGTCGAGTCCGTACTTCGTGCAGTGACCGGCCGAGGATCCCTCGAACCTCGGAGGGCCTTCTACGCCGACTCGCGCCGCTGCTCGCCCCAGTGTCCGAAGACGACCTTGTTGCGGCCGCCGTCCTTCGCCTCGTACAGAGCCTGGTCGGCGCACTTGATCAGATCATCGAGGCTCGCCATGCCTTCGACGCGTTGAGCGACGCCGAAGCTCATCGAGATGTTGCCGGTGAAGCCGCTGTAGGTGACCTCATACTCCTCGATCGCCGAACGCAGGCGTTCGGCTCCCTGCGACGCCATCTCCACGTCACAGCTGATATTGATCGACAGGAATTCCTCGCCGCCCACACGGCAGAGGACGTCGCCGCTGCGCGACTTGCTGCGCATCACGTGCGCGATCTCGCGCAGGACCGCGTCCCCGGCGTCGTGGCCGAAGCGGTCGTTGATGCGCTTGAAGAAATCGATGTCGCCGACGACGACCGACAACGGGCGACCCGTGCGCTGGGAGTTGTCCCACTCCTGCTTCAGACGCTTCATCGCGTAGCGCCGGTTGGGCAGCTCGGTCAGGGCGTCGGTCATCGCCGCGGCGCGCAGCTTGCGCGTCATGATGCCGAGCTCGGCGACCTGCTTGAGGCGCTCGCGCTCGCTCGACTCGAACTGGGCGCGCATCTCGATCATCCGCTGACCGGCGCGAACGCGGGCGAGCAGAATCTGCGGATTGAAGGGCTTGACGATGTAGTCGTCGACGCCGGATCGGAACGCCTCGAGGATCTGTGCGTCGTCCTCACGCGCGGTGACGATCAGGACGTACATCTTCTTGCCCGCCTCGCTCTTGCGCAGCATCTGGCAGAGCTGAACGCCAGTCATGCCCGGCATCATCCAGTCGGTGATCACCATCTGCGGCAGCTCTTCGAACGCCTTCTGCAAGCCTTCGTGGCTGCTGCCGGCCGTGACGACCTCGCAGCCTTCACGCGAGAGGTGGTGAACGAGCAGGCGCAGCATGCGCTGATCGTCGTCGACGATCAGGATCCGCGTCTTCGGCTTGGCGGGTCCGCCCACCGCAGCGCCATCGAGCGTGCCGCCGTCGTCGAGAAAGCCGATCGCGTTCTCGATCTCGTCGGAGAAGCTGAGACCGGTGGACTCCGGCTCGGGCTCGACGCGCTCTTGGGGAGCCTCGGTGATCCCGCGGTCGGCGAGATCCAGATACCTCTCGACGAGGGAGGTCCGCGCCTGCTCGCGGTTCAAGAGACGCATCCAGTCGCACCAGATCGGCGCGACGAGGTCGGCGTGGACGAGGAACTCGTCGAAGTCGATCCCGAGCCGCGTCGCTGTCTCCTCGAGACTGAAGAACGCCCGCAGCCACTCGTCGGTCTCCTCCTGCGGCATGACCAGGAGCGCGCCGAGCGCGCGCGACGCGGCCAGGAGCGTCGAGAACGTCTGTGCGCAATCCGTGCTGAGCTGAGCACCGCCCGGCGAGAGCGCCAGGACCGCCTCGCGGAAGTCCTCCGGAAGTCCCCAGTCGGCCATCAACGCGGCCGTGACCTCTATGTGGTTGATCTCGAACGTCTCGGTCTCGAGCCGCGCCAGGTGATCGCCCGCGGCGGTCGGGTACTTTTCGAGCAGGGCCGAGTACTTGGCCGGGTGCACGCACGCCAGCGCAAGTTGGCCGACGTCGTTGAGAAGACCCAGGGTGAAGGCCGCGTTCGCGTCACCGAGCCGCAGCCCGTTGCACAGGATCTGAGCCGAAACGGCTGTGGCGAGCGCCAGCGCCCAATAGGCGTCATAGTCGAAGCGCACCGACTTGCCCTGTCGGTTGTCCGAAGCCAGCGCGAAACTGAGAGCGACGGATTCGATCGCCGAGCGGTCGAGCAACTGAGCCGCGGCGAGGATCGACGTCGGCTCGGATCCCGACGCTCCAGCGAGCTTGATCAGCCGCCCCGTGAGCGACGGATCCGCCATCATCGTGCTGGCCAACTGGTCGACGTCGACGTCCCCCTCTCGCGTGAGATCGAGGATTCGCAGGCCCAGCGTGGACGGCGTGGGGAGCTCGCCAGTCAGGCGGAGTTCGTCGAAGATCTTCTGGATCACGAAGCCGAGTCCCTCTTCAACTCAAGCCGACCGTTTCTGCTCATCGGGGATCGACGCGACACAGACGGTATTGCGCCCAGCGTCCTTGGCCGCGTACACCGCCTCATCGGCGTGCTTCAGCAGTCTCTCGACGCTCTCGACGCCCTGGCTGTAGGCCGCTATGCCAATGCTGATCGTGATCCCCTCCGTGAAGCCCGGGACATCGAGCTCACAGGCTTCGACGCTGCGGCGGATCCGGTCGGCGATCTTGACGCCGATGACCTCGTCGGTGTTCTGGCAGATGACGAGGAACTCCTCACCGCCGATTCGGCAGACCTCGTCGCCGTGCCGCAGGGCGCCCTGGACATTGCGTCCGACCTCGCGCAGGACCTCGTCACCGATGTCGTGCCCGTAGTTGTCGTTGAAGCGCTTGAAGTGGTCCACATCGAGCATCATCAGCGCGAAGGGACGCTCGGTGCGGCACGCGGACGCCCACTCGTTGTCGAGGCGCTTGAAAGCGTAGCGCCGGTTGGGCAGCTCCGTGAGCGTGTCCGTCAATGAGGCAGTCCGGAGCTTGCGCGTCAGCATGCTGAGCTCGGCCACTTGCCGCATCATCGTCTGCTTGTCGGCCTCGACCTTGCGCTGCAGCCGCGCGAGGCGAATACCACCCTTGATGCGCGCGTTCAGGATCTTGGGCACGAACGGCTTCGTCACGAAGTCGTCCACGCCGAGGTCGAAGGCGGTCACGACGAGCTCCTCCTCGTCCCGACCGGTCAGGAGCAGGAAGTACATGTTGCGGCCCGCGTCCGTCTTGCGCAGCGAGCGGCAGAGGTCGAGGCCACTGAAGCCGGGCATCTCGCAGTCGGCGATCACGATGTCCGGCGAGTTCTTCAGGGCGAGCTTGAGCCCTTCCTTGCCCCCCGTAGCGACGTCGACGTCGTATCCGCTGCGCTCGAGGTGCTTGGTCAACAGGCGCAGCGAAACCGGGTCGTCGTCGATCGCGAGGATGCGGATGCGATCCATCGCGTCGGTGTCCCTCGACCGCCGGACCTGCTTGGCCGGCCGAGCCTTCGTCTCTTCGATGCCCGCCGCGATCTTCTCGCGCGCCTCCGCGACCCTCTTGAAGATCTCCGCGAAGTCGGTCTCCGCGGTCGCGACCTCGAGGCTCTCGCCCCATGCGACCCACTCGCGTACGCACGTCTGGCAGAGACTGAGGAACGGCTCATCGGTCATCTTCAGCGCAGCCGACAGGCGTTCGAGATCGGTGCCGATCTGGTCGAGCTCGCGCGGATCCACGTCGTCGCTGGCGACCATCGACTCCGCGATCACGTTCGCGTACCGCAGCAGGTTGGCGAGGCTCTCGATCGACTTCTCGCCCTCGCGCATTCCGCGCGACCGCGTGAATCCGGCAACGGCCTGCGCAAACGAGTCAGGCAGTCCCCAATCCCCGAGCAGGCACTCGCCGATCTCGGAGTGGTTGATGCCGAACGCCTCCGACTCCGCCGCCAAGAGCTCGTCGTCGGTCTCCAAACCGCGCTCGAGCATTTCGGCGTACTCCTCGGAGAACACGGAGGCGAGAGCGAGCTTGCCGACTTCGCCCAACAGCCCGCAGACGTACGCCTCCTCAGGTCGTCCGTGGCCCGTGACGCGGCTCAAAGTCTGCGCGCAAACCGCTCGCGCGAGCGACCGCGACCAGTAGCGATCGTAGTCGAACGCGCGGCACATGCCAGGGCGCCGGTTGGACACGAGCGAGAAGGCGAGCGCCAGGTCGCGCACCGCCCGGCCGCCCAGGCGCATGATCGACTCGGAGACCGTCGTCGTCGGCTCTTCCCCAACGTGCATCGAGCTATTGGCGAGGCGCAGGATCCGACCGGTCAACGCCGAGTCGGTCATGATGGCCTCGCCCATCTCCTCGGCGCTGTAGTCGTCGTTCCGCGTGATCTGCAGGATCTTCATCCCGACACCGGCCGGGGAAGGCAGGCTGCCAGACAGCTTCAACTCTTCGAATGACTCGATCTTCACTCGCCAAGGCCCTCTGGAGTTCCAAGGAGAGTGCGCAGCACGACTTCGACCTCGCCGTGCATCGCCCGCCCGCGGCCGACGAGCTCTTGCATGCGCGCGCTGTCCCCAGCGTTCGCGCACGTCTCGATCTCACGGCATACGTCGGCGAAGCAGAGCGCTCCGATGTTCGCGCTCGCCGACTTGAGCGCGTGAGCGGATCGGCCGATCGCCTCGAGGTCGCCGCCGACCAGGGCATCGCCGAGTATCTTGACGCGCACGCACGAATCGTCGAGGTAGAGGTGAATCAGCTCCTCGAGGAGCTCCGGATCGTCGTCGCCTCCGAGCTCCATCAACATTTCGATCGTCTCGGGAGACACGACGACACCCCCGCCGAGATCGGCAGCGTGTCGCTTATCCGTGGGAGAGGGGAGAGGGTTGCTCATCGAAAGTTCGGAGCTTGGTCGCACGTACCGGTTGTGGGGAGCACGAGCGTTGGAGCACACAGCTCGGAAGCCCCTACATCGGAGCGACGTGGTGCCGGACTTTTGGCCTTCGCTCGTCCTGAAGCTAGGAATTCGCCCAATGCGGTGTCACGGAACGAGACTCCGACGCGAGCGACCCGCTCAGAGGATCGGGAGGCGCGGGTAGCCGCGTTCGTCCGGCTGACCGTCGTCGGGCTCGGCGAGTGGCGGAGCCGCCGGAAGCTCGAGCCCGAAGACCTCGAGGAAGTGCTTCACGACGAGAACCTCGAACAGGATCAGGGCCGGCGGGACGTCCGCGTGGTCCGCGACGCGCGTCATGACTCCCGGATCGAGACCGCACGGCTGGAACGTCCGGAACGACTCGAGCTGCGTGTGCACGTTCAGAGCCAATCCGTGCCACGTCACCCAGCGCCGAACCGCGACGCCGATCGACGCGACCTTGCCGTCTCCGATCCAGACGCCGGTCTTGCCCGGCTCGCGGCGCCCTTCGATCTGAACCTCGGCCAGGACGCGGATCACGACTTCCTCGAGATCGCGCAGGTAGCGGTGCAGGTCGCGGCGTTCCTCGGGAAGCTGAAGGATCGGGTACGCGACGATCTGCCCGGGACCATGGTAGGTCGCTTCTCCACCACGCTCGATCTCGAAGCGCGGCACGTCGACCGCGGAGAGATCCCCGCCGCCCCCGCGCCCGACGGTCACGACCGGCTCGTGTTCGACGAGGATCAGGGTGTCCCGCACGTCATTCGCGATGCGCTTGTCGAGAAGCTCCTTCTGCAGCTCGTAGACCTCGGCGTACGTGCGCCTACCGAGGCGCATCACCTCGAGCAGCGGAGCGGCGCTGGAGCTCACTTCTTCTTCTGGTAGATGTGGACCGCCATGCCATGCAGCGACTCGGCGGCCTCCATCAGGGCCTCGGGCAGCGTCGGGTGGGCGTGGATCGTGCGCGAAATGTCCTCGACCGTCGCACCCATCTCGATGGCGAGCGCGGCCTCGGCGACCAACTCGGTGACCTCGGGGCCGACCATGTGCACGCCGAGAACCTCGTCGGTCTTCGCGTCGCCGATGATCTTCACGAAGCCCTCGGTCTCCATCAGACTCATCGCGCGTCCCGAGGCGGCGAAGGGAAACGAGCCGGTCTTGTAGTCGAGCCCCTGCGCCTTGCACTCGTCCTCGGTCAGCCCGACCGCCGCCATCTCGGGCGAGGTGAAGATGACAGCAGGCACGCAGCGCACGTCGTACTCCTCGGGCTGGCCTGCGATGACCGCCGCCGCGACGAGGCCCTCCTTCGACCCCTTGTGCGCGAGCATCGGCTGGCCCGCGATGTCTCCGATCGCGTAGATGTTCGGGACCTTCGTCCGCATCGACTTGTCGATGGGCAGGAAGCCGCGCTCGTCGACGGCGAGCCCGGCACGCTCGAGCCCGAGGCCCGCGCTATACGGCCGCCGGCCGACGGTCGAGAGGATCTGGTCGCACTCGATCGTGTCCTCAGTAGGTAGTTCGTTTCCTGGGGTCTTACCCTTGAAGCGCACCAACTTTTTCGCGCCCTTCGTCTCGTAACCCTGAGCGAAGGTCTCGGTCAGGAGCTTGATCTTCATCTTCTTCAAGGAGCGCTCGATCACCTTGACGCAGTCACGCTCTTGCCCGGGCAGCGCCCCCGGTGTTGCCTCCAGCACGGTCACCTTCGAGCCGAGCTTGGAGTACATCATTCCGAGCTCGAGCCCGATGTAGCCGCCCCCGATGACGACGAGGTGGTCGGGGATGTTCTTCGGACGCAAGCCGCCGGTCGACGACCAGACGTTGTCTTCGTCGAAGGCGAAGCCCGGGATCTCGGTCGGGATCGAGCCGGTCGCGATGACAATGTCGTCGGCCTTCAGGGCCTTGGTGCCCTCCTTCGTCTTGACCTCGACCGTGTTCTTGCCCGTGAGGGTCGCCTCCCCCATCACGACGGGGACACCGTGGTTCTTCAGCAAGATGCCGATGCCGCCCGTCAACCTGGCAACGATGCCCGCCTTCCACTCGACGAGCTTGTTGACGTCGAGCGACACGCCGGTCGCGGTGATCCCCATGGCGCTCGCGCAGCCGATCTTGTGCATCAGCGAGCCCGCCGCGATCATCGCTTTCGACGGGATGCATCCGACGTTGAGGCACGTGCCACCGAGGTACTCCTTCTCGACCACCGTGACGTCCTGTCCCAGTTGGGCCAAGCGGATCGCGCACACGTAGCCTGCCGGACCGGCGCCGATGACGATGACCTTGCGGGGTGAGCTCATGGAATGCGGTGGGACGATGGGAGGTCTGCGGGTGAGAGGGCGCCTGGTTGGCGCCTGGGGAATCTGTTTCTGGCGCGGTGGCAGCGATCAGAGCGGGAACGCCCCGTCGCCCGGCTCTGCTTCGCCGCGGCGCTCGACCACGGCGTGGAACGCGTTGTACTGCTCGCGCAGGTGGCGCGGCGTCTCGGCGTAGACGTCCTCGACGAGGGTGCGCAGCGCCATCCGCGGGGCAGCCTCCTGTTCGTGAACGACCGCGTCGATCTCGGCGTAGAGCCGCTTCTCCGTGGCCTCGCGCGCCCCCTTCTGCAGGACGCCACGATCGGTCAGGTAGCGCTCGAGGCGCAGGATCGGATCGCGCTTTGCCCAGCTCTCGACTTCCTCGTCGTCGCGGTAGCGCGTCGGGTCGTCCGAGCTCGAGTGGCCCAACATGCGGTACGTCTTCAAGACGACCAGCGTCGGTCCATCGCCCGCGCGTGCGCGCTCGGCAGCGGAGCGCGTCGCCTCGTAGCAAGCGAGCACGTCGTTGCCGTCGACTGACACGCCCGGCATGCCGTACGCCACCGCCTTGTCCGCGTACGACTCTGCGCAGGTCTGCGCGGAGGACGAGACCGAGATCGCCCAGCCGTTGTCCACGCATACGAACACTGCGGGCACCTTCCAAACGGCAGCGAAGTTCATGCCGCTGTGGAAGCCGTTCGAGCTCGTCGCACCGTCGCCGAAGTAGATACCGTGTACCGCGTCCTCACCGCGGCGCTTCGTCGCGAACGCGGCACCGACACCGTGCGGAATCTGCGTGCCGATCACCGACGACCAGCTCGGGTAGTTGGAACCCTTGTGCTGGAAGTGGTTGCACATCTGCCTCCCCTTCGCGGTGTCGTTCGAGTTGCAGTACATCTGCGCCACGTACTCGGCGAGCGGCAGACCGCGCATCACCGCGGCGCCGCCCTCGCGCAGCCCGGACCAGAGCCAGTCGCGGTGATCGAGAACGGCGGCCGAGCCGATGATCGACGCCTCGAGCCCCTTGGCCGTTCCCACGAAGCCGATGCGCCCGGCACGCTGGAGCTTGAGCATGCGCTGATCGACACAGCGCACGTGCAGCATGTGCTCGAACAGCTCGACCATCCGCTCGGGTGCCAGCTCGGGCACCGAGCGAACGGGCTTGCCGTCCTGGGCCAGGATCTGAAGGGACGCAGTCAAGGGAGATTCCAACTCACACCGCTAGAGCGCGATGAGGCCGGGGTTCTCGAGCAGGGTGCGCAGGTAGGCCAGCATGCGCGCCGCGTCGGCGCCATCCGCGAGCCGGTGATCGACGCTGCACGAGAAGTTCATGTACTGACGCACGGCGATCTGGTCGCCGTCCGGAGTCTCGACGACGCCGGGGCGCTTGACGATGCGGTGCACGCCGAGGATCGCGATGTCGGGGAAGTTGATGATCGGCGTCGCCAGCGTGCCGCCGATGTTGCCCGCGTTCGTGATCGTGAACGTGCTGCCGCGCAGCTCCTCGGGCTTGACCCGCCCCTCGCGCGTACGCGCCGCGAGGTCGGCGAGCTCGGTGGTGAGCTGCAACAGGCCCTTCGCCTGCACGTTCGGAACGACGGGGACGATCAGGCCGTTCGGCGTGTCGGTAGCGATGCCGAGGTGGATCGCGGCGGGGTTGACGATCTCCTGTGTACCCTCGTCGAGATGCCCGTTCAGCGACCGGAACTTCGCCAGCGCGCTCGCAACGGCCTTCATGATGAAGGGCATGTAGGTCACGTTGACGCCGCTCTCCTTCCCGATCGCCTTCGCCTTCGCGCGGACGGCGACCAGGTCGGTGACGTCGACTTCCTCGACGACGGTGAAGTGCATCGCCGTCGTCTTCGAACGCACCATCGCGTCGGCGATCTTGCGGCGCACGCCGCGGAACGGACGGCGGATGTCCTCGCCGGCGGGCGGGATCGGTGCCGCCACGACCGGGGCCGTCGGCGCGGCCGGTGCCGCGACGGCAGCGGCCGGCACGGAGCTCGCGAACGACTCGACGTCGGCGCGGCGGATCACGCCGTTGCGACCCGAACCCGGAACGCGGCCGAGGTCGATGCCGAGCTCGCGCGCGACGCGACGGGCACTGGGCACGGCGAGCACCTTGGCCGAGGAGTGCCCGTTCGTCGACGGGGCTGAGGCCGCAGCCGCGGCGACGGCGACCGGTGCCGCCGCTGGCGCGGCCACGGGCACCGCGGCGCCGGTCTGCAGGTGGAAAATGACGGTGCCCACGGGCACCGTCTCGCCTTCCGCGGCGAGGATCTGGACGATCGTGCCGGCCGCCGGGGCGGGGACCTCGACCGTCGCCTTGTCGGTCATCACCTCGACGATCGGCTGGTGCTCCTCGACGCTCGCGCCGGCCGCGACCTTCCACTGCACGATCTCGCCCTCGGCGATGCCCTCACCGATGTCGGGCAGCTTGAACTCGATCACGGCACCACCGGCTGCCCCTACGGGTGTGGCAGCGGGCGTCGCAGCAGGCGTCGGTACGCGTGCCGGCGCGGCCGGGGCGCTCGGGGCCACCGCTCCACCACCTTCGTCGAGGTGGAAGATCACGTCGCCGACCGGGATGGTGTCCCCCTCGGCGGCGAGGATCTTCGTGATCCGGCCGGCCGCGGGCGCGGGGACCTCGACGGTCGCCTTGTCGGTCATCACCTCGACGATCGGCTGGTGCTCTTCCACCGTCTCGCCGGTCTCGACCTTCCACTGGACGATCTCGCCTTCGGCGATGCCTTCGCCAATGTCGGGCAGTTTGAACTCGATCATGTTTTGCAGCTGGGCCCGGCACCGCCGTGTCGGTGCTCCGGAGTGGTGTCGATATCTTAGAATCTTAGAACTCGAACGTCTGCTCGATGGCGTCGAGCACCCGACGGTCGTCGGGCAGATAGTGGTGTTCGAGGGTGTTGGGGAATGGTGTGTCGAAACCGGTGACGCGCTTGACCGGCGCCTCCATGTACTCGATGCAGCGCTCGGCGATGAGCGCGCTGATCTCGGCGCCGTAGCCGCAGAAGCGCGGCGCCTCGTGCACGACGACGACGCGACCGGTGCTCTTGGCCGCCTCCAGAACGCCGTCTTCGTCGAGCGGCAGCAGCGTGCGCAGATCGACGACGGTGCACTCGATGCCCTTGGCGGCGGCCTGCGTGGCCGCCTTCTCGACGACCGGCACCATCGCGCCGTAGCAGAAGATCGTGACGTCCTTGCCCTCGCGCACGCGGCGCAGGGTCGACAGATCGACGGTGTACACGTCCTCGGGAACTTCGCCCTTGACCGAGCGATAGAGAGCCTTCGGCTCCATGAACAGCACGGGGTCGGGATCCTGAATCGAAGCGATCAACAGACCCTTGGCGTCGTGCGGCGTCGAGGGAATGACGACCTTCAGCCCGGCGGTGTGCGCGAAGTAGGCTTCGCCCGACTGGCTGTGGTAGAGGCCGCCTCGGATCCCGCCGCCGTAGGGCGTGCGGATCACCATCGGAGCCGTGTACTGGCCGCCCGAGCGGTAGCGCAGCTTGGCCGCCTCCGAGACGATCTGATCAAACGCCGGGAAGATGAAGTCCTGGAACTGGATCTCGGCGACGGGCCTGAGGCCGTTCATCGCCATGCCGATCGCGGTGCCGATGATGCCGTCCTCGGACAACGGCGTGTCGAAGCAGCGCTCCTTGCCGAACTCGTTCGTCAGTCCTTCCGTCGCCAGGAAGACGCCACCCTTGAGCCCCACGTCCTCGCCGAACACGAGCACGTCGGGGTCTGTGCGCATGACGGACTTGAGGCCGTCGTTGACCGCTTGGAGGAGAGTCAGGGTGGGCATGGATTCGAGGCTTCGGAGGTTTCGTCGGAGGGGTCGCGGTGTGACGTCGTCGACGGGCCTAAAGAGGGAATGCCCCGTCGCCGGCGGCCGCATCCCCGCGGCGCGCGGTGAGGTCGAAGAGGAACTCGCCCTGCTTGCGCAGGTGGGTCGGGAGGTCCGCGTACACGTCGCTGAAGATCGTCTCGAGGCCGGGCTGGCCGGTGCCCTCGGCGACCTTGGCGGCGGCGTTGATCTCGGCGGAGACCTCGGCCGTGAGCTGCTCCTCTAGCTTGGCCGTCCAGATGCCCTCCTTCTCGAGGTAGCGCTGGAAGCGCGTCACGGGATCCTTGCGGCCCCACTCCTCGAGCAACTCGGCCGGGACGTAGCGCGTCGGATCATCGGAAGTCGAGTGACCACCCATGCGGAAGGTCCGCGCCTCGATCAGGGTCGGCCCTTCGCCGCGCCGCGCGCGCGCGACGGCATCGGAGGTCGCCTGCCGCACGGCGAGTAGATCGTTGCCGTCGACGACGATGCCCGGCATGCCGTAGGCCTTCGCCTTGATCGCGTAGCCCTCGGACGCGGTCTGCTCCTCGCTCGGACACGAGATCGCCCAACCGTTGTTTTGGCACAGGAAGACGACCGGAGCCTTCCAGACGCCCGCGAAGTTCAGCCCGGAATGGAAGCCGAGACTCGACGTCCCGCCGTCGCCGAAGCTGACGAGGCACACGCGATCCTCGCCCTTCAACCGGAACGCGTGCGCCGCACCGACGGCGTGCGGAATGTGCGTGCCGATCGGCGACGAGATCGAGTAGAGGCGAATCGGGTCGACGAAGCTGAAGTGCACCGGCATCTGCCGGCCGTGGGCGCTGTCCAGCTCATTGCCGAACATGTTGTGCATCATCTCGACCGGCGGTACGCGGTGGTATAGCGCCATGCCGAAGTCGCGATAGCTCGGGAACAAGAAGTCGGTCTTGTCGATCGCGCTCGCCGCACCGACCTGCGTCGCCTCGATACCCTTGTTCGGAATCGAGAAGCCGATCCGCCCGGCGCGCTGGAGCTTCATGCAAACGTCGTCGAACGCACGAACCGCGAGCATCGTGCGGTAGCAGTGAACGAGCTCGGCGTCCGACAGGTCGGTGTCGAAGCCGGGCGTCGCACCGTCGGGCTCGATGACCTTCAGAAGTTCGGTGGTGTCCATGAAGCTGTCTGGGTGTACGCGATGGATCTTTTGGGCGATCTTCTGGCGGAATCTACTGGGCGCGGCGGGTCCGAACGAGTTTGGCGGCGAAGAACTCCCCCGCCTTGTAGCTCGACCGCACGAGCGGACCCGAAGCGACGTACGCGAATCCCATCGCGCGTCCCTCGAGCTCGAGCTCGTGAAAGCGTTCGGGGCTGAGGTACTCGCGCACGGGCGCGTGGTTGGTCGTGGGGCGCAGGTACTGGCCGAGCGTCAGGAAGTCGACGCCGACCCCGCGCAGCTCGCGCATCGACTCGACCAGCTCGTCCTCGCTCTCGCCGAGACCGACCATGATCGAGGACTTCGTGAACGTGTCCGCGGCGAGCTCCTTGGCCTCACGCAGCGTGTCGAGCGAGCGCTCGAACGAGCAGCGCGGATCGCGGATCTTGCGCTGCAGCCGCGAGACGACCTCGACGTTGTGCGCGAGCACGTCGGGGCGCGCCTCCATCAGGCGTGCGAGATCCGCGCCGTTGTAGTCCGGGATCAAGGTCTCGACGATCGTGCTCGGCGCGTGGCGCCGGATCGAGCGCACGCAAGCGGCGTAGTGCTCCGAACCGCCGTCGGGAAGGTCGTCGCGATCGACGCTGGTGACCACGACGTAGTCGAGCTCCATGCGTCCGACGGCCCGGCCGACGTTCTCGGGCTCGTCGGAGTCGGGCGGAGCCGCCTGCATGACGGTCTTGACCGCGCAGAACCGGCAGCGCCGCGTGCACTCGTCGCCGAGGACCATCAGCGTCATCGTCGCGTGATCCCCTTTCCAGCATTCGCCGATGTTCGGGCAGCGCGCCTCTTCACACACGGTGTGCAGGTCCAGCTCGTGGGCGAGACTCTTCAGGCGCGTGTAACCCTCCCCCCCCGGGAGCGGGACCTTCAACCAGGGCGGCTTGGGGCCGCGTGCGGGGTCGGTGAGAGGGGCGGACATGGGGTTTGAGACCGGCCTGATCAGCCCGGGAGGGTACCAAATTGGCCCCTGACACGGCCACAGGGGAGCGACCTCCCTGGGACAGGCGATCCCCGAATGACGCTCTACAATCGTCGAGGAGCCTCGCTCGCCCTCCAACTCGGACTCCGACCGCGACTCATGACAGAAGCCGAAGAACCGATCACGCTGTTGTTGAACCGGATGTGCGCGGGCGATCCCGGAGCGGAATCGGACCTCGCGACAGCCGTGCACGAAGCGTTGCGTGACATCGCCCGCCGGCACATGGACAGAGAGCGGGCCGATCACACGCTCCAGCCGAGCGCGCTCGTCAGCGAGTTCTACCTCCGGCTGCGTGCGATGAAGACGTACGGCTTCGAGAACCGCCGGCAGTTCTACAGCCTGGTTGCCGGCGTGATGCGGCGCATCCTCGTCGACTACGCTCGGCGGCGAAGCTCCGAGAAGAGGGGCGGGGCACTCCAACGCGTCGCGTTCGACGCACTGGACGACCCCGAGGCCAAGAACGTGTCCCCGGATGCTGTCTCACTCTACGGCGCCCTGGACGAGCTGCGTTCTCTCGACTCGATCAAGGCCGACGTGTTCGAGATGAGCTTCGTCAGCGGCCTGTCGAACGCCGAGATCGCCGAGGTCCTGGAGATCGGGACCCGCGACGCGGAGCGCGCGCGGACGCTGGCGCGCGCTTGGATGGGAGAACGTCTCCGTGCCTGAGGCCTTCGACGCGACGCGAGAGCGTCAGATCCTCGCCTGGTTCGAGGCGAGCCACGCCCTGCCGAAGGAGGATCGCAAGCGGTTCCTCCAGGACCTCGACTCCCGCGACCCCGATGGTCGCGCGCGCGTCGAGCAGCTGCTGGCGAGATGCGACGCAGAGGCCACGTTGCCGGAGCTGCACATTCGCGAAGCTGTCGGAGCCGCGTCGCAGTCCGTGAGCTCGCCCCTCCCAGAACGCATCGGCTCCTACGTCATCACGCGCCGTGTCGGAAAGGGCGGGATGGGTGAGGTCTTCGAGGCGGAACAAGAGGATCCCAAGCGACTCGTCGCGCTGAAGGTGATGAACGAGGGACTCCAGTCCGAGTCCGCGATCCAGCGTTTTCGATACGAGTCGCAGTTGCTCGGGCAGCTGCACCATCCGGGCATCGCACGCGTGTACGAAGCCGGCGTCCACGTCGAACGCTGGGGCCTCGCCGAACGGCAAATCCCCTTCTTCGCGATGGAGTACGTCACGGGCGGCAGGAGCCTGACGCAATACGCCGCGGACGAGCAGCTCGACGCGCGCCGCCGCATCCGGCTGCTCATCGAGACCTGCCGGGCGGTGGCGGCTGGACACGAGCAGCTGATCATTCATCGCGACCTGAAGCCCGGCAACGTCCTGGTCGGAAGCGACGGAAAGATCAAGGTGATCGACTTCGGCGTCGCCCGACAGGTCGGTCCCGATACCGCGCGGGGCATCGAAACGGCACCGGGTTTCGTGATCGGTACTCCGATGTACATGAGTCCCGAGCAGTTCTCCGACGAGCTGGGCGCGGTCGGCGTGCGCTCGGATGTCTACTCGCTGGGCGTGCTCGCATACGAGCTCTTGAGTGGCCAGCACCCCTTCCAGCATTTGAAGGATCGCCCGGTCGGCGAGTGGCCCCTCGGGGACGTCGCCCACGCGGTCCTCACGGCACGCCCCGCCAAGCTCACGAGCCTCGAGCGCGGCGCGAGCGCCGAGCTTGGATGGGTCCTCGACAAGGCGCTGCGGCGCAGTCCGGACGAGCGCTACGGCAGCGCATCCGACCTCGCCGACGACTTCGAGCGGTTCCTCGCGAACGAGGCCGTGATGGCCGGACCGCCGAGCTCGCTCTATCGGCTACGCAAGTTCGCACGACGGAATCGCCTGGCGGTGGTCGGCGGAACCGCTATTGCTCTGATGCTAGCGGTGGGTGGGGTCTGGATCCTATCGGCCAAGATTGAGAACGACCTCCTTTCTAGAACATTCAGAGAACAACAGCTTCCAGAACTCTTTGACAACGTCTTCCGGACTCATGGTATCGAGACAGCGTGGAGGCAAAGGGGGAGTGAGATCCTCGACATGGAGAGCCTCCTTGCCGGCAGACCTCAACCAAGCGCAAGCGCCCTCGCTCAACAATCGCTCAGCCTTATCGAGGCCAAGTTAACCATTTACGCCGACTACGACATTCCGCTCGACGGCTCTATCGAATCGGATGAAGTCGCTCGCCGGATCAACGCTGTTTACGCGAGACAGCCCGGATCCGGCCAAGCTCTTTGGGATGGGCTTAGTGGCCTGCTCTTCACTCTCAAAGCCTGGGGCTTCATGGGAGCGGTGGTCTCGCTGGACAGCCAGGCGCCGGAATGGGCATCTTCGGATCAACTGGCACGCTGGTCGAAGATCGGAGCAGAGCAGCCGGGAGGCGTGGCCTTGATGCGGCTGGTCCAAGACTGCTTACCCCTCGTTCCAGACCGGCAGATGGGTAAGGCGTGGCGACTCTTCGTCCAGAATTACTCATCGTCATGGGACTGGCTCAATGATATCGAAAACGAAATGTCGAGGTCTGCCAATCATCTCGCGTGGCTCGGAGCCGTCCGAACAATGGTGGATGGAGAGGAGAGCGCAGGGAGGCATTTCCGCAGTGCAATTGAACTAGACCCGACTCTACTCGTCGCGCGCTTCAGCTTGGCTCACTACTACGGCAATCCAGAATTCGCGGAACACGACCCAGCTGAGGCAGCGCTACACTTCACGGCTTGCCTGTCGCGGGTGGGCGATTGGACTGATGCGTGGAACGGTTTGGCTACAGCCGAAGCAAGACTTGGCCGAACTGAGGAGGCGGAGAACCACGCCCGACGAGCCCTCGAGAATGTTCGATTCCGAACGAGTAGCGCTTCGGGGGCATGGACGAACGTCGGTTGGGCCCACATGCAGTCGGGCCGATTGGGAGAAGCAATCGAGTCTTTTGACATGGCGCTCAGCATCCAGGCTTCGAACTCAGTGGCTCGCTCGAACCGTGCCACCGTGCTCGGCAAACTCGGTCGCCACGACGAAGGCCTCGCTGAGTTCGACCGCGTAGAACGCGACAACCCCGACTACGTCAAGGTCCACAACAAGAGGGGCCAGCTCCTCCTTCTCGCCAAGCGCTACGCACCCGCACTCGCGGCCTTCGACCGCGCGATCGAGCTCGGGAAAGAGAGCGCATCGATCCAATCGAATGCGGGCGTCTGCCTCCACAAGCTGGGACGTCCGCAGGAAGAAGAACAACGCTACCGCCGAGCCATCGAGCTCGACCCCGACGGCGTGGACGGCCACCGGAACCTCGCCCTCCTCCTGCACTCCACGGGCCGCATGCGCGAGGCGATCCCCTTCTACGAGCGCACGCTCGAGCTCGAACCGACCGACGTTCAGCGCAGAGCCAACCTCGCGAACATCCACCTCGAATTCGAGGAGTGGGCCCAAGCGGAGGAGCACTTCGTGTTTCTGAGCGAGCTCCATCCCGTCGACCCGATCTGGCACCTGAGGACCGGCCTGACGCGTCAAAGCGCGGGGAACTCCGCTGGTGCACTGCCAGCTCTCGATGCAGCCCGCGGGCTCGCGCCGAAGAGCGTCTGGGTGCGCTTCTCCCAGGTGCACAGTCTGTTGCACGCGCGCGAACACGAGCGCGCCCTGACCGAGCTACGAGACGCCGTTGAGATGGTGCGCGTGGCCGTCGCGGAAGGCGATCCGAACGCCGACAAGAAGTGCGGCCGAATGAAGACGATGCTCGAGAAGCTCCGGGCGACCGAGTGGGAGATGGACCCGCCTGTGCGAGCCCGTCTCAGCGATCTCGAGCAGTCGATGGAGGCCCTCCTCCGCGAGCGAGCAGACGAGAAATAGGCGGAGCGAGCACGGGCCTCCTCAGTCTCCGATCACCACCTCACCGCGAAACGCATCCAGCGTGACCTCGGCCAGGATCGTTGGCGCGTACGTCGTTGTCGCGGGGCCCTTGACCACGACCCTCCCCCCGGCTCCCGTGGCAGCGATCCCCGCCGCGAGCGTCCGGTACGGGTTCGCGAACGAGCCCGTCTGAGCCCCCGAAGCCGCGAAGTCGACCCACGTCACCTGAAGTCCCGGGCTGCCGATGAGCCCAGGACGAAGTTGGATGAGCGTGGCGAGCATGCGCGTTCGCTGGCCGCCCCGAAAGCGCACCCGGCAGCTAATGGGCGCGTAGGACATGTAGTTGGACGGCTGCGGTTCGTATGGAAAACCGCACGCAGTCGCGTTGCCGGTGTACTGACACTGGGACACCTGTCCCGAGAGGTTCGGATCCGCCGGCGTACTGCACACGAGGTCTCCCGCCTGGCCGCAGTTCGAGCCATCCGGACACTCGACTCCGAACGCGGTCTCATGCGTGTGGAAGAGGTCGAAGTAGTGGCCGAACTCGTGGACCAGGGTCGCGTGGTTGCCGAACGAGGACGAGCAGGAGTTATTCATCACGATCCCCTGAACGGCTGAGAACGTGAACGACGAGATCCCGCACAGCGAGTAGTTCTCGTTCGCCAGATTGGGCGTGAAGTACACGTTGATCATGCCCGCAACGGGGCTCGTCGAGCGCAGGGCATCGATCTCCGCCTGCGTGTCGATCTCGAAGTAGAACGCGTCGGAGTCGATGTAGCGCACCGACGTGCCCCGCTCGAAGCGAATCCCCGTGGACTCGAAGGCATCGTTGAGGTCCGCCAGGTCGCCATCGAGCGCACCGGCGTCGAGACCTCCGGACCCGTTCGTGCGCCGCACGATGTGAAAGGCGACGTCGACTTCCAGGAAGTGGTCGAAGTGTCCATCGACCTCGTAGGCGCCGCGCTGGACGAGCCAGCGGGTGAGCTCGACCTCGGCCGGTGACGGCGACATGGAGCACCCGTGTGCGTGCTCCGCAGCGGAGCCTGAGTCTTGGGGTTCCCCGATAGCGCTGTCCCTCGAGTCCGAGCAAGCGATGAGGCAACAGGCGGCGAGCACTTGCACGACGGGCAGTCCATTCTTCATCACGCTTCCTTTGATCCGGTACGGGGTTCACTGCACGACCAGGAGCGCAGAACAGACGGACGTCTCGGATGAATCTGGCGCTTTTTGCTCCTCTGCTCGACGCCGCAAAAAAGTCTGGCTTTTGGTCGCGTGGCCCAAGAGCCCTTGCGCTCCTCCGTGTGCTGACCCGCCCCCCTGAACACGAAAGGCAATGAACATGAGGCTCATGTACGCAACCGTTCTGCTCGGCGCCGCGATGACGGCAGCTTGGAGCCAGGTCGAATCCGAAGAGGGCCCGAAGGTTGTCCCGCCGCCGGCGGACGATCGCGTCACACCGGCACCCTCGAGGTCGGCCTGGGCCGACTACGACGGAGACGGATTGGTCGATCTGTTCCTCGTCGAACCCTCCGGCCAAAGCCGACTGCTGCGGAACGCGGGAGACGGTTCGTTCGAGGACCGCACGACCTCGAGTGGGCTCGAAGAAGCCGGACCGCAGTCCTTCGGCGCATGGGTCGACTACGACCGCGACGGCATTCAGGACCTTCTCGTGGGCTCCGAGCGCACCGGACTCGCGCTCTGGCGCGGGACTCCCCAGCAGGTGTTTGAACACGGCCTGCCTGCTTTCGAGGGGATCCGCGGCGCGCGCTCCCTCCGGCTGGTCGACTTCGACCACGACGGGTTCGTCGACCTGGAGATCGAAGCAACGGACGGCTATCACGTCCTACGCAACCGAGAGGGTGCCGCGTTCGACGAGGTCGTCGCCGGCTCCCCGGCGGCGCAACTCCCGAACGGCGGCCTCCTCGGTGCAACATCCAACGGCACCGCCCAGCCAACGCTCGTCGATGCGCGCTCGACCTCGATCCTCAGAGGAGGAACCGGGACGGTGTGGGGCTCGGCGAACGTACCCGGATCGACTTCGCAGCCGCTGATCACGTGCGTCGCGAACCTCGCGGACCAGGCGTCGCCCGGCAGCTGCATCGCCGCGTCGAGCAATCCCTCGCTCGGCAGGCTGTACCCGATGAGCACCGACCTCAACGTCGAGGCGGCAACGGGCAATGTGGGGATCGGTACGACGAACCCCGATGCGAATCTGGAGGTCAACGGCGACTTCCACTCGAGCGCGTCGGGAGGCTTCGTCGACGTGAACGTCTACTCGAGCGGATCGGTGCCCTCCGTTGGCATTCAGACGGCAGGCGCGGTCAACAAATGGCTCATTCGGGGCTGGTATCCGGACTCGTCCGGAGTGAGCGCGCTCGAGATCGTCTCGCGGGAGACCGGCACGACAGGAACCGGCGTAGTGAGGATCCGCGGAGCCGGGCCTGACACCGTCGACCTGAACATCGACGGCGATGTGTCGACACGCACGCTCGAGATTCGCGGCGGCGCGGACGTCGTCGAGCCCTTCGTCGCGGCCGGAGCGCAATGCGAACCGGGAGTCGTCGTGGTGGTCGACTCCGACGGTCGGGTCTCTCCGGCGGCCGAGCCCTACGACGCGCGCGTCGTGGGCGTCGTCTCGGGCGCGGGAGGGATTCACCCGGGGCTCGAGCTGTCCCAACCCGGCCAAGTCGAGGGCGACACTCCGATCGCGATGGTTGGCCAGGTCTTCGTTCGGTGCACGACGGCGAACGGGCCCATCGCACCTGGCGATCTGTTGACCTCGTCCGCGACGCCGGGGCACGCGATGAAAGCCACCGATCGCGACCGCGCCTTCGGCGCAGTGATCGGCAAGGCTCTCTCGGAGCTCACGAGCGATGAAGGTCTCGTTCGCATCGTCGTTAACCTGCAGTAGAAGGAGGAGAGGCACGATGCGAAGACTCTCGAGACCCGGCGCTCTCCTGCTCGCGGTGCTGGTCAGTTCGGCGAACCCCGCACAGGCGCGCCAGACAGACGCCATCTGGGCCGTCGGCGGAACCGGGACGATCCTCAACAGCGTCGACGACGGGCTTACCTGGACAGCGATCCCACCCTTCACGAGTCAGGCGCTCAACGACGTCGACTTTCCTACCCAGGAGACGGGCTACATCGTTGGTTCGGGAACGGCCCTGAAGACGACGGACGGAGGCGCAAACTGGAGCCAAGTCCTCTCCACCGGATACGTCCTGCACGCTGTCGCTTTCGTCAGCGCTACGCGTGGCTGGGCGGTCGGGACCACGGGCACGATCCTGAGGACGACCGACGGTGGTGGCACCTGGAGCACACTAGTGTCGGGGACCAACTTCACGCTACGAGACGTCTTCTTCGCCAACGCCAGTACCGGCTGGGTCGTCGGGACGAACGTGATCCTCAAGACCTCGAACGGCGGGGCGAGCTGGTCCGCCCAGTACTTCGGTCAGGTGCTGAACCAGGTCCACTTCGAGGGCAACGCTGGACTCGCGGTCGGGAACACCGGAGGCCTGTTGCGTTCGAGCAACGGCGGAGCGACGTGGTCTTCCGACCCTCTTCCGACCTCGTTCAACCTGACGGGAATCCACTTCGTCGATGGTTCGAGGGGCTGGATCAGCGGTGATCACGAGATGTACCGAACCACCGACGCCGGCGCGTCCTGGACGGACACGTACGACGGAGGTGCGTCCCTCGCCGACGTGGTATTCAGGAACGCCAGCGTCGGCTGGGCCGTCGGGAGCACGGGCACGATCCTGCGCTCGAGCAGCGGTGGGGTCTCCTGGTCGTCCCGGACTTCCGGCACCAATGCGCCGCTGCACGCCGTGATTCACGTCCCCGGTTCGACGCCGGTCTACTCGCTCACGATGACGGCCGAGACTGGGGGAAACGTGAACCCGCCGAACGGAAGCTACGCGGCGGGCACTCAGGTCTCGATCTCGGCGACACCACTGCCGGGCTTCTCGTTCTCCGGCTGGACCGGATCGGGCTCAGGAAGCTACACGGGGATGAGCAACCCGGCAGTCATCGTCATGAACGGCCCGATCACGCAGACCGGACGGTTCACGGCGACGCCGCTCGTCATCGTATACGTCGACGCGAACGCCCCCCCCGGAGGCAACGGATCCGCATCCGCTCCTGTACGTACTGTCTCACAAGGTGCCGCTCTCGTTACGAGCGGTGGCATCGTCTCGATCGCCAGCGGCTCGTACGACGAGACGTTCGCCCCGCTCGACAAGCCACTCACGCTCAAGGCAACGGGAGGAACCGTCGTGATCGGAAAATGACATTGGAAACGGCGGGAGCGGGGACCGCTGGCGACCCCGCTCCTGCGACGAGAATCGTGTAGCCTGGAGGGCGAATCGCAAAGGCGCGCCAAATCGGCGTGAGAATCGTTGGAGCCGCATGAGCATGAATTCGATCGGTAGCGTCACTCTGCTTGCCACAGCCACCCTCCTGGCACCACCCCTCGCCGCACAAAGCCTGCCCCCCGACTACGTCGACGAGCTCATCCTCGGTGGATGGGACAACGTCGTCGGCGGCGTGTTCGACGCGAACGGGCGCATGTACGTCGCGGAACAGAGGGGTCACGTCCACATCGTCGAGAACGGCGTGCGCCTCCCGGGTCCGCTGATCGACATCGAGGACGAGGTCGGCAACTGGCGCGACTTCGGGCTGCTGTCGATCGCGCTCGATCCGGACTTCCTTGTCAACGGCCACATCTACCTCTATTACGTCGTCGACCGGCACCATCTACTGTTCGCCGGCACGGGCAATTACGACCCCGGCACCAACCAGTATTACGCGGCGACGATCGGCCGTATCACGCGCTACACCGCCGACGCCGCGACGAACTTCACGACCCTGGTCCCGGGCAGCCGGCTCGTTCTGCTCGGCGACACGATCGACTCGGGCGTCCCGATCCTGCACGAGTCCCACGGAACGGGCTCGATCGTCTTCGGCGAGGACGGCACCCTGATCGCCTCGAGCGGCGACGGCGCGAGTTACACCGCGGTCGACTCGGGCAGCCACAACAGCACGTACTGGAACCAAGCGCTGAACAACGGGATCATCCGCCCCGCCGAGAACGTCGGGGCGTTCCGCTCGCAGCTGATCGGCAGCCTCAACGGCAAGCTCATCCGCATCGACCCGGCGACGGGCGACGGCGTGCCCTCCAACCCGTTCTACGATGCGGGCGAACCGCGCTCGGCGCGGTCACGGGTCTGGTGCCTCGGCCTGCGCAACCCCTTCCGCATCGCGTTGCGCCCGGGGACGGGTCAATCGAATCCGGCCGCCGGACAGCCGGGAGCGATCTACATCGGCGACGTCGGCTGGAACACGTGGGAGGACATCCACGTCGCGACCGAGGCCGGCATGAACTTCGGCTGGCCGATCTTCGAGGGGCTGACGCTCAACGGCGGGTACAACGACGCCCTGACCCAGAATCTGGACGCGCCCAATCCAGCCAACAACTGTGGCGTGCCGTTCTTTCGCTTCCAGGACTTGATCAAGCAGGAGCAGCTCGATCAGTCGCCATCGTTCCCCAACCCGTGCAACGGGCAGCAGATCCCAGCCTCGACACCGACGTTCATGCACCGCCGGCCGGAGCTCGACTACCGCCACGGAAGCGACGTCACGCGCATCCCGGTTTTCTCCGGCAACGACGCGGCAATCGCCTTCCTGGGGACCCCGGGCTCCCCGGTCGCCGGCCAAGCGTTCGACGGCCGGTGTGCCGTCGCCGGCGTGTGGCACAGCGGCGTCGGCTTCGATCCGGTCTACAACGGTCTGTACTTCCACATGGACTACACGACCAACTGGATGCGTGCGATCGACTTCGGTCCCGACGACAAGCCGACCGAGGTCCTCGACTTCGGCGTGCCCCAGCGACCGGTGTTCCTCACCGAGGATCCGACCGACGGCAGCTTGGTCTACGTGCCCTTTCAGCAATACGAGCTGCGCCGCATCCGCTTCGCCGGCAACGTCAACATCGACCCCGACGCGGAGATCGGAGCCGACACGCTGTTCGGCGCGGGCCCGCTGACCGTGCGCTTCGACGGAACGAGCTCGACCGATCCCGAGAACGGGCTCCTGACGTTCGACTGGGACTTCGGCGATGGCGGTACTTCGACGGAGCCGACGCCGCTGCACACGTTCGCGGCCGGCAGCAACCCGACGAGCTACTCCGTGACGTTGACGGTCAGCGACGATGCGGGCGGGAGCGACTCGACGACCTACGACGTGTTCCTCAACAACACGCCTCCGATGGTCGAGATCACGAGCTTCGTGAACGGCTCGACCTACTCGACGCAGCAGAGCACGAACCTGCCGCTCGCCGCTACGGTCAGCGACGCCGAGCACGGTCCGAGCGAGCTCAGCTACGAGTGGCTCGTCTCGCTGCACCACAGCGTGCACTCGCACCCCGAGCCGCCGGACACGAACCCGATGACGATCGCGGTGATCCCCCCCACCCCGTGCGACGGTGAGTTCTACGCGTACCGCATCGAGCTCACCGTCACCGACGACGGCGGTCTTTCGACGCACGTCGAGTCGTGGATCTACCCCGATTGCGCGAGCACGGTCGCGGTCTCGCTCGACCTGCCGGTCGCGGGCACGACCGGACTGCCGAATCAGGAGATCCAACTGGAGGCAACGCCGTCCGGTCCGGTGGAACGGGTCGAGTTCTACGTCGACGACGAGCTCGCCGGCGTGGAGAACTTCGCGCCCTACACGGGCAGCTGGACTCCGCCGGCTCCGGGCTCGTACGTCCTGAGCGCACTCGTCGTCGCGACCGACGGCAGCTCCGCGAGCACGCCGGGGCGCGTGATCGACGTCCGCACGCCCCTGCGCCTCGAGACGCAGATCCAGAGCTCGGACAACGACGGAGAGGAGAGTGCGGGCGGGGTGATGAGCCTCACGAGCAGCGACCTCGAGTTCACCTTCGACGGCTCGGACCAGACGGTCGGGATGCGCTTCCAACTCGACGTGCCGCAGGGCGCGACCATCACCTCCGGCCACGTTCAGTTCACCACGGACGAGGTCGGCACCGAACCGACGTTCTTGACGATCCGGGCGGAGGCGTCCGACGACGCGCCGCCGATCACCCAGTCGAGCTCCGACCTCTCGAGCCGCCCGACGACGACGGCCTTGGCCCCGTGGTTCCCGAGCCCGTGGCAGTACGTGCAGGCGATCGGGATACTGCAGCGGACGTCCGACCTCGGGAGCGTCTTGCAAGAGGTCGTCGACCGACCCGGCTGGCAGAGCGGCAACCGAGTCCTGATCCTCGTCACCGGCACCGGCGAGCGCACGGCGGAGTCGTTCGACGGCACGCCGGAACCCGCGCGGCTCGTCGTCGAGTGGGACCCGCCCGCCACGCCGCCGATCGGCAACAACTACTGCTCGCCCAACCTGCCGAACTCGACCGGAAACCCCGCGTCGATCACCGCGACGGGCAGCGCGGATGTGACCGACAACGACCTGACGCTGACGGCCGCCAGCATGCCGCTGGGCGAGTTCGGGTACTTCCTCGCCAGCCCCGTCCAGGGCTTCGACCCGACCCCCGGCAGCAGCTCCGGCAATTTCTGTCTCGCCGGCGGCAGCATGCTGGGCCGTTTCGACGAGCTGGTGCGGAACTCCGGTGCGTCGGGCCAGTTCTCGATCGACGTCAACCTCACGGCGGTTCCGATCGCCGCTAACCCGGGCACGACGGCAATCCAGCCGGGCGACTCCTGGAACTTCCAGGGCTGGTACCGCGACGGGGTGACCTCGAACTTCACCGACGGGGTTTCGGTTCTGTTCGAGTAAAGGGGATTGCTACGGCCCTTCGGCCAAACGTCCGAAAGGGGCTCCTCAGGTTCAACCCGAGGAGCCCCGTGACAGCAAAGCGCAACGCACTCCTGATCGTCTCCGGCGCCGCGATCGCTGCGACGGTCGGCGTCGTTCTAACGAACGGGGCCGAGACGGAGGTGGTCCCCACGCAAGTCCAGCCCGCCCAGCGCCCGACGGCTCCGGCCGAGCGCGGTGAAGGCGTGTGGGAACGTGCGGCGCGCGAGCAGGCGGAGTTCGAAGCCGCCGCACAGACTCGCGCCGAGCGCGACGCGCTGATCGAGCGGCCGACCGAGGAGGTGCCCGAGGAGACGGCGGCAATCGATCCGACCGCATCGGAGCCCGCCGCAACCGAGACCACGACGGACGCCGATCCGTTCACGCAGAAGCTCTTCGACGCGCGCATGAGCGCCAACGAGAGCGCCGCGATCGCAACGTTGCGCTCGATCGCCGCGGCCCAGGCGATGTGCCAGGCCGCGGTGCTCATCGACACCAACGCGGACGGCGCGGGCGAGTACGGCTACTTGGCCGAGCTCGCCGGTGCGGCGCCTCTGCGCGAGCTAGGCCCAACCAGCCCGGTCGTCGGCAACCGCAAGATGAACCCCGCGATGCTCGCATCGGCGTTCGGAGTCGTGCGCGCCGATAGCGCGGGGCACGGTACGGTCGAGCGTTCGGGCTACTTCTACAAGGTGTTCCTGCCGGACGCGCAAGCGAACGGTGTCGCCGAGTCGATCACGGGAGGCGCCACTGGCGTCGCCTCGAGCATCGACGCCGAGCTAGCCAAAGCGCGCTGGTGCGCATACGCATGGCCCGTCGAGAACGGCCGCACGGGACGGCGCATCTTCTTCATCAACGAGCGTGGCGATCTGCTCGAGCGTGGCACGGACGCGGGCGCGCCCGGGTCGAGCTCGGTCCCGCGGTTCTCGGATGCGTACACCACCTCGAGCATGGACGCGCCGATAGCGTGGAACGCGGTGCGCTGAGCCGCCGTTCGCGTCGTACCGATCCCTACAGCGTAAACGTAACTGTCTTGGCGATCGTCCAGGTCGCACCCGCCGGCGAGGTCGAGCAGGGCGAGCGGCAGCCAACGATCTCCGAACGGAGTGGGATCAGGCACCATCAGTTGCTGGCTGATTGGAGTCGGACCCATGGACCGGATCGACGTACCAGTCCGCCGCGAGGGCTTCGGGCGCTAAGAGCAGTACGAGCAGAGCACAGGTTGCCACGATCGCCTTCACTCGGAGTTCCTCCTGGGGCCTTTCATGCCAAGGCCACGAGAATGAACCGACGCCCGTTTCGCTCCTATTGTGCCTCGATCGTGTGCACGGCCGGCTCGGCCGGCATCGCGGCGTTGCCGCGCGGCTCCCACCAGTTGCCGAACTTGGGCCAAACGCGCTCGGGAGGACCGCTGAGTGGCTCGGACCCCGACTCGAACCAGAAGCCGTAGCTCAGGGTCCCGCGGCCGCGCATCTCGGCGAGCGTGCCCTGCACCTCCGAGCCGTCGCCCGCGAGCCACCACGTCGTGAAGTGCAGCGCATTGCCGCGGTCGACGCCGGGCTGCTCGATCTCGCCGCGCGGCCACACGATCGACGGATCGAGTCGGTGAACGAAGTAGATCCCGACCCCGACCTCGTCCTCGAAGACGCCCCACTGGGCGTCGGTCGGATGCGGTGCGATCGACTTCCAGAGACCGAAGTCGCCGACCGGCGTGTGCACGACGGGGACCGGGTTGCCTTCCATGTCGAAGCCGGCCGAGTCGCTGCGAAAGACGACGCCGTGGTTCAGATCCTCGGTGCGAACGCGGAGGCCGACGTGGTGGAACGTCGTGTTGAGCTCGGCGTCGACGCCGTGGAAGCGGTCGATGTAGTACGAGGTGCGCACCCACTCGCCGAGGACCGTCAGCTGGCTCGAGCCGTTGCACGACGCGTTGTAGAACGAGGAGCGCACATACGGAAAGCCCTCGGCGACATCGGTCGGCGTCACGGCCAGGAGCGGGCGCTGGGTGAACGGGTTGAGCCGCGGCTCCGCGGTCGCTTGAGCGACGAGTCGCGCGATCGGGCCCGGGCCATCCGACAGCACGCCACCCGCGATCAGGTTCGTCGGGAAGGCCGGCAGAAACGGCGACGCCTGCTCGTCCTCCAGGCCGATGCACAGCCCTTCGGAGAAGGTCCACAGGTTCTCGTCGACGTGGATGTCCTGCAGTGAGCCGTCGTCGAGCTCGACCTGCCGCACGACGGAGTTGCGCTCGTAGTCAGGCACGACGCGCGCGCGCGTCTCGGGCGCGGCCTGACCGTCGTAGCTCATGGCGACTTGACCGCTCGCCTGCCCAGCGGGGATGACGACCGAGCCCGAACCGGCGTGGAACAAATGCCCGCCGAGCGGCCCCTCGACCACGAAGTGCAGCTCGACGTCCTCGTCCGAAGCGGCGCTCAGCTGGAAGTCGACGAGCACGGGCTCACCGGGCAAGGACACGTTGGTGTGACCGGGAACGATGTCGACCGTCGGCGGCGGGGCCGTCGGCCGGATCCAAACCTCGATCGTCGCACGCTCCCGGTCGACCGCGACGCGGTTGCTCGCGACGAGCTGGAGCTGCAGCCGCTTCTCCGAGAAGAAGACGCCGCGCGGGAGGAGCTCGATTCGGATCGAGACCGAATCCTGTCCCTCGTCCAGGGTCCAAGACTGCGGAGTACTCGTCGTCCAGTGCACGTTGCGTTCCGCGGTCGACTCCTCGCCCACCAGCCAGTGCAGCTCTTCACCCCCGCGCGCAGCTCGCCCCGACAGGCGCACGTCGAAGTCGAGCACACCGGCGGTATCGGTGTAGTGCCGCTTCCAGAAGCGCGTCCGGTGACCGTCGAGCGGGCTGTACGTGCTCAGGAACTTGAAGTTCGCGGTCAGTGGTCCAGTCGCGCCCTCCGAGCTGCCGGATGACGCTCCCCCGCCACCGCCGCAGGACGACACGAAACAGGCTGCCAAGAGCGCGACGAGAAGCGATCGGAAGCGACGGTCGCGCTTCACTCGGGTGCAGTGCATGGGTGTGGGAGCAGGGAGAGGAGCGTGGAAGACGGCCAGGCGAAGCGGGATCTGCCGGAGCCCGTTCGCGATGGCGCGAATCCTCAGATTAGCGTGATCGTACGCTTCGCGTGTGTCGACTTCGCAATAGCTGACGCTTCCTGCGGGGGAAACCCTAGGCTGCCGTCGGTTAGCGAGAATCCGTGTACCGGATCGAAACCGATCCAGCCGTAGCGACTAACGCGCGCCCCGTTGCAACGGAATCCACGCAGTGGCGGGCAGCTCGTCGCGTTCGACGCGACCGCTGCCGTCGACGTCCCAGCGCCCCTCGAAGGAATCGACGGCAACCTCGACGCCGTTGGTCGTGACGATGGCGACTCAATAGGCGACCTCGTCCTCCCTGACGACATCGTCACCATTGCGGTCGAGCTGCACGAACAGGTCCGAACGTTTCTTCAGCTCGCGCTTCGTGAACTTGCGGTCGCCGTTCTTGTCGAGCGCCTCGAAGACGCGATCGACCGTGACGATCGGCGAGAGCAACGCGAGGGTCGGTTGCCGCGTCGGCCACTCGGCGAGCGGTCCGACGTCTCCGCGCCGCATACGCCACTCCTCGACACGGGCCGCGAGCTGCACGAGCCCATCCTGGTCCGCGCCGAGAACCTCGAACTCCCGGTCGGCAATCTTGAACTCGCGCGGACTCACGGTGCCGCCCTTGTTCATGTCGCGCCGTCCGAACTGCTCGAGCGCCGAGAGGTCACCGTAGCGCAGCTGGCACAGCGCTCCGGGATGGCGCGAGAGCTCGGCCAAAGTCAAGCGCTCGCTCCCATCGAGATCGAGCGCGCCGAACATCGCGCGCGACACCTCGCGCCGGTCGAGGCGCCCGTCACCGGAGCGATCGAAATCGTACGGATTCGTTCCGTCGAGCAGGCGCGCGAGGTCGCCGTCGGCATCGACGCGCGTCGTCAGGAAAGGATCGTCGTCCTCCTCCTTCACCGTCGTGCGGTCATCCGCGAAATCACGACCCTCTTATCCCGAGTTCGCCTGTGCGTGCCACAAGGCGCGGCGACGACGCAACTTCGCTGCCAATACGGTGATACTGGGATTGGTCGCAGGAGCCGCAACGCCGTGGCGCGTGCATGCGGGCCCGGATACGACTGCGAATGTCTGCATCACACCACTAGCTTCTGGCGCACGGTCGCGTCACCGCCGTGGCAATCGACGCACGAGAGCTGGGCCTCGGGATGCATCGGCTCGATCCCCTCGTGGCACTTCAGACAGCCCTCGGACCCGGCCTCAATCTCGGCCCGCGAACGCGCCGCTGGAGCGGGTTCCCCCGCGACCCAAGCGACGCCCCCGAACACGAACGCGAGGAGCGCAAGAAGGCGTGCCATGTGCGTGTCCGGTGGCAACTACGCGAATAGGCGGCGCAGCTTGCTGCCCTTGGCGAACTTGGGCGTCGCGCCGAAGAGGTCACAGATCGTCGGCGTCACGTCGATCACGCGCTGGTCGTCCTTCACGACCGCTCCGCGCTTGAAGTCCGGACCCCACGCGACACACGAGACGTAGTTGAGGTCGTCCGAGCCGTCGCCGTGATCGAGACCGCGACGCGCGTTGAGGTCCGCGTTGCGGCCGAACTCGGGCATCACGAAGAACGCCGTCGTCTCGGCGAGGTCGGGATCGGACTTGACCGCATTCCACAGCTCCCCGATCGCAGCGTCGTTGCGGCGGATGACCTCGACGTAGCCGTTGAAGGAGCCGTGGGCGATGTCGGCGTTCTGCAGCACGACCCCGGTGACGCGCGGCCTGAAGATCGACAAGAGGTTGCGCGCCAGCCGCAGCGCCTTCGCATCACACGCGTTGGCGCCGGTCATGCCCGTCGTGCTGGAGGTCAGCTCCTGCAGGATGTACTCCTCGACGCGGGCCAGGTTGTCGTCGCCGGACTCCTTCCCCTGCTCGCCCTTCTGGCCGCCCCCGAGCTCGCCGCGCATCCGCTCGAGCAACGCCTTCTCCTGATCGGTCATCTTCTTGGGCAGCCCGTAGCGCTCGATCACCGACTTGAACTCGCGGTTGAAGATGCCGTCGCCGTCCATCGTCGTCGCGCCGTAGCGCGGGCCGTACTCGGGGTGCAAGCCGTGGGAGTAGTTCGTCTGCTGCGCGCCGCCCGTGGTCGTGATCCACACGTCACTCGAGGCCAACTTCAGGTCCTTGCGCAGGTACTCGAACAGCGTCGGGTCGACCTCGCGCTCATTCTCGCGGATGCCGCGCGCCTCGGGGATCCCGGTGAACATCGACATCGTCGCGCCGAAGTGTCCGAGGTTGGAGGTTCGCATGCGCGTGAACAGCACACCCTCCTTCGCCATCACCTCGAGGTTGGGCACGTTGCCGGGCGTCCCGAACGTCTCGCGCGTCCGTACCCCGCCGGCGAACGCCACCATCACGACGCGCTCGGTCTTGCGTCCGACCCGCAGCGGCCCAAAGGGGCTCGCGAGCGACAGTCCGGGAACGAGGCCGGCGCCCGCGGTTGCGGCGGCGGACTTCAGGAACCCGCGTCGGTCGAAGGGGTGAACGTTCATGGTGAGACCTTCGGTCAGGAGTTGTGGTATTCGGGGTTCGAGAGCAGCGCGTACAGAACCGTGGTGGATCGGCAGGCGGGGTCGTGGAACGTTTGAACGAAAGCGCCGAGCTCGGCATCGGCGGGCTCACGGCCGAGGAGGCGACGGAAGAGGTCGGCGATCGAGCTCTTCTCAGGGACCGGTACGTCGCCGGAGTCGAGCAGGAGGCGAACGAGCACGGAACGCAGCGGCCGCGAGTCGCTCAAGCCGTCGAGCGCGTTGCGCATCGGCTCGACCTCGTCGTGCGTCGGCAACCGGCCTAGCAGATCGACGAGCAGGCCGCGCACGAAGGGCTGATTCGTCTTGGGGTGCCGGCGCACGTAGCGCTCGTACTCGCGGGACAGGAAGTAACGCGTCGCGTTCTTGTGCTCGACGGCGATGCGCACGACGTCCGACTGGCTCGCCGCGGGCTGCCCCAGGAAGCGTCCTGCGCGACCGTCGTACGCGCCCTTACCGATCTCGAGCTCGCGCGCGCTCTTCTGCACCCTCATCCCGACGAACTGCTCCATCACGACGGTGACGAACGTGTCCGCGCCGGGGTTGCGCAGATCGAACGTCGGCGTCATCGCGATGCGCCGCAGCGCGTCGCGCACGGACAGGCGCTTCTCGGCCAGCTTGCCCGGCACCGCGCGCGCGTCGTCGTTCGCGGGCCTGAAGTTGTCGATCAGGAGGAAGTAGTAGAGCTGCTCCTCCCACCAGTGCGTCCAGAAGGGGACCGAGCCCAGGAGCACGTCGAGCAGATCGTGACGCTCCACGTCCATCCAGCGCTCGCGCTCGGCGGGGAACGGCGGACGGCCGAGCAGGTCGTAGTAGATCGCCCGCAGACTCTCGTCGTCCAGCGCGCGCGCGGGCCGGGCCTCGGTGCGGCCTTCCGTCTGCGCGGGCGGGAGAGGATCCTGGAGGGAGGACCAGGGGGCGTTGGGCATGGACGCCATGCTCTGGATTTAACCACAAGTGGGGCCCGGGTAACGGCTCGACCCCGGGCGGGGGCCGGAAACGAACCGGGCCCGACCGTGGAACGGCCGGGCCCGGAGTCTTCTTGCGTCTTCGCTCGGGCTCTTGCGCCCGAGGCGCACCCGTTACAGGAACGGGTCGATCGCCTTGCGCAGGACCGGAGTGCGCAGTTTCGAGATCGCGCGGACCTGGATCTGCCGCACGCGCTCGAGGCTCACGCCGAGCTCCTGGGCGACCTCGGACAGCGTGTGCTCGCGCTCCTTGCCGATGCCGAAGCGCATCTCGACGACGTAGCGCTCGCGCTCGGACAGCCTCTGCATCGCCTCCTCGAGGCCCTCCTCGAGAGAGACCTCCTCCATGTCGGTGGAGTAGAGGCCTTCGGGTGCCTCGTCGCCGAGGATGTCGCTCAGTCCACCACCCTCTTCGACGCCCGGCAGCGGCGCGTCGACCGACAGCGTGCTGCGCATCGCGGCGAGCGAGTTCTCGACGAGCTGCTCACCGAGACCCGCCTCCGCGGCGATCTCTGCGACGGTCGCGTTCGGGTTGCCGAGGCGCTCGAGCGCTGCCTTGACGTGCTTCTGTGCCTTCTGCAGGTAGACCGGCACGCGCACGGTCTGCCCGAAGTTGTAGAGGAAGCTGCGGAACGCCTGGTTGAGCCAGTGCACCGCGTACGTGCGGAACAGGAGGCCACGGCGCCAATCGAAGCCATCGACGGCGCGGAACAGGGCCGCCGAGCCCTCCTGGACGAGGTCGAGCCGCGGCAACGACAGGTGCGAGTAGCGCTCGACGTTGATCAGAACGAGGTAGAGGTTGCGCTCGACGAGCTCGGTGCGCATGTGGTGCAGCTCGACCCAGCGCCGGCAGATCTTGCCGGGCAGTTGGCAGCTGACGAGGTCGAGATCGCGGTAGGTCGACGGGTCGTAGCTGACCTGGCCGTCGAGATCCTCGACAGTCATGCCCTCTCGCCTCAGGGCGTCCTCGAGGCGGTAGCGGGCGAACTCGATCCGCCGCGCGAGACGCGACTCTTCGTCGCGGTCCATCGGCAGGATGCTGTCGATCTCCGCGCGGAGCTGGTCTTCGATCGAGGCCGGGCCAATCAGGCGCGTCGGGCCGCCATGCGGCTTGCGCCACGCGGATGGATCGTCGAGCTCGAGGTCGAGCGCGCCGTCGTTCCATTCCCGCGCCAGTTCCCTGGCTCGGTTCTCGAATTCCTCCAGGCCCACGGCGAGCGCGTCGAGGCGCTCGTCCAGGTCCTTGATGGGGTTGATGAGTTTCATGACTGTCTCTTCCTGCCCGTCGTTTCCGCCGCACCCCTACCTGGGGAGCGGACCTCGGATGAGGCCGAAGACGTTGCGGGACTCGGGACGCCGGTGTCGGGGAGTGACTTCATCCGCAGGAGATGACTGCACCCGGCATGAGAGGTAGCCGCGCACAGAGCCCCGCCGAATTCACTTTCGTCGGGCTTCCGAAAAACTCTTACGTTGACGTGAGAGTCTCCGTCGCCAAGGAGGTATTCGCTCGGCGACCCGGTCTGACCCGTGACGAACCGGTAATCTACGGAGCCGAGCCCTAAGCCCTTGGGCTAGATGGGGTTACGGGCGGTCCACTGCGGAGGAGTCCGAAAGAGCTGGGGTCGTTCGCCGGTCTCTGGGCGATTCTTCTCCCAGTCCAACCCATCGGTTCGAGTTTGCCCATAAGGAACTGTCGGTATGGGCAGGAAGAATGGGTCGGAGCGAGCGAGCCGTGGCGCCATCGGCAGCTCGACGCCCGGCTCCTACGCCTGCGGCACGCTGTCCGGCTCGTAGCTCTCCTGGACCTCGGTCGGAATGAACTCCTGCAGGTGTTCGAGCTCGCCGGCTTCGCGGATCAGATGTCGCGCGATCACCATGCGCTGGATCTGGTTCGTGCCCTCGTAGATCGAGAGGATCTTCGCGTCGCGGAAGAACTTCGCGATCGGGTAGTCCTCCATGAAGCCGTAGCCCCCAAAGACCTGCACGGCATCCGTGGCGACCTCCATCGCGACGTCGGTCGCGAAGCACTTGGCCATCGCGGCCCGCTTGCTGTTGGCGGGGCTGGGGCCGACCTCGTCGATCGCGGCGGCGGCGGCGTAGACGAGCTGGCGGGAGGCCTCGGTCTTCATCGCCATGTTGGCGAGCATGTACTGAACCATCTGATGGTTCGAGATCGGGACGCCGAACTGCTTGCGGCGGTTGGCGTAGACGTTGGCGAGGTCGAGGGCGCCCTGCGAGGCCCCGACCGCCTGCGCCGCGACGCCCGGACGCGCGTAGTCGAGCGTCATCATGGCGTGCTTGAAGCCCACTCCCGCGCGACCGCCGATCAGGTTGGACTTGGGCACGCGCACGCCGTCGAAGTGGGTCTCGACGACCGGCACGCAGCGAATGCCCATCTTGTCCTCGACCTTCTTGACCGTGAACCCCGGCGTGCCCTTCTCGACCATGATCGCGCTGATCCGACGCGACTTCGAGGTCGAGTCGGTGACGCAGAACACCGAGTAGTAGTCGGCGACACCGCCGTTGGTCGTCCACTTCTTCTCGCCGCGGATCACGTACTCGTCGCCCTCGAGCGTCGCGCTCACCGAGAGGCCGCTCGCATCGGACCCGGCGAATTTCTCCGACAGGCAGAACGCGACGAACTTCTCGCCCGCGGCGATCTTCGGCAGCCATTCCTTCTTCTGCTCCTCGGTGCCCCCGAGGATGATCGGGAAGGAGCCGAGGGCATTGACCGCGAACGCGACGCCGAAGCCCGAGTCGGCCTTCGCAAGCTCTTCGGCCACGCACGAGAGCGCGAGGACACCGGCGCCGTAGCCCCCGTACTCTTCCGGGACGAAGGTCCGGAACAGGCCGGCCTCCGCGACAGCCTTGGCGGCCTCGTGGTTGTACTCCTGTGCCTTGTCGTGCTTGGCGGCGGCCGGGCGTACGTACTTGTCGGCGATCTCGCGAGCCTTCGCCCGCAACTCGAGAGCCTTCTCGCTGAAGACGATGTTCTGGGTCATGGGGTGCTTTCCTCGGGGGGCGAGTATAGTCGGCCGCTCGATGCGGCTCCGCGCGGCCTTCCCGACTTTCTCGTCAGGTGCGGGAGAGGGTGATCACCTGCCGCTCGGCATCCGGGCCGAAGGGCGTAGCCTCGAACGCCCCGCTGACGTCGTCGATCGCGAGACCCCGCGCCGCGAGGAGCGGCTCGAGCTCGGCAGTCGCGTACATGCGGACGTCCTCGCGCCAGCTCTTCGTCGCACCGTCCGGAAGCGTCAAGGTCACCTCTTTCGTGACCCTCCGGCCCCCCTCCCCGAGCGAGCGGCGTTCGCGGAGCACGAGCCCGTCGCGTTCGGTCGTCGACTCGGGCACGAGCCGCGCCCGGATCCGGTCGGGGTTCATCAGGTCCAGGACGACCCGCCCACCGGAGCGCACGAGCCGCGCGATCTCATCCAGGACGCGCAGATCGCCCGCCTCGCCGAAGTACCCGAACGAAGAGAAGAGGTTGACGATGCCGTCGAAGCTCGCGTCGGCGAAGGGGACGCGCATCGCATCGGCGCGCACGAGCCGGCCGCGCAGACGCTCGGCCCCGGACAGCTCCGCGGCGCTCTCCAGGAGGTCCGCCGAGAGGTCGAGCCCGAAGACGTCGAAGCCCTCTTCGGCAAGCGCGAGCGTGTGCCGGCCGAAGCCGCAGCACAGATCCAGGACCCGCCCGCGGAGACCGACGCGCGCCAGCGCCCGCACCTCGTCCCGCGCCGACTCGAGGTCGCGGTGGGGGTAGACGGTGCGGTAGTCCGACCGGAAGGCGGAGACGTACCAGGGTTCGGTGGCGGGGCTCATGGGTGAATTCGCCGGTTTCGAGGCCCATTATGTAGGGAATATGAACCTGCCCCGCCACCATCGGTGTCCGGCGCGGGCCCCTATGGGGGAGCGACCGGGGGGAGTGGTGACCGAAATCCAAGACGACAACCTGCGCTCGGCGAAGGAGGCGCGCGAGACGCGCGACCTCGCTCCCTGGGCGATGCACAGCGACGCCTCCGTCGGCCGGCGTTACCCCGAGCGCCCTGACGCCCTGCGTACTCCGTTCGAGCGCGACCGGGACCGCATCGTGCACAGCACGGCCTTCCGGCGCCTGATGTACAAGACCCAGGTCTTCGTCAACCAGGATGGCGACCACAACCGCACACGTCTCTCGCACAGCCTCGAGGTCTGCCAGGTCGCACGCACGATCGGCAACGCGCTGCGCCTCAACGAGCCCTTGTGCGAGGTCGTCGCGCTCGCGCACGACATCGGGCACCCGCCCTTCGGACACCGCGGCGAGTGGGCGCTCGACGAGCTGATGAAGGACCACGGCGGCTTCCGCCACAACGCTCAGGTCCTGCGCGTCGTCGACCGCCTCGAGCGCCGCAGCCCCGACTACCCCGGCCTCAACCTGACGCGCGAGGTGCGCGAGTCACTGCTCAAGCACGAGAAGGGCGAGGACTGGCCGGAGGAGCTCGCCCCGCGCCCGGCGCGCCCCTTGCTCGAAGCCCAGGTCGTCGACCTCGCCGACTCGACCGCCTACAACAAGCACGACGTCGAGGACGGCCTGCTCGCAGGCATGTTCGACGAACACGAGCTCGAGCGCGAGGTCGCCCTCTGGCGCCGCTCCCGGGCCGCCGTCGCCGAACGCTACCCCGGCTTCCTCGACCGCGACGACGATCCGAACCTACGCGTCCAGCGCATCGCGAACGAGCTGATGGGCGCGTGCATCGAGGACATCGTCGGCTCATCGAAGGAGCGCATCCTCGCGGCGGACGTGCTCGACGCCCGCACGGTCCAGGGCGCCAAGGCGACCCTCGTCGGCCACTCGGAGGAGCTCGCGCGCGACGTCGCCGAGCTCTCGCAGTTCCTCTACCGCCGCTTCTACCGGCACGAGTACCTCCAGCGCTTTCTCGTGTACGCGCGCCAGGTGCTGACCGGGCTGTTCGACGCGTACCGGCGCCGTCCGGACGAGCTCGCGGCGTGGTACCAGCGCTGGAGCGAGGAGGTCGGGCTCGAGCGCGCGATCTGTGACTACCTGGCGGGGATGACGGATCGGTTCGCGCAGCAGGAGTACGAGCGGTTAGTGGACGAGTTGCCGCAGTCGTGAGCCCCCATCAACGGCTGCGGGGCGGTCCATTGATCATGGACCGCCCCAGCTCGAGGACGACGCACTCGTCAGCCGCCCCGTTCGCTCAGCACTGAGCGCCGGTACCAAAGTGCGCATCGCAAATGGCGCCATTGGTGCACGGGACCGTCGGCTTGTCACAGTCCTCCCAATCGCGACCCGACTTGCACTCGGTCTCGTTCATCGTGATGTTGCACGACGTGCACGCGGTCGTCTCGATCTTCTTGACGCAGCCGGGGACGGGTTCCCACGGGATCTGATCGCCACCTCCATCCTGTAGGGATGGAATGGTCGTCAGCGCCAGTGCAAACGCTGCCAGGCAGTGCCAGAGTTCTCGGGACCGAAGAGAACTTGGCGACGCGCGGCGTGCGCCCTCCGCTGGCGCATTGTGAGACGCGGCACTCCGGGCTTTTGTTGACCAGCTCAAAGCCCTAAAGAACCGGGTTTTCCCGTACCGACGTACAGGCTCAGTGCCCCCCCAGCCGCTGCCCCCCCAGCGTGCGCACGACGAACCGGACCGCCCCCGTAGCGCCGACCGTCTGCGTATCGCGAGTCTGCCCTTCGGCCGACCCGAAACGGAAACCGCGTACCTGCGGATCCACCGTGCCGAGCCGTCGAGCATCGAGGCGTGTCGGCGGCTGACCAGCCAGGTCGCGTGGGACACGATCGAGCCCCGGACGCGCTACTACCGCTTCGGACGGCCGCTCGTGAACGTCTTGCTGGGGCTCGTTTCGTTTCCCGCTGTGTTCGTCCTCGCCGTGCTCGTCACGCTGATCAACACCGTCCAGTACCGCAGCGTGCGGCGCGCGTTCTTCCAGCAGCCGCGGGTCGGCAGGCGTGGAAGGATCTTCCACATCTACAAGTTCCGCACGATGGACGCGGTGCACGGCACGCAGATGGGCTCGTGGTCGAGCGGTGAGGAGGTTCAGCGAGTCACGCGCCTCGGACGCTTCCTGCGCAGCACGCACCTCGACGAACTGCCGCAATTCGTCAACATCGTGCGCGGCGAGATGACGTTCATCGGCCCCCGTCCCGAGATGATCGAAGTCGAGGAGTGGGCCCGGGATCACGTTCCGGGCTTCGCGACACGCCTCGTACTGAGACCGGGCATCACCGGCCTCGCGCAGATCACCCAGGGCTACACCGGCCGCAACGCGCACGCCTACTCGCGCAAGCTCGAGCTCAACGAGCGCTACCGGCGCACGATTTCGTTCGCCGCCGACGTGGGCATCATCGCTGGCACCGTGACCTGGATGCTGCGCGGGCGCGGCTGGAAGGGCCCGAACATCGACTGCTGACGCTCTCGGACTGTCCTCAAGCCCCCGCCACGACCCGGACGATCTCTGCACAGCCCCCGTCCAAACGGCCCCCCCACCGTGTCAGCCCGCCCCGAGTCCTCTCGCGCGCGCGCGCATCCCCTGCGCCTCGTCCGAGGAAGTCCATCCCCTTTCGCTCTGACGATCGTCGAGCTGGCGGGGGAGCTCGAGGCTCATGACACGCCGTGGGCCGTCCTGCGCGGGGCGGACGCCTTCCCCGAAGTCCCCGACGGATCCGACATCGACGTCCTCCTCGGTCGGGACTCGGTGGATGCTTTCGAGGCCAGCCTGCGGGCGGCGTGCACGCGAACGGGAGCTCGCCTCCATGCCCGTGACCGCATCGGACCGCTGCGGCAGTACCACCTCGTGCGCCAAGCCGCGAGCGGTGGCCACGCGTTCCTGACACTGGACGTGCACACCGCCGAAGCGTGCTTCGGCGTTCCGTACCTGACGCTCGACGACCTGCCGCGCCCGCACTGTGCGGCGCACGGCCTACCGGTCCTCGCAAGGCCGGCGTCCGTGGTCCTCAACCTCTTGCCGGCGGTGCTCGCCGGCGCCGCACCGCGCCCCGAGTACGCGCGCGATCTGCGCACAGCCGACCGCGTGCAAGTCACCCAGCTCCTGACGAATCTCGTGGGAGCCAAATGCGCGCGCGATCTCGTCGGGACCCGAGCTGCTCGTACCCAGCCCCTTGGAAGCTGCCGACGCAGGCTCCTCGCTCGCTGCTTCGCGCGCCGCCCGCTCCGCTCCCTACTCGGGTGGCTGCACTTCGGCTGGGCGCTGCGCGTCGCGCCGCTCGTACGGCCGCGTGGGATGTTCGTCGTGTTCCTGGGCACCGACGGATCCGGCAAGTCGACGCTGCTCGACGCCGTGCGCTCGAGCCTGGAGCCCGCCTTTCGCGGCGCATCCGTCAAGACGTTTCACCTGCGCCCTGGACTCTTGCCGCAGCTCGACCGCATCGTACACCTCGGCCGCGCGACCTACGACGCGAGCGACTGCGCGAGCCCCCATCGCGCGCAGCCCTCCGGGCGCCTCGTGTCGAACCTGCGCGTGCTCTACTACGCGCTCGACTACTGGATCGGCTACGCGCTGCGCGTGCTTCCGGGCAGGCGGCGCAACGCGCTCGTGCTGTTCGACCGCTGGTTCCTCGACTACCTCGTCGACCCCGAACGTTTTCGCGTCCGCCATGGCACCGTCGCGGCGCGCCTCATCAGCCGCCTCGTGCCGCGTGCCGACGCCGTCATCGTGTGCACGGCGCCCGCCGACGTCGTCCAAGCGCGCAAGCCGGAGCTCGCGCCGGAAGAGAGCGCACGTCAAGTCGCCGCATACGAAGCACTGGCGCGCGAGCGCGGCTTCCACGTCGTGTCGACCGACCAGCCCCTCGCGGCGGCGCGCGGCGCCGTCCTCGAAGCACTCTTCCCCAGCCCGCGAGAGGAGCCCCCGTCATGAGCACCGAAGCCGACCCCGGAGCGACGCTGCCCTACGCGTTCGACCTCTGGTATCCGATCGCGTGCGGCCCGATGCGCTGCCGCGCCGTCGTTTCGGCGCGCGCGCACGGCGCACAAGTCCGCGGCCGGCGCGTGTGGCGTTCGCTCGGCCCTGGCGAGTCGATGCTCGTCATCGACCGCGACGGCCGCGGACTTGTGCGCGGCCTGCTCGGACGCTTGTTCACGCGCTCCGCGATCGGTCGCTTCCGCGCTCAGCTCGGCGCCAAGGACGAGCTCGCTCGCGTCGAGAGGTTCCACGCGCTGCCGAACACGGGCGGGAGCTGGGTGCTCATTCCATGCGACCCCCACGCCGCGACCACCGCCGGCCTCACGCTCCTGCCCGCTGGTCGCGCGCGCTGGCGCTTCGCCAAGAGCCTGCTCGCGCGCTGGCCCAAGGTCGGCCGGCGCGTGCTCGCGTGCTTCGATCAAGTCGCGCTGCTGACCAAGACCGGCGAGCTCGTCGATCCGGGCCCGTACACGCTGCCGGCCTGCGTACGTCCGGGGGAGACGCGGGCCGCGATCGCGTGCGGCGTGCCCGGTCGCTTCCAGAAGATCGTCGCGCAGATCACCGATTCGGGCGGCGAGACGGTCGCGTTTCTGAAGCTCTCGAAGACGACCGATGCGCGCGAGCGCGTCGAGCGCGAGTCGAAAGCCCTCGTTCAGATCGAGGAGCTGGGTCTGGCGCGGATCGCGCCGCGCGTCCTCGACTGCGGCGAGCACCGCGGCGTGCGCTTCGTCGTCCTCGAGCCCCTGTTCGGCACCCGTGCGCCCGCTTCGATCACGCGCCGGCACCTCGCCTTCCTCGAGACGCTGCGCGCGGCGACCGAGGATGCGTGCCCAATCGCCGCGATCGGCGCTTTCGCGCTTGCCCAGCGTGCCCTCCCCGTCCTGCTCTTGCAGTCGGACGAAGCGGGGCGCGCACGCGCGCTCGCCTTGTCGGACCTGGCGCGCGCAGTCGTCGAGCACGTCGGCGCGCAATCGCTCGCGTGCACGCTCGCGCACGGTGATTTCGCGCCGTGGAACCTGGTCGAGACGGACACGGGGCTGCGCGCGTACGACTGGGAACAAATGCAACGACGGATGCCGGCGCTCTACGACCTTGTGCACTTCTGCGTCCAAACGGGCGTGCTCGTGCACCAAGCGAGCGCAGCCACGATCGCCATGAACCTCGAGCGCCTCCTGTCCGGTCCAGCGCGCGACCATGCCGAAGCGTGCGGAATCGCGGACCGTCCCACGGGTGCCTTTCCCGGTGAAGTCGCCTGCGACTGGCGGATCTACGCCGCGCTGTACCTCGTGATCCATGCGACCTTCGAGGAGCTGGACCACCGCGTCGAGACGCCGCCGTTCGCCCAGGTCGAGTGGCTGCGGACGGCGCGCACCGAGCTCGCCGGCCTCCTCGCGGACGAGCTCCGTCGTTCGGCACCCGCGACCCGGAGGCGCGCTGCGTGATCACGATGTCTGAAGGTGTCCTCGTAGCGCTGCTCGCATCCATGCTCTCGTACGCCCTCTCGGGGGCGCGCAGCGCCGCGTACTTGCTCTACTTCGTCGGCTTCGTTCCGTTCCTCACGCTCGACCCCTCGCAGGGCGGCATGACCGACATCGGCCACGTCGCGACCAGCAACGTGCTGTTCAAGCTGAGCTTCCGCGTGTTGACGACGGCCGGCTTCTTGGTGCTCCTGTGGCGCAGGCGCGACGAGCTAGCGTGGATCTCTCGCCCTCAGCACCTGCCGGTGATCGGCTTCTTCGTGTGGGCGCTCGCATCGGTGCAGCGCGCGCACGTCCCGTGGGTCGCACTCGCGCGGCTCGGCGAGTTCCTCGTCTTCTTTCTAGCCGGCGTCGCGCTGTATCTGGAGAGCGCGCGCTTCCACGCGCCGCGCGTCGTCGCGCGCTGGCACGCGCTCGCCCTCCTCCAGGTCCTGATCGCGGCGCTCTACTTCGCGCTGCGCAGTCCCGACCTCGCGTACCACGTCGGCGCGGACGGGCTCGTACGCCTCGGCCACAAGTTGCTCAACGCGAACTCGCTGGGATTCGCCGCCGCGATCATCTGTCTGTGGGCTACGAGCGAGCTGTTTGGCTCACACTCCGACGGCCGCCCGAGCGGCACCCGCGACGGCCGCGTCCGCATCACGGCCTGGCTCTTGCCGGCGATCGCGCTGCTCGTTTCGGCGTACGTGCTGCTGCTCGCCCGCTCGCGGACCGCGATGGTCGCCGTCACGATCGGTCAGATCGTCCTCTGGCTCCCCCTGCATGCGCTCGAGGGTCGCCGGCGCGCGATCTTCCTGCTCGGAGCCGTCGGCGCAGCGGCGCTCCTCGTCGCGGGCGCCCCCCACGTCGAGTCGTGGTTCCTACGCGGTGAATCGGCGGAGGCCCTGCGCACGGGAACCGGAAGGACGGAGCTCTGGCTCGCGCTGCTGCGCGACCAGGTGCCGCGGTCGCCGCTGATCGGTGCCGGCTACCTGTCGCTCTCCCCCACCGGCACGTTCGCGCACGCGGGCCGGGAGTGGAACAACGCGCACAACACCTACATGTTCGCGCTCGTGTCGAACGGCGTGCCAGGACTCGTGCTCGTGGTCGCCGCGGTGGCGCTGCCCTGGTTCGCTCTGCTGCGCCACGTGCTGCGCGCGAGCGTGACCGAGCGCGACGCGTGGCGCCTGCTGCTGGCCTTCGCCACCGTCGTCGGCCTCGTCGGGGTCACCGAGTTCGGCGTCTGCGGCTATCCCAATCCGGTGATGTTCTTTCACTTGACGCTCTACGTGTTCGCCCTCGCTCCGCTGCGCGCGACGCGCAGCCTCGAGGTGAGAGCCCCGGTCCACCCACCGTTCACGCTGCTCTCGGGGGGCACGCCGGCGTGAAGGTCCTGGCCAGTGCGTACGCGTGCGAGCCCGACGTCGGCTCCGAGCCGGGCATCGGCTGGCGCTGGGCACGCGAGATCGCGATGCGGCACGAGCTGTGGCTCGTTACCCGCGAGAACAACGTCGCGGCGATCGAGCGACGCGCGCGGGAGGAAGACCTCCGCGACCTGCACGTCGTCGGCTACGACCTGCCGCCGTGGGCGCGGTTCTGGAAGCGCGGCGGACGCGGCGCGATGCCGTACTTCTACCTCTGGCAGCTCGGCCTGGCGCGCGTCGCCCGCAAGCTCGACGCGCGCGTCGACTTCGACGTCCTGCACCATCTGACGTTCGCGTCGAGCTGGATCCAGAGCGGCCTCGCCGCCGTCGACAAGCCGTTCGTGTGGGGCCCGGTCGGCCAGCACCCACGCGTGCCTGACCGCTTTCTCTTGCCGAGCGACGTGCGGCTGCGCCTCGCGGAGCCCCTCAAGGCCGCCGTGCGCGTGACGCTCTCGGCGCTCGATCCGCTGCTCGCTCGGACGCGGCGCCGCGCGGACCTCGTCTTGAGCCTCTCGGACATCTTCGGCGCGCGCGCGCCCGCGAGCGTCCGCGGCAAGCTCGTTCCGATGCTCGCGTGCGGCGTCGATGCCGCGCCCTGTCCCCACGAGCGGCGCGGCGACCACGGCGCGCTGCGCGTGCTCTACGCGGGGCGGCTCGTCGACCTCAAGGGCGTGCGGTTGGCCCTGGAGGCCTTCGCGCTTCTGCGGCGCGAGGTTCCCGATGCACGGTTCGACTGCGTCGGCGCCGGCCCGCGCGCGGGTTGGCTCGCCACGCGCGCGCGCGCACTCGGCGTCGCGGACGCGGTGCACCTCCACGGCCAGCTCCCGCTGACCGAGACGCTCGCGCACATGCGCGCAGCCGACGTATTCCTGTTCCCCTCCTTCGAGGGTGGCGGCATGGTCGTGCCGGAGGCGATGAACGCGGGCTGCGCTCTCGTTTGCCTCGACCATGGCGGACCAGGTGAGATGGCGCGCGAGGGGCGCGGCGTCGCGGTGCCGGTTCAGCCGCGCTTCGACGCGACGGCCACCGCCCTGACAGGCGCGCTCGTCGCGCTGGCACGCGACGCGACGGAGCGCGTACGGCTCGCGCAGCGCGCGCGCGCGTGGGCGGGCGAGGCCGCGACGTGGACCGCGAAGGGCGAGAAGCTCGATGAGCTCTACGAGGCGGCGATCGCGAACCACCACGGCCTCTCGGCGCACCACGCGCTCAGGAGTGCTGGGTGATCTTCCGCACCCTGCACGCGAGACTCGTCGCACGCTTCTGCGGCGACGCGGAACCGCCGGCGTTGCGCGAGGGCGAGGCGCTCGCGATCCTTCTGCGCACAGGCTGCGCGTGGCTGCGCGGCTGCCTGTTGCGTCCGCGTCTCGCCTCGTGCGCAGGGCTCCTGTTCGTCGGCCGCGGTGCGCGCATCTCCGAGCCCGGCCGCTTGAAGGTGGGGCGCGGCGTCAAGATCGAAGAGCTGAGCGAGGTCCAGTGCCTCGCCGACCGCGGGGTCACGCTCGGCGATGGCGTCACGATCGGACGCGGCGCCTCGATCCGGCCCTCCTCCTACTACGGTCACGATCTCGGCGACGGCCTCGCGGTCGGCGCGGGCAGCGCGATCGGTGCCTACTGCTGGATCGGCGCGTCGGGCTTCGTCTCGATCGGGGCGCGCGTCCTCCTAGGACCGCGCGTCGTGATGATCGCGGAGAACCACGCCTTCGGCGACGTCGCCCGCCCGATCAAGGACCAGGGTGTCGAGCGCGCGGGCATCGTGATCGAGGACGACTGCTGGCTGGGCGCGGGCGCGACGATCCTCGCCGGCGTCACCGTCGGACGCGGATCCATCGTCGCGGCGGGCGCCGTCGTCACGCGCGACGTCGCGCCGCGCAGCATCGTCGGCGGAGTTCCGGCGCGTGTGCTGCGCGAGCGCCCATCGACACCTACGCACTCTCTGGCTCGAGCTCGGAGGAGCGCGTGAACGCGCGTCCCGTCCTCTTCCTGCACCCGTCCGCCGAGCTGTACGGCGCCGACCAGGCGCTACTCGCGCTCGTGGGTGGACTGGACCGATCCCGATGGCGTCCGGTCGTCGCCTTGCCGTGCCCCGGACCGCTCGTCGAGCGCCTGCGCGCGGCGGGCGTCGAGGTCGAGGTCGGTCCGCTCGGCATCGGCGCGCGCGCGAGCCTCTCGCCGCGCGGTCTCGTGTTTCTGGCGCGCGACGTCGCGCGCGGGATCGCCTTCGCGCGCGCGCTCGTCCGGCGCCACCGGCCGGCGCTCGTGCACGTCAACACCCTCGTCGTGCTCGGCGGCGCGGTCGGCGCACGATCCGCGGGTGCACGGCTCGTGTGGCACGTGCACGAGATCCTCGAGCGCCCGCGCTGGCTCGCGCGCGCGTTCGCACACACGCTGCCGCGCCTCGCCGCGCGCCTCGTGTTCGTGTCCCACGCGAGCGCGCACGCAATCGCGCGCTACAGCCGACGCGCCGCCGCACGCACGACAGTCGTCCACAACGGCCTCGCCCCCGAGCACGCGACAGACGCACGCCACGCACACGCTGCACGAGCGGCGGTGCGCAGCGAGCTGGGCGTCGATCCGGACGGCGTACTCGTCCTGCTGCCCGGGCGCATCAACGCGTGGAAAGGTCAGGCGCTGCTCGTCGAAGCCGCACGCGCCCTGCACGCCGCCCATCCGCGCGCGCACTTCGTCTTCGCCGGCGGCGCACCGCACGGGCAGGGACACTTCGAGGCGCAGCTCGACGCGGCGATCGAGCGCGCGGGCACGTACTTCCGACGCGTACCGTTCCGCGCCGATCCCGGTGAGCTGTATCGCGCTGCCGACATCGTCGTCGTGCCGTCGACGCGGCCCGAACCCTTCGGGTTGGTCGCCATCGAGGCGATGGCGTTCGCGCGCCCGGTCGTCGCGGCGGGTCACGGCGGCTTGATCGAGATCGTCGAGCACGAGCGGACGGGCCTCGTGTTCGAGCCCTCCAATCCCGCCGCTCTCGCGGACGCGTTGGCACGCCTGATCGTCGACGCCGACCTGCGCGACGAGCTGGGCCGCCGGGGCCGCGACCGCGCGCACGGGCGGTTCGGCCTCGAGGCGCACGTCGCCGGCGTCGAGCGCGCCTACCGCGAGGTGCTCGGCGTGCCCGCGACGCACGGACCTACGAGGGGGCCGGCGCGCGTGCACATTGCCCTCGGCAAGGCGAACCCCGCACGCATGAACGGCGTCAACCAGGTCGTCCATCACGTCGCGGAAGCGCAAGCCCGCGCGGGCCGAAGGGTCGAGGTCTGGGGCATCACGCCGAATCCGCACCGGGCGACGCCCGAGCGAGCGTACGCGCTGCGGCTCGTTCCGCGCACGCACGGGCGCTTCCGCGTCGCGCGCTCGCTCACGGAAGCGCTGCGCGCCGCGCCGCGCGACTGCGTCTTCCACCTGCACGGCGGCTTTCTGCCGGAGATGCACGCCGTCGCGCGCGAGCTGGCGCGCGGGCGGCGCCCCTTCGTCTTCACGCCCCACGGTGCCTACGCACCGGGAGCGCTGCGGAAGAGCCGATGGATGAAGCAGCTCTACGCGCGACTGTTCGAGCGCCGCCTCGTTCGTGCGGCCCGCCGCGTGCATGCTCTGACCCCTGGCGAAGTGCGTGACGTCGAACAGCAATTCGCGACGCGAAACACGTGCTGTGTGCCGAACGGATGTCGCGTCGACCCATTGCCGCCCCCAGCGATCGCGCCGCAGGGGCCGCTCACGGTTGGCTTCCTCGGCCGCTTGAGCGAGCACACCAAGGGCCTCGATCTCCTGCTGGAAGGCGTCGCCCGACGCGTGCGCGCCGGTGCGCGCGTCGAGCTCCTGATCGCCGGCGACGGTCCCGACCGCGAGCAGCTCGTAAAGCGTGCGGAGCGCCTCCGCATCGAAGCGCACGTGCGCTTCCTCGGCCCGCTCTTCGGTGACGACAAGCGCGCGTTCCTTGCGGACGTCGCGGCCATCGTGCTCTGTTCCCGGCACGAGGGGATGCCGATCGCCATCCTCGAGGCACTCGGCGCCGGGCGCCCCGTCCTCGTCACGCCTGGGACCGGATTCGCGGAAACGGTGCGCGCTGCCGGCGCTGGACTGGTCGCGGTCCCCACGGCCACGGGGGTCGCGGACGCGCTCGAGGCCCTCGAACGCACGGCGGCACGAGGTGGGCTCGAGGGGCTCGCCGAGGCCGCTCTAGCCCTCGCGCGTGCCTCGTCCTGGGACCGAATCGCAGAACGGCTCGAAGGTGAGCTGTACGGCTTGGGCTCACAGACCGGACCTGTCGAAACGAACAAAGGCGAGGCTCCGCTCCCCGCGGCGCGCCATCCCCTTCCCTATCCTGGCACGGCCCATCCTGGCCCGCCCCAGCCTGGTCCGCCCCTTCCATGCACTCCCGATCCCAGCCCGACGAGTCGGCCCGAGCGCGCGAGCTGAGGCGACGCTTCGCCGCGCTCGAAGCCGACGGGGACCGGAACGGGCTCGCGCGTCGCGTGCGCGCCGGACTCGTGGGCATCCTGCCCCGCAAGGCGCCTCCGATCGTCTTTGACGAGCACGGCAAGACGTTCCTGGAGATCTCCTGCGACGGACAGCGAATCACCGGTTGGGTGCACGCGGACGCGAGTCGCGCGCGTGGGACACGGACCCGCTGGCGCGCCGATCTGACACGCCCGTGGAACGTGCCGGACGGGCACTTCGACGGGGTTCTGCTCGCGGACGTCTCGGGACTCTTGTCGTACACGGTCAACCTGGAGCTCGTCTCGGAGCTCTACCGCGCCCTGCGATGCAAGTCGTCCGCGCGCGTCACGGCCCCTTGCACCGAGGAGCCGTCCGCGCAGCGCTCGGTCTGGACGGTCGACTCGATGACCGAGCTCTTGGAGGCGGTCGGCTTCGAGAACGTCACGGAGGTTGCGGTGCAAGCCGGCTTTGCCGTCGAGGGCACGAAGCCGGCCGCGAGTGAGGAGTCGACGGTCGCGGCATGACCTCGACCGCTCAATCGATCGAGCCGCGGACGCCGCTGCGCCTCTTGCGCGGCGGGGTCCGTGCCCCATCGCCCGCCACGGAGCGGATCGAGCTCCGTGCGCTCGCCGCGCTCGTCGTCGCGAGCGCGGTGTTCAAGCTCGCGCTCGCCGCGTGGGTCACGGGCTTCGTGCTCGTCGACGACGCCTACATCCACCTGCGCTACGCGCGCAACCTCGCGCTACACGGTGAGTTCGTCTACAACGCCGGCGAGGCCGTGTTCGGCTTGACTTCGCCGGCGTACGGCCTGTTCACGGCCGTGCTGGTGGCACTGTTCGGCACAGGGGTCGAGCAGGCGGTCGTCGCCTGCAACGTCGTCTTCTGGTCGATCGCCGCCGTTCTCCTGTTCCGTTCGCTGTCCGCCGATCTGCGGCTGCCGCTGGTCGCGGCGTTCCTGTTCGCACCCAACCTCGTCGACAACCAGCTGCTCGGGATGGAGACGCCGCTGTTCGTCATGCTCCTCGTCGGGGCGATGGGCGCGGCGCATCGCGGCCGGCTCCGGTCCAGCGCGGCGTGGTACGGGCTGGCGCTCATCACCCGCCCCGAAGCGGTCCTGTTGGCCCCTTGGCTCGTATGCCTGGCCGTCCTGGCCCGCGGCGGTCGCGAAGCGTTGCGCGCGCTCCTCCATCCGGCGAGCCTCGCGCTGCTGCTCGGTCCGGGTCTCGCTTGGACCGGCTACGCGCTCGAGACCTACGGGAGCGTCGTGCCGCAGTCGATGGTCGCGAAGACCGGCTGGAACAACGACCACTACGAGGCGCTGTTCACGGTGCGCTCGGTACTGTGGACCCTGCCTCGGCTGACGCTGTTCCCGTACGTCGACTACCTCCCCGGCGCCCCGGGAGTGGGGATCACAGCTGCCCTCTGGTGCGCGCTCGTTTGGGTCGTCGTCCGCAACGTGCAGCGCGGAGACGCGACCTCGCGCACGTGGCTGGCGTTCTACGTCACCTACGTCGCGTTCTACATCGTGGGCAAGGGCGCGACCGAGGCCTCGTGGTACGCGGTGCCTTCGACCGTCGCGTTCCTGGTCGCCGCGGGCCCCGCGCTGCCGGGCTGGCTCGTACCGCGACACTCGCTCCAAAAGGTCTATGGCCCCGCTCTGTGCGCGCTCGCCCTCGCGGTTCCGAGCTGGTGGGTCGCGCGCGAGCGCGCGCCGCTGCTGGCTTCGTACATCGACGGGTACGGCGCCGCGGCCACGGCGCTGAACGAGCTCGCTCGGGACGACTCGCGGCAGCGTGCGCGGCGCGTCGTGGTTGGCGAGATCGGTGTGTACGGTTACCGGTCTGATCACACGATCATCGACGTCGGCGCCCTCGTCAGCCCCGAGGTCTTGCCCTGGAAGAACGCCGGGCTCTCGTTCACCGGCATCGTTCAGGCAGCGCGAGCCGACGCGTTCGTCATCTCCCAGCGCGCGCTCGACTACGACGACTATCCCTCCGTCGGCCGGGTCTGGATCAACGACCACGAGCGCGCCTGGTTCGACGCCCACTGCACACGCGTCTTCCGCCATGAGGACAAACTGACATTCCTCGTTCATGAGTGACCCCATGCGCCCCGCGACGCCCCAGTTCAACAACGTTCGCACGTTCTACGAGCGGCCGCTCCTCGACCGCTGGACGGGGCGCTACACGGCCGAATGGGAGAACGCCGACGGCGTGCACCGCAAGACCGTCCACAACCGATTGCGCGACTTCGAAGGCAACGCCCCTTCGCTCCACAGCTTGCTGCGGCTGCCTCGCATCCTGCGCACGTACCTCGCGTCTCGCCGCCGTCCGATCCTCGCCCACCCGGTACCGTTTCTCGTGCTGGACGCAGTCCTGTTCCTGGACGAGATCCTCGAGCCCGGGATGCGCGTGCTCGAGGTCGGCGGGGGCAACTCGACGCTGTGGTTCCTCGAGCGCGGAGCCCAGGTGACTACGATCGAGCACAGCCCGGAATGGGCGCGAGAGATCGAGCGCTACGCGACGGACAAGCTGGGCGCGGAAGCGGCCGCGCGCCTCGATCTGCACGTGTGCGAAGGCGTGGATGCGATCGAGCGCATCGAGCGTCTGGGCAGCGGAACCCGCAACCTCGCGCTGATCGACTGCAAGAACGCCCACACGTGGCGCCGCGACTGCGTAGCGGCGGCGCGCCCCAAGCTGCGCTCACGTGGCTGGATGGTGCTCGACAACTCCGACCATCCGAACAACTGGTCGAGCGTCGAGCTGATGAGCGACCTCGAGCGCGTCCGCTTCACCGGCTTCGCGCCGATGTGTCCCGTCGTGACGCAAACGAGCTTCTGGCAGGTCAAGGGGTCGAGCGTCGGAGTCTTGGCGAGCCCCCTGGCGGCGTAGCCGCCAGGGGGGCGGGCGGAGAGCGGTAGCGTGCCGCCTCGTCACGTGTAGGCTGCTGCGATGGCCAACCGGACGAAAGCGCTTGCGCTGAAGGGACTCGCCGTACTGCTCATCGTGTACGCGGTGCTCGGCTCGATCGCCTTCGTCCGCAGGCTCATCGGCTCCAACTCTCCGTTCGACGAGGGGCGCGTCTCCTACGTCGTCGGCGGACTCTTCTGGGTGTTTCTGGCCGCCGCCTGCGGCGTCGGACTGTTCTGCGTCGGCATGCAGCTCGCCCAGGAGGACGGGGAGCCGGGCGCTCCGGATATCGGGGAATCGGACCGGCAGCCCTGATCTCCCAGTCACGCCACCGTTCGACGACGCGCGGACAGCTCCGCCGACTGCACCGAATGCTCCGCGCGCGTAAAGGCGAAGCCCAACGAGATGGCCAACATGGCCTGCTGCGCCGCCATCCCGAACACGGCCCCCGCAAGTCCGAAGTGCGCCACGATCGGGCGCGCGAACGCGAGGGCGAGCAGCGTGCACCCCACGTAGACGAGCGCGACGGTGCGAGTCCGCTCGAGCGTGCGGTAGCCGATGTGCAGCACCGAGATCACGTAGGCGAACACGTAGAGCAGGGCCAGGCCGCGCAGGGCCAGCACGGGTTCGGGCCCGGCGGGAGCACCGTAGACCAGTGCGAGCAGGAGCTCCGCGCCACCCGCGACGAGCGCGGCGACCAAGACGGTCGCGCCGAGACCGAACGCTCCGACGCGCGTGAGGTAGTCGAGCATCGCGCCGCGCCCACGCTCGACCAGCAGCCGCGCCGCGACCACGGGCACGACGTTCTCCATTGCGAGAAAGAGCACGTGCAAGACGCCGATCACGGCTTGAGCCGCCTTGATCGCTCCCACTGCCGCCGATCCGAGGAGTCCGGCGGCGGCCACCAGGAAGAAGTTGGACGAGAACCACTGCACGACGGACATGCCGGCGAGCCAGCGCGCGAAGGTCCAGTGCCGGCCCGCCGCGCGCGCGAGCTCGCCTGGCTCGAGCCGAGCGCGTGCAAGGCTCACGGCACCGGTCACCGCACCCACGGCGGATGCGGCGCCGACCGCCTGGAGCGCAGTTCGCAGATCCAGCCGGCCGGTGGCCGAGAGCACCGCGAGCAGCAGCAGCTGACCGCCGTACCCCACCGCGTCGCACACGAGCGCGCGGTCCTGGCGCGCGGTCGCGAATGCCACGCCGCGGGAGAAGCTCTGCGCCTGACGGCCGAGGAGCGCGACCAGGAACGCCGGCAGCGTGCCGGCGAGCTCGGGAGCATCCCAGTGCGCGAGGACGAAGGCGTAGGCGGCGCCCATGCCGAGTGCGGTGGCGCCGAGGAAGATCAGCTCGAGGCGAGCGGCAGCGGCCAGGTAGCTCTCTCGTTCGCGCTCCGCACACTTGGGGACGAACGTCAGGAGCGGCTGCACCACGAGCGCTTGGCCAAGGCCGACCGCGAAGAGCACGAGCAGCCAGACGAGGCTGTAGGTGCCGAACATCTGCAGTCCCAGAGCACGCACGAGCAGGACGCTGGTCGCGAAGTTGACACCGCTGACGAGCGCCTGATCGACGAGCGCGACGACGCGGCCACGGGCGCGGGGGGGCGGCGGCTGCATTCGCTTCTCTTTCGACCACCGCGCGCTCCGACTCGGTGTCCGTTCTCGAATCGAGCCCCGATCCGGAAAGAAATTCCACCGCGCGCGAGCTCCCGCGCGTCCGGTCGCCTTCGAAACCTGGTTCCCCTTTTGCCGCCGGGGCCCGGAGACCGATAAGGACACAGGGTTGTCCCCAATCCGATCCGTCCCCCCCCACCACGAAGTCCCCCCGACGTGTTCCGCCCGAAGCTCGCGCTCTGGCTAGCGCTTTGTCTCTGCGCCTGTACGCCGTCCTGCATGACGGCGGCCGCTCCGTCTTCGGACGCGGACGTGACGACCGTGACGACCGAACGCGACTGGAGCTGGCTCGGCATCGGCCCGAATGACGTCCTGCGTGTCCACTTCATCGGGCATCCCGAGCTGTCGTCGCCGCAGGACGGCATCCGCGTCGACCCACAGGGCTTCTTGTACTTGCCGCTGATCGGTAAGTACGACGCAGCCGGCAAGTCGCTCTCGCGGATCAACGAGGAGGTCGAAGCCGCGTACGGCGAGTTCGTCCTCGAGCCGCACGTGTCGACGAGCGTCGTGTCCTACGACTCGCGCGACTACTACGTCCTCGGGCACATCTCGGAGCCTGGGCGCAAACGGATGGACCGTCAGATCAATGCCCTCGAGGCGCTGTCGACCGGTGGCCACTACGTGCGCGGCGCCGACCGCAAGAACGTCTTCTTGATCCGACCCCACGGCGACCGCATCGAGGTGCACCTCTTCAACGCACGCACGCCCGATGCGGGCGGACTGGTGCAGCTGCTCCCCGGCGACATCGTGTTCGTGCGCCAAACGGGCGTCGACGACTTCCAGGAAGACATCTTGCCGATCCTCTCGGGCCTCGGGTTCACGACGCGCAACGTCGTCGAGACACCGCTCATTCGCTGATAGCATGCACGCCCCGCGCGAGTACGACTTGACCGAGGACTGGAAGCGCCTGCGCCGCGCGTCCGGTTCCATGTTTCGCCGTCCGCTCACCGCGATCGTCATCACGCTCTCGATCACGTGCATCGTCGTCGCGCTGACGCTCTCCAAGACGCCTACCTTTGTCGCGACCGCGAGTCTCCGTGTCGGAGACGAGCTGTCGAAGAGCCCGGTTCTGGAAGAGCTCGACATTCCGACGGGGACGACCGACGTCGGTGAGGCCCTGACCGTGCTCGCATCCTACGACTTGGCGGCGAGCCTGGTCGAAGCGCCGACAGACGGCGAGCTCGCGACCCCGGACCACCCCGAGTACGCGCGTCGCATGGGACTGACGACGTGGGTCGAGGACGAGGGGCGCGCGCCGCTCAAGACGTTCTTCCGCGGTCTCACCGGCGACACGTCCGCCGACTTCCGCCTCTTCGCGGCGCTCGAGCCGATGAGCCCCGACGCCGCACGCCAGATCCGCGTGCGCTTCGTCGACGGAGATCGCTGCGTCCTCTCGCACGCCTCGGGCGCGCCGGGCATCGAATGGCCCGAGAACGAGCCGGAGATCTTTGCCTACGAGCCTGGCCGGGCGATGCATTTCGCCGGACTGCGCGTACGGGTCGAGACACGCGGCGTTCGCGACGACCGCAGCTTCAGCGTCGAGCGCTTGACGACCGAGGACGCCGCCGTCCGTGTGCAGCAGCGCGTGCAAGCCTCGGCGCGCACGGGGTTCGAGGGGCTCGTGCGGGTCCGCGTCGAGGACACGCACCCCGTTCGGGCGGCCGAGATCGCGCGCTCAGTGATCGACACGTACATGGAGCTCGACGTCGCAGCGACGCTCGAACGCGCCGATCGCGCGATCGAGTACGTCGAGCGCGAGCTCGTCAGCCGCGAAGGCGAGCTCGCGGTGATCGATCGTGAGATCGCGCGCATCCTGGAGCTCTTCCCCGACGCGATCGAGATCGACAAGGCATTCACGCAGCTCAACCAGCGCCAGACGGCCACGAGCACCGATCTGGCGCGGGTCAGTCGCTTGCGCCGCTCGCTGCAGGACGTCGACGAGCTGGTGCGCGCGGGCGATCGCGCCTCCGTCTCGCGCTTGGGTTCCGACCTCGATGACCCCGTGGCGCGGCGCTACCTCGAGTTCATCGGCGTCCTGGAGGACGAGCGCACGCGCGTCGCCCGCGAAGGGCCGGGCATGTTGACGAGCACGCTCCAGATCAAGCTCGCCGATGATGAGCGGCTACGCGCGCAGCTCGAGTCGAAGCTGATCGGGCTCGACCTGATCCTCGCCGGACTCGCGGCGGGCGATCGCTCGGTGCTCGGCCGACTGGGGGAAGAGAACGCCAAGGAGGGCGCGGTCACGGTCGACGCGCTCACGCTGCACCACATCGGCGACTACGCCAAGACGGAGCGGCGCGCGCTCGAGTTCGAGGCGACGTTCACGTCCGAGTACTACGCTGTCCGCGCCGCTCGGCGCGAGATGGCCGCGATCCTCGAGCGCGTCGTCGCCCACCTCGGAGCGCGCCAGCTCGGCCTCGAGGCCGAGCTGGCCGCTCAAGAAGCGATCGTCAATGACTGGCGGAGCCTGCGCGAGTCGCACCCCGAGGACGAGTTGGCGCGCATCGATGCCGCGATCGAGAGCCACTGGGCGCTCGTCGAGCGAGCGATCGCGAAGCGCGTCGATGGTGTGCGCGACCAGGAGAACGCTCTGCTGCGCGAGCTCGACACCCTGCGCTCCCGCATCGGCCAGCTGCCGGGGGTGGAGCGCTTGCTCAAGGATCCGCTCGGCCGACGCGAAGCGCTCGACACCGTCGTCGCGAAGCTGCGCACGAAGCGCGAGGACGCCGCGATCGCGCGCGCAGGTGCGCTCCCGAACGCGCGCCTGATCGATCCCGCTCGCGCGCCGCGGACGCCGGCGAGCCCGTCGGTGCTCCTGGCGCTACTGGTCGGACTGCTGCTCGGAGGCACGGCGGCGGTGATGTGGACCGGGATCCACACGAGCGCGCGCCAGGCGCGATTGAGCGGGACAGGCGACGAGCAGCAACCGCTTCGGCGTGTAGCCTGACGGACCTCCGACCAGGATCACCGCGCGAGCCTCTTCGCCAGCTCGAGCTCGTAGCCGCCGAGCTCTTGGACGCGCGCGGGCCGCCGTAGCCCCGCGAGCTTCTTCGGATCGTTTGCCAGTGCGCTCTGGATGCGTTCGCGCCAGGCGCGCTGGCGCGGCGACAGCCAGCGACCTGCGTCACCCTGCGTGCCGAACGCCGCGTTGACGCGCCGCGCCTGCACGGGGGTCAGCGGGACGTAGTTCAGCGCCGAGCGACGCAGGTAGTAGAGCTGGTCGGAATCCTTCGACGGCCGCGGGTCGCCCTTCAGCTTCGAAGCCCGCGCTCCGAGCTTGGTCGTCGCCGCGAGGAGCTGCCGGTCCGTCGTCGTGTAGACGTGCGCCGCCGCGCCGCCGCGCACGGCATGATCGAGCAGGTCCTCGAACGCCAGTCGCTCGGCGTCGTAGCGAACCTCGACGACTTCCTTGCCTTCGTGCCACGCTGCCCGCGTGGAGACCACGCCCGGGATCGAACCCAGGTGAGCCTCGCCTTCCCAGAATCACGTCATCGCGAAGGCGGCGACGTCGACGTCGCCCGTGCCGACTTCCAGCGCGACTGCGCGGAACCAGTCGGGCACTGGGCGCTCGGCGGCCTCGAGCGCCGCCTCCATGCGCGCGAGCAGCGGCCCGGTCTTCCACACGCGGTCCTTGCGCGGGATCAGGTCCTTCTGCTTCGCGTCGACGAAGCGCACGACCGGGTTGTTCCAGGTCGGCTCCTCGAAGCGTTCGAGCACCTCGCGCTCGTAGCCTTCGACGTTGTTGCGGATCACGACCGGGACGAAGAGCGTCTCCGCGGCTTCGACCAGGGGCGGGAAGCTGAGTGGGCCTTCCCCGAAGGCCTTGCACGTGCTTCAGCCAGGGATCTCCTGGAAGAGGAGCAGCACGGGCCGGCCGTCCTTGGCGCTCGCCTGCGCGGCCTCATCGAGGTTGCGCGTCCATCCGACACGCCCCAGCTCGACGGGCGTTTTGTCGGCTGGCGTATCGTCGACCGCGCTCGTGGCGGTGCACGTAGCGAGAGCGAGGGCTGGAAGGGCGTGTGCGATCATGGCGACCGAGTCTACGCGGGCGTGGCGCGAACGTGACCGATCGCGTACGAATCGGGCATGCGCTGCATCGCTCTTCTCGCCATCGTCGCCGTTCAAGCCTGTACCGCCCCCGCCCAGAGCTGGTCAGCGACCGCGTCCGGGCTCGAGTTCCTGCTGCTCGACGCGGAGTTCACCGACGCCCGCGATGGTGTCGCGGTCGGCGGCGACCGCGAGCACTCGAACCCGCATGTTCTCGCGCGCACCACCGACGGCGGCGCGACGTGGCGCCCGGTCGCGACCGAAACCGACGCACGCCTCTATGCGGTGCACTTTCCGACGCGACGGACCGGGTACGCCGTCGGGTTCGCGGGCACGTTCCTGGCGACCGACGACGGCGGAGCGAGCTGGCAGCGCCGCGAGTCGGGGACCGAGACCTGGCTCGCCGGCACCTGGTTCACGAACCGGACCGTCGGCTACGTCGTGGGTGGAAGCGCGCTCGACGGAGTCCTCTTGCGCACGCGCGACGGAGGAAGGAGCTTCGAGTCACTGACGCCGAACGTGCCCAAGGCCGGTCGCGCGGCGTCCTACCGCGACGTCTGCTTCACCGACGAGCACACCGGCTTCGTCGTCGGCACGAGCGGTACCCTCCTGACGACCTTCGACGCCGGCGCAACCTGGACGCGCGTCGCGACCGACACGAGCGACTGGCTGCGCGCCGTGCATTTCCCAACTCCGCGCACGGGCTTCGTCCTGGCAGCGCGCGGCGCGCTACTCGTCACCCGCGACGGAGGCCGAACATGGTCGACGCTGCCAGGACCGAGCGGCGGCAAGTTCAACGACGTCGCGTTCGCAAACGAGAACGAAGGCTGGGCAACAACGATGCAAGGCAATCTGCACCACACGACCAACGGAGGCCTCACCTGGCGTGTCGTGCACGAAACAGGCGGAACGGAGCTCGTGGGAATCGTGCCGGAGATAGGACTCTGCGTCGGCGGCAAGGGAACGGTGCTACGTCGCGAAACCCGATCCCAACCTCGTCAGCCTCTCGGGTGCAACTGACTCCTGCCTGAAAGGATACGGACCTCAGCTAGATTCTAGGGGCCCCCCGAACACCGCCAAGAGCCGTCCTACGAGCCATCGCGCCAGTCTCGACCCTATCCGATAGTTGTCTCGATCACACTTCACGCCGGCACAAAGGGAGCAACCCGTTCGGGTTCGGTGCGAGCGCCGCGACCGCCGCCGCGTGAATGTGTTCGCGCTCGACCTTCGCCCCGGTGGCGCGCAGCCGGACGACAACCGTTCCCATGCACGCCAAGCCCGGCGACATCCAGCGGGCGCGGCGCACCGCCTTGCCCGGGTAGATCCCGTAGTCGGCGCGCGGCAGGATGCCGGGAGCCGTCAACGAGCCGAGATCGGCGCACGCGGGCTCGTCAACGTTCCCAACCTTGTTCTTGGTTCGCGTGATCTGCGTGCAGAAGACACGGCAGCCGGAGGCCTTGAGCGCGGCGACGTAGGACGCGCGCGGATGGCTGTAGGTGTTGTTCGAGCCTACCGAGATCACGGCGTGCTCGTGGGGCACGATGTCACGGAAGACCCGCTCCAGCTCGGAGCGCTCGTGCACCACGTCGTCGGTGTCGAGCAAGAGGCCGCCGTGGTGCGGCGTGACGAGGACGTCGCAGGGTTGTTGGCCGAAGCGCGCATGGACGGCGTCCCAAGCCCGAACCGGCGCGTCGGCGCCGAACACGACGCGCCGGTTGCCGTGGACGAACGCAACGATGGCGGAGGTTCCGTTCGTGTCGCCGACTCTCTGTTCATCCATGTTGTCACCGAGCTCGGGATAGAGGAGCTCGAGACGTGGATCGGGCGGGCGCTCGGGCGGGGGCTCGCCCTTGACCGGCTGGGGCCAGAGCACCTTCGGGGCGTTCGCCTGCTCGTCGACCTCGAGTCGCACGCGCCGCGGCCACGGGTGCCCGCGGAACGCCTGCTTCGCCTTGTTCAACCACCGGATATCCTCTATCGGCCGGTCTTGCAGGAAGGCCAGCGCTTCCACCTGGCCGGCGAACGCGCCCAGGATCCCCGGCGCCCCGTCCGCGTGGTCCCGGTCGTTGTGCGACACGACGAGGAGTGCGATCTTCCCCACCCCGAGGTCACGGAGCAAGTCTCGCGCCTCCTGGGCCGAGCTCCCGCAGTCGATCACGATCGCGTGATGGTCGTCGACCCGGATGACGCTGCAGGCGCCTTGACCGATGTCGAGAACGAAGAGGGACGGGTCGGCGTCCAACTCAGGTCCCTCCCGCGAGGAATTCCTCGAACGCCTCGTCGTCTTCGGCGTCTTCGGCGGGCAGTAGTCGGGGCGAATACAGTCCGATAAGGGCCCAGCTCGCAACGAGCCTTTCGACGCTCGCCTCGAACCACTCGCCCACGTTGAGCCCGCTGAAAGCCGGATCCGCATCGCCGAATTCGACGCGCTCCGGCTCGCTCTGACCGAGCCACTCGATCACGCGGTGCGAGGCCCCACTGTCGACCACCACACCGACCTCGCGCTCCACCTGAGTACGCTGCGCGTCGTACGCTTCCAAGTCGACTGCTGCTGCGAAGTGCTCCCAGCTTCCCCCCACGCCCGCGAAGTGCTTGCGGCGCGCCACCTGGAACGCTGCGTGGAACGCGCCCGCCCAGGCGTGCAGCGCGTGGGGCCAATCCTCGCCCGCCACCTCGAGCACCGGCAGCGCCGCGCAGCCGATGCACACATGCCCGGCGACCTCGCTGCGCGTGAGCTCGACGGGGGTTCGCAGCTCGTACACCGTCGGCCCAACCCGCACACCAGCGACCCGTTGCTCCGCGTCCCAAGAAAGTGCGTGGTTGTGACCCGGGAGCGGCTCAACCCAGGTCGGCTCAGGGACTCGTGTGGGCGCCGCGCCGCCGTCCCCCACATCGAGCACGACTGCCTCTTCCGCGGGCGCCTCGGGCTCCCGGAGCAGCTGGTCGAATGGCACACGCTGGCCCAAGGCCGGCTCAGGAGGCGCACGTCGAGCCCCCCTCTCCGCTAGGACCCAGACGACCGGTTCCGGCATCAGCGGCAAGCTCATGATCGCACACACGAGATTCCGGAAGACCGCCCCCTGACGGGCCTGCTTCAGCTCTTGCCCCAGGAACCTCAACCACCGCTCAGGCGTATCGTGCTCCGTTTCAGGGTCCGTGACCCAGCAGCGCCCCCATTTTCCCGTCCGCGTCGTGCGCGCCTCGATGGCGTGCCGGAGCATGTACGTGACGCCGCTGAGGTGCACGGCGCAGACGAGCACGACTCTGGACTCGGCGATTTGCGCGAGCTCTCCGAACGGTGCGAACAGTAGTCGGGCCTCAGACTCCCCGGTCTGCACAATGTAGCCCGTCCCCACCAGATCGTCGCGCAGCTCCTCATGGAACGACACAAGCCGCCGCACGTTCGAGTCCACTTCGGCGAAGCGGTACGTCTGCTCGTCCTCGTTCCAGACCTTGGCTCGGAATGTCTCGGCTGACTCGCTCATTGAGGGCGGAGGGTGGAGGGTGGAGCGTGCCGACCCTGCCTCCAATGAACAAGTGCACGCGCGCGGGCAGAAAAGGGATCAGAATTCTCAGAATGCCGGCGTAAGATGCTCCGCTCGGGTCCCGCAATGATCCACGAATCGGATTCCGAGCAGGCGCGCGCTGTGGAGGACCTGCTCCGGGCCTGGCCCGCGAGCCCGGCTCCGGAGCTTCTCGTGGGCTTCTGCCGGGCGCGCACGAATCACTATGCCCGCCGGCGCGGACTGAACGACCCGGATGTCCGAAACGAGGTAGATCTCGCCGTCCGCGCGGAGCTGACCGAGGGCCTGATGAAGCGGCGAATCCGAGACCGCGAGGCGTTCGAGCGCGAGCTGGATCGCGCAGCCAACCGGCGCTCGATGCAGGCCTACCGTGCCGTCCGCCGGCGCAGGCTCCGCCTCCCGCCGCCGCCAGCCACTATCGATCCGCTGGCCGAGATGGCCGCCCGCGAGCGCGCCGCCGAACTCGTCGACCTCTGGCGCAATGCGCTCGCGACCCTGGCGCTCGAGGGGAGCGAGCTTGCGCAGCGCTGGCACGCGGTCGCGGACGCCGACGTGCCGATCCCTGAGGACCGCCCCGCGCGGCGCCGCATGCGGGAGATCCTGTTGCGGTTATGCGGACTGCGGCGGATCGCGTCGGGGAACTCGATCGACGCCGCGAGCTACGCGGACCTCGAGGACGTCCTCAAGCGGCGCAAGTCAGGCGACCGCGGCTTCGTGCGACTCGTGACCGCGCTCGTAGAGCTCGAGCGCCGGGCGAGGCTAGGAGATGTCGAGACCTAGAGGACTGAAGGCCGCTCCACCCATTCCGTCTAGCCCCCCTTGCGCTACCGCCCCCCCGGTCAACGGCGTCAGCCGTTGAACCCAGGAATAGCCCGGCGCCGCTACGCGGCGCCGATGATTAGCGGGGCTGCATCGCAGCCCCGCTAATCATGACTCACGATCAGCTTGCCGTCGCGAATCGTGACCGAGTTGCCCGGGCGATCCCAGCTCTCGGGGTTGATGTTGTTCATGATCAACGAGATCAGCATGTCCTCGTTGATCACCGCCATCGGCTCGCCGAGGTCCTCGTCGGGCGGGGTGATCCCGCCGCTCGGGGCGATGTTCATCTCGGGGCCGGGGTAGTTCGAGATCCCGCGGATCAGGTCGCTGACGTCGTACACCGTCGTGCGCGGGGCGCGGCGCGCGCGATCGGGCGTGGTGACGACGACGACGCCGTCCCGGACCGTCCAGGCGAGCTCGTCGTCGGACAGCTCGACGATCAGGTTCAGCGCGTCCTGGAGCGTGATCGACTGCTCGCGCTTGACGTTGAACTCGAGCGCCGCGCCGATCGCCGCGTCCTCCGCCGCTTGCTCGACGAGGATGTCGATGCCTGTCGATGCGGAGAAGAAGCGCATCATGTCGCGCACGCTCTCTTGACCGTCGAGCACCAGCCTGGCGAGGCGCGTCGTTCGGACCTGCTCCGCCAGTCCGCCACGCGGTCGTGAGCGCGCCTGCTGGAAAGCGGCCGGCGCGTACGCGAGGCGCGCGCTTGCTACCGGGCGTGGGTCGACGGACGGTGACCCGGTGTGGAGCTCGCGCGCGATGTTCAGCGAGATGTAGGGCGGATCGGGCTCGCGCACGGGTGCCGGAGCGGTGCTCGTGGCCGACTCGCGAGGCGTGAGCGGGGCGGCGCAGGCCGCGGCGACGACGAGGCCGGCGGCGGCCAGGACCTGATCACAACGTTTGAACATCACTTCATGCCTCCAGCGTCCGAGTATCACCGTCCCGGGGCCCGGGTGCGCGCGGAGCCGCGTTTTGGCTCTATTCGAACACGAGCGAAACGTTCGTGCTCTCCCCCGCCCGCACGTGCACGCTGCGCTCGACGTGTCCGCCGCCATGGTTGAGCGCCCGCAGCTCGTAGGTCCCCGCGGGCACGCCGCGGATGCGGTACTGGTCACTGGGCGGGGCAAACTTGGCGAAGTCGATGCCGCTGTCGTGGATCAGCCGCAGAGCGGCGCCGACCCGGCGGCCGTCGCGCTCGAACACGGAGACGACGACCTCGCCCCCCGCGTGCAGCGTCAGGTCCTCCTCCACGACGCCGCCGGGCAACAGCTCGTGCAGGACGCCCACCGCGACGAGGTCGCGCCGCCGCACGACGAGTCGCAGCGGACCGGGCCGGACGCCCTCGATCAGAAACGTCCCGTCCTCGGGACGAGTCGCCACGGCCACGGATCTGAGCGGCTGCGGCATGCCTTCGGCGTCGAACCCACGCACGTACGCGTGGACCGCGGCGCCGTCCTCGTCGCGAGCACGGCCGCGCACGATCCCCGCCCGCGGGATACGCAGCACCACGCCCTCGCGCCGGTCCGCCGAGCCGAGCTCGATGCCGGCCGCGTGGCTGCGCGCCCATCCGTCCGGCAGCTCCCCGATCGGGTACGTCAACCGATAGACGCCCGCGGCCAAGCCCTCGAACTCGAAGAAGCCACCGGCATCGCTCGTCGCGTAACCGCCGTTCAGGAAACGCTGCAGATCGCCGTGCCGAGGATCCGGTTCGAGCCGCAAGCGCACACCGGTCGCCGGCGCGCCCGACGGCTGGAGGACGTGCCCCGAGAGGTAGGAGTCCGACAGCGTGATGTCGACCTCGAACGTCGGCTGATCGGGCACGACGATGCGGTCTTGGTAGCTCGTTGAGCGCTCGGGCAGCACGCGCACGAGGTACTCCCCGGCTCCGTCGACGGTCGCCCGGAACTGGCCGTTCTCGAGCGCAACGTCGAGCCGCGCGTACGGACCGGCCTCGGGGTGCACCGTGACGCGGCCCGACGGCACCCGACCTGTCGCGTGCACGGTGCCGACGAGCTCGATCGGGCGCGTCGCCTCGCAGGTGAGCACCAGACGGGTCGTCTCGCCCGCGCGCACCTCGACGTTCGCGGTCACGGAGCGTGACGCGCCTCCCGCCTCGCCGGCGTCTTGGAGCTCGGCGCCGACGCGGTACGAGCCTGGGGCCACATCCTCGATCACGAATCCGTCGCCCGCCCGGCGTGGGGTCGCGCCGTGCGCGTCGATCCACACCGCGGCGTCGGGAACGGCGACGCCGCGATCGTCGCGAACGACGCCCTCGATCCGCCCGGGGGGGCGCACCTCGAGGACGACATCCACCAGTACGGCGCCGGGGCGCGCACGGATCGCGTAGTCGGTGCTGGCAGCGAAGCCTGGAGCCAAGGCGCGGACGACGAACCCGCGTGCCGGCGCCAGGAGCGTGAACGCTCCTTCCGCCGAGCACGCCGTGTGCGTGACATCCTCCAGGCCATTCGCCTCGCGCGCCGCGCAAATCACCCATGCGTTGGCGGGCACGGCTCCTGCGGTGTCGCGGACGACACCCTCGACGCGGACCGCGCGGTCCAGGAACCAGCGCCGTTCACCGCCGCCGCCGCCGACGCGTTCCGGCGCGGAAGCCACGTGTCCCGCGGACTCGAAGCGCAACCACAGACCGCTCGGCGGAACGTCGAGGCGAAAGCGCCCCTCGGGATCGTCGACGTCCAGGACGCTGGCAGCGTCGAGGTTCGAGGGTGCGCCGCGCGTCCACGCGACGGAGAATGCGTCGATCGGCTCGCCGAGATCGTCGAGCAACTGGCCGCTCAACCGCGCCAGCGGTCCATCGTCGCGGTCGCGGTTCGCCGCCCCCCGCGACCGGGGAAGCGCTGCATCCGGTTCGACCTCGACGGGCTTGCCGAGCTTGCCGAGCTTGCCAGGGCGCGCGGAGCTCACCCCCGCGGCGCTCTCCCGCACCGATGCGTAGGTCTCGAGCGGGACCACGTCGATCGCGACGGCGGGCGCGTCGAGGGGCCGGTCCTCTACAGTGGGTCGCGCGCGGCCCGCTGCGAACCACACGAGCGAGGCGGCCACGAGGACGACTGCCACCAGCCACCCCGGGGAGACGCCCGGCCGCTCTCTCGCGCTCTTCACTCCACCAAGTTAGCGCGCGCGGCCGGCGGGCGAATCAGGGAGAACCCCGAGGCCCCTGCCCGATTCCGGGACCGGCCTCCACACGTGCCCTCGCGGGCCTGGCTGCACGCCAAGCGCTGGTAGTGAGCGCGATTCCCGCCGCGCTCGGAGGGCGGCGTCCAGCGGACGCTGACGTGCTTGTCATCGGTCGCCGCGCGCAGGTCGGCCTGCAGGCGCGCCGCGAGCGCGGCATGCGCGGTCAGCGCGTCGTAGTCCCCGCTCTCGAGCTTCGCGAGCAAAGCGCGTGCGTGCTCCTGCGCCGGCTCCTTGAAGACGTAGCGATCGCGCATCAGCCCTGCCGTCGCTTCGACGACCTCGCGGCGCGTCGCGGCATCGAGCGCCGCGGGCTCCTGCACGCGGGGCGACGCGCCGGCGAGCGAGAACGTCAGAGCGGCCACCAACGTCGGGCTCCACATCGATCACTCCTTCCAGAGTTTCCAGACGAGCACGCCCACGACGATTCCCAGGATCCAGAGCCCGCAGCGCAGCAGCAGGCTGGACGGAGCTCCCACCGGATCGAGCGCGCCGTACATCGGCTCGACGAGGTGGTCGTTCTCGCGTCTGTGGTCGTCGTGGTCGGTCTCGGTCATGCCGTGCGTCCGAAGCGCCGCTCGTAGAAGCGGAACGCCAGGACATTCAACACGATACCGATCACGAAGAGCGCCGTCACCTCGAGCCAGATCCCGTCTACGTCGCCGCTCGGCATGAGATCCTTCCCGTACCAGAGCACGCCGTGGTAGGCATCCATCGCGTACGCGGTGATCGTGAAGCGGCCGACAGTCTGGAACCAGTCGGGAGTGATCTCGCGCGGGAACCAGGCGCCGCCGACGCAGCTCATGACGAGTATGACGAGCGTCGAGAGGCCCTCCATCTGCTTGCGCGAGGTGCACGCGGTCGCGAAGAGGAGGCCGAGCCCGGTCGAGGACACGACGAGACCGACGGAGATCAGCGTCAGCATCCCCAGGTGCGGCAGCACGGGCACGTCGAACAGGAACGCGCCGTACGCGAACAGGATCACGAGCTGCACGAGCCCGAGCTGCGACAGCGTGAGCAGCTTGCCGACGAGGATCGAAGGGCCGGCCGCGGGCGTCAGCTGCAGCCTTTGCAAAGTGCCGCCGTCCTTCTCCTCCAATAGGGAGGCGCCGGCGCCGACGATGCTGAACATCAGCATCATCACGGCCATCGCCGAGACGGCGTGCGAAGCGCCGGCGGAGCGCGGAATGTCGTCTGGATCGTCGTTCCCGACTACGTCCTCGGAGACGACGCCGAGCAGCTCGGGGACGTCCTCGAGGAAGTTGAAACCGCCGCCGCCCTCGGAGTCCTGCGCGTCCGCGTCCGATTCGGGGTCGGCGGGTTCAGCGGAGTCGGGTTCCGCGCCCGCGAAGGCACCGTCCGTCTCGAGCTCGGCGACGAGCTCGCTCATGTCGTCCCAGGTCTTGCCCATGATGCTCTCCGCCTGCTCGAGGCCGGCGTCGGGAAAGCCGAGCTGCGACAGCCCCGACCCCATCACCTGCGAACCGAGGTTCGGCAGGACCGCGCCGGCGAGGAGCGGCAGGAGGTTGCCGGAGATGACCTGTTGCGCGACGAACTGCGAGGGGTCGCGCAAGAGACGGACCTTCGGGATCAAACCGCCGGCGAGCTCGTCGGCGTACCCGGCGGGCACGACGAGCGCCGCCGCGACGTCGCCGTTGCGCACACCCTTGCGCGCCTCGCTGTGCTCCTCGACGCGCAGCCCGTCGGCGGCGAGCAGGGACGCGACGAACTCGCGGCTCGCCGGGCTCTGGTCGAGGTCCTCGACCCACAGCCTGACCTTCTTCGGCGCGCCGCCGCCATCCCCCATCATGCTGCCCATCGCGGAGCCGAAGATGGTCGTCAACAGGATCGGGAGCGCGATGGCGAGCAGCACCGCCGTGCGGTCGCGCCAGAACTGCTTCGTGTCCTTGCACGCGATCTTCCAAGCGGAGGCCAGCATCAGTCGTCCCTCAGGGCCTTGCCCGTCAACGCCAGGAAGATCGCCTCGAGGTCGGGGACCTCATCGGTCACCGCGCAGTCGATCCCGTTCTCTTTCAGGATCGCCGCGGCGCGCTCCAGGTCGACGCCCTCGGCGAGCGTGAGGCCCGAACCCGTGCGCCGGCTCTGGGACTGCAGCTCGGCCAGCGTGCCGCTCGCGACCTCGCGGCCCTCGTCCATGACGACGATCCTGTCGCAGAGCCGCTCGACCTCGCCGAGCTGGTGGGTCGTGTAGACGAGCGTCGTGCCCCGCGCGTGGATATCCTCGACCATGTCGAAAACGTGGTTCCTCGACTGGGGGTCGATGCCGACCGTCGGCTCGTCGAGGAAGACGAGCTCCGGTTCGTGCAGGAGCGACACGACGATGTTCAGGCGTCGCTTCATCCCGCCCGAGAACGTCTCGACCCGACTCTCGGCCCGGTCGACGAGCCCTGCGACCTCGAGCGCCCAAGTCACGCGCGACTCGAGCACGGCGCCCGCGAGGTCGAACATGGCCCCGAAGAACTCCAGGTTCTCGCGCGCGCTGAGGGTGTCGTAGAGGGCGACCTCCTGGGGCACGACGCCGAGCCGGGCGCGGATCGCCGTGCCGTCGCGATCGGGGTCGAGACCGAAGATGCGCACCTCGCCCTCGGTCGCCTGCGTCACGGTCGATAGGACGCGCAGCGTCGTCGTCTTGCCGGCGCCGTTGGGCCCGAGCAATCCGAGGCACTCGCCACGGCGAATCTCGAGGTCGAGCCCGTCGACGGCGTTGTGCTGACCGAAGGTGCGGACGAGGCCCCGAACCGAGACGATCGGCTCGCCGGAGCCCGCGCTCGGGGGCGGAAGAGTGGAGGATTGCGTCGCTTGGGTCATCCTGTTCATGGGTTGGGCGTGTTCATGGGTTGGGCGTCGCTACGCCGCCGATCCTTCGCATATTCCGTCGAAAACCGGCCGGCCGATCGAATCGTCGGACGGGCGGCGGCGGATAGGATGTGCGGCTGGCGCGCCGCGCCGCCCATCCTCGCCATGCACCTCGACCCCGAAGACTTTACCGAACCAGACCTGCTCGAGCTGGCGCTGACGCACTCCTCGACCGGGCACGCCGCGAACAACGAGCGCCTCGAATTCCTCGGAGACGCGGTCCTGGACCTCGTCGTGGCCGAGGATCTGTTCCTGCACCACAGCGACCTGCCCGAGGGCGAGCTGACCGAGCAGAAGGCCTGGGTCGTCTCGCGCCGCACGCTGGCGGAGGCGGCGCGCAAGCTGGGGCTCGAGTCGCACGCCAAGCTCGGGCGCGGGCTCGAGAAGCGCGCGCTCTCGCGGTCGGTGATGGCCAACCTCTACGAAGCCGTGCTCGGTGCGATCTACCTCGACCGCGGCCTCGAGGCCGCGCGCGTGTTCGCGCTCGAGACGCTCGCCGAGCCGCTCGGCCACGTCCGCGCCAAGACCCACGATCCGGTGCCGAAACAGGCGTTCCAGGAGCTGTGCCAGAAGCGCTGGGGCGTGCCGCCGGGCTACGTCGAGCTCGACGCCCGCGGCCGCGCGCACAGCCGCGCGTTCCTGCTCGCGGCCGAGGCAGGCGGGACGCGCTTCCCCTCCGCCTGGGGCCGTACGCGCAAGGAAGCCGAACACTGGGCCGCGTACGAGGCGCTGCTCGTTCTCGGCGAAGAGGAAAGCGTACGGTGAGCGAGACCGCCGAACAGACGCGCGACGAGGTCGAGAGCGGCCTCGTCGTCGAAGCATCGGAGCTACCGCCGCCCGGCGAGCTCACGATCGCGGCGAAGTCGTTGCGCCCGGGCAAGCCGCTGTCGTTCGGGAACCTGTGGGGCTCGTCGCAAGCGCTCGTGCTCGCCGCGCTCGCGAGCACGAAGAAGCTGGCGGAGACGCCTTGGATCGTCGTGACCTCGACCGAGGGCGAGGCGGAGGGCTTCCTCTACGACCTCGCCGCGTTCGGCCTCGAGGCGACGGCGTTCCCGGCGCGCGAGAGCTACAGCTCGCGCGCCCAGCAAAAGGGCGGTGTCCACGCCGACGCGGCCGCGGTGCGCGCGCGCCTACAAGTCGCGCAGAAGCTCGCCTCGCCGCCCGAGGAACGACCGCGCGTACTCGTCGGATCGATCCTCGCGTTCCTGCAGCCGGTCCCCGCGGTGCGCGACCTCGAGGCCGAGTTCCTCACGCTGCGCGTCGGCGAGATGCTCGACGCGGAGAAGCTGCTCGGACGATTGGTCAAGGCGCGCTACGAGCGCGTCCCGCTCGCCGAGGCGCCGGGCGAGATCAGCCTGCGCGGCGACATCCTCGACGTGTTCCCGTTCGCGAGCGCCGTGCCCGTGCGCATCGAGCTGTTCGAGGACGAGATCGAGTCGGTGCGCACCTTCGACCCGACCGACCAGCGTTCCCTCGAGTCCATGAACGAGCTCGAGGTTTGCCTCGCCTCGGACGCGGGCGCCATTGGACATCACGGCCGCGAGGGGGAGGGCGTGCTCGTGCACGAGTTGCTCGCGCCCGGCACGATCGTCTGCCAGATCGAGCCGCTGCGCGTCGAGGAGGCGGCCGAGACGCTACGCATCCAGTCGCCCGGCCACGAGCGCGCGCTGCGCACGCACCACCGCATCGTGGGAGAGCGCGCGCAGCTCTGCCTGCAGTCGCTGCCGGGCGACGACCTGTCGCTCGACACGCGCTCGATCCAAGCTCTGCAGGTCGGCTTGAAGCGCGCGCCGCGCGAGCTGACGTCGCTCGCGATCGGCGGCGAGCGCGTGATCGTCCTGTGCCAGAGCGAAGGCGAAGAGCGACGTTTCCGCGAACACCTGGACGGCGCCAAGAGCGCGCAGGGCATCGGCGTCGTCGAGACGCGCGTCGCGAACCTGAGCAAGGGCTTCCGCTGTCCGCCCTGGAACCTGGTCATCGTCAGCCACCACGAGCTGCGCGGCACCCTGGGCGTGCGCCGCCGCGCGGCGAAGCGCGAGACCCACAAGGTGCGCGCAATCCACTCGTTCTTCGAGCTCAAGTCCGGCGACCTGGTCGTGCACGCCGTGCACGGGCTCGCGCGGTTCCGCGGGCTCGAGCGGATGGAGCGCTCCGGCGGCGAGGAGGAGCACCTGCACCTGCTCTTCGCGGACGACGTCAGCCTGTACGTGCCCGCGAGCCGCATCGACATGGTGCAGCGCTACATCGGGCACGGCGCGTCGGGGCTCGCGCTCGACCGCATCGGCGGCACGACGTTCCGCAAGCGCAAGGAGAAGGTCCAGCGCGGCCTGTTCGACCTCGCCTCGGATCTGATCGACATCCAGGCCAAGCGCGCGCTGCACGAGCGGACCCCGTGGGACGGCGACGCGACGCTCGTGCGCGACATGGTCGAGTCGTTCCCCTACGACGACACGCCGGACCAGGAGCAGGTCGACGGCGAGATCGCCGCGGACGTCGGCGGCCCGCGGCCGATGGACCGCATGATCTGCGGCGACGTCGGCTTCGGCAAGACCGAGCTCGCGGTGCGCGCCGCGTTCCGTGTCGTCGCCGGCGGCGGGCAGGTCGCGGTGCTCGTCCCCACGACGGTTCTCGCAAAGCAGCACTTCGAGACGTTCTCCGAGCGCCTCGCCGAGTTCCCGGTCGAGGTGCGCGTCGTCAGCCGCTACGTGTCCCCCAAGGACGTGCGCGCGGCGCTGACGGGAGCGGCGTCGGGCGGAGTCGACATCCTGATCGGCACGCACCGCATCCTGTCGAAGGACGTCCACTTCAAGCGCCTCGGCCTCGTCGTCATCGACGAGGAACAGCGCTTCGGCGTGCAGCACAAGGAGCACTTCAAGAAGCTGCGCCACTCCGTCGACATCCTGACGATGACGGCGACGCCGATCCCGCGCACGCTGCACATGTCGCTGTCGGGCATCCGCGACATCTCGGCGCTGACGGTGCCGCCGCCGGGACGCCAGGAGGTCGAGACGGTGCTCGGCTACTCCGACGACGAAGAGCTGATCCGCGAGGCGCTCCTGCGCGAGAAGAACCGCGGCGGACAGGTATTCTTCCTGCACAACCGCGTCGCCTCGATCGAGGCGGTCGCCCAGCGCCTGCGCGAGCTCGTGCCGACGTGCTCGTACGCGATCGGGCACGGCCAGATGAGCGCCAAGGAGCTGGCCGAGGTGATGGAGACGTTCACCAGCGGCGACGTGGACGTACTCGTCGCGACGACGATCATCGAGAACGGCCTCGACATCCCGACGGCGAACACGATCCTGATCGACGACGCCGATCACTTCGGCCTGTCCGAGCTGCACCAGCTGCGCGGTCGGGTCGGGCGCGGGTCGCACAAGGCGTTCTGCTACATGCTCGTCGAGCGCCACAAGCCCCTGCGCGAGATCGCGCGCGAGCGGCTCAAGGCCTTGGAGGAGATGAACCATCTCGGCGCCGGCTTCGGCATCAGCGTCAAGGACCTCGAGCTGCGCGGCGCCGGCAACGTGCTCGGCGCGGAGCAGTCGGGCCACATCGCCGCGGTCGGCTACGACATGTTCTGCCGCCTGTTGCGGCTCACTGTCGAGCGCATCACGGCCGGCGAGGTGTTCGACAAGGACGCACCGCGCCTCGAGGAGACCGAAGCCGGCGTCGAGCTCGAGCTCGGCCTGCGCGCGTTCCTGCCCAAGGAGTGGATCCCCGACACCGACGCGCGCATCGAACTGTTGCGGCGGCTCGCGACGATCGAGAACGACGAGGACGCGCGGCTCGCGGGCGAGGAGCTGCGCGACCGCTTCGGGCGCGTGCCGCCCGAGGCCGAGGCGCTCTTGCGGCAGTTTCGGCTGAAGGCGCGGCTCGACCGGTTCCAGCTGACGCGCCTCGCGTGGCGCGATGGGGCTTACTTGATCCAGTACCACGACCGGGTGGGGTTCGAGCGGCTGTTCGCCGGGCTCGATCTCGACCTGCGCCGGATCAAGAGCGGCGTGGCGCATCTGGTGGTGCCGAACGAACACGTGGGGCCGGCGGAGGCGCTCGATTGGTTCGAGGCGCTGGTCGAACCGAACGTGGCGCTGGCGCAGTGAGCCCTCGTTGCACGTCTCGCCCCTGGCGAGATGATGTTACCAAGGTACTATACCGGCATGGTACCGAGCAAGCCAGGTGTAGAGCGTGTCCAGACGGGCGTTCGCATGGAGAAGCGCATCGTGAAGGTCCTGAAGGGCTTCGCGGAGTACCTCGACATCTCGCTCGGCGATCTGCTCGAGGGGATCGTCCTCCATGCGTTCGAAGCGAAGGCCCCACCGTTCGGCGAAGAGCAGCTTCGGGCGATCGAGAATCTCAAGCGGGTGTATGGACTCGACCTGAGCGCCGCCGACAGTCATCGGCTCGTTGAGAAAGAGGGAGATGCGTCGGGGGAGGAGGCCTAGATGAGACGTTCGCTCTTTTGGCTTCTTTACCAGTATCCAGAGACGGGTGAGTGCGTCGCGTCCGTGCACGAGACCGCTCTGGAGCACGCGGCTGAGGCTGACCGCCTCGGCTTCACTTCGCTCTGGCTCGCTGAGCACCACTTCGTGAACCTCGGCACAGCTCCCAACCCCGCGGTTCTTCTTGCGGCCATTGCTCCGTAGGAGAACAACTCATGAAGACCTCAACCATCATTCTCGCCTTGGCTGCCCCGATGCTCTCGGCACTGCCAAGTTGTGACCTCTCGCACGCGAGCCAAGACCCGCACGCGAATGAGAAAGAGACCGAGCGAAGCAGGCCGACGAACCAAGTTGCGGTCATGACGGTCTGGGCCGAGGCCGAGAAGATCGAGGCAACAGCAAAGTTCTACGACGACGTCTTGGGATTGAAGCGCAAGAGCACGAGCACATCGCCCTACATCCTCGACACCGACGGCACCTTCGTGGCGATCATGGAGGGGAAGCTCGAGTCGCCTCACGATCCGAAGCGCCGATGGCCGATGTTCGCTCTGTCCGTTCCGGACCTCGACGAGGCCGTGAAGGCCCTACGTGAGGCGAAGGTCGAGCTTCCCTGGGGCATCGAGGAGTTTGGCTCTCCAAAGCCGAGCTCACGCTACGTGATGTTCAACGACCCCGCGGGCAACCTCATTGAGATCGTGCAGTGGCTCTAGCAGCCCGTTGAAGAAGTGCTTCGGATGCCAGGGCGACAGCATCCGCGTCCGGTTGGCGCCTGGAAACGTAGGCGAATTCGTGGATTCGGGGAGGCTTTCAGGTGCCGACCGGGCGTGGAGGATGTCGTCATGGCG
>JAAELL010000601.1 GCA_024226735.1 bacterium | reverse complement strand
CGCCATGACGACATCCTCCACGCCCGGTCGGCACCTGAAAGCCTCCCCGAATCCACGAATTCGCCTACGTTTCCAGGCGCCAACCGGACGCGGATGCTGTCGCCCTGGCATCCGAAGCACTTCTTCAACGGGCTGCTAGAGGCTGCGGTCCGGCGTCCACGGGGGTGGGCGTGCGTTCCCACTCGAGAGGGTCGCTCTTTGATGGGCCGGCAGCCGCCACCGACGCCGACCCCGGCACGCCGAGCCAGCGGCCACCAAGAACGAGCCCCGCGAGCGTCCCCGCGCTAATCAGGAGTGTGAGCCGGGAGACTTCCATCCGAGGACACATCTGAACCAAACCGGATCCCATGATCCAGTACGGATGCGTGCGGGGCGTGTTCGAGACGATGCTCAGCGTGTAGCCAGGGCCGGGTACGGCTGGCTCAGCGACGCCTGATCAGCTGCTTCACTTCCCTTAGCTCACCGTGGAGGCGTTCAACGGAATTGGAGAGCTCCTGCGTTTCTCGCCGCAGAGCCTCGACCTCCTCCATCACTTCGCCGGAACCCGCGTTGCCGACGATGAGCACGATCAACGCGATCAGGATCAGGGTTCCGCAGCTCAGGCTCGCCTTGCGTTCGTCCATGAGAGGTGGTCGGGGTTCACGGGTCCGGTTCTTGATGCTGCTCGGCGAGTCTCTCGATCGCCGCGATTCCAGCTTCCATCCGCGCCCGAGCAGGGGGATTGGCCGAATGAACCCGGATTCTTGGCGGGCGGAAGGCTCTGACCGCTACTGCTTCCTCGATCCAGTGGACCACGTCGTAGCCGGTGCCCCGATCGTCGTCGCCTAGATCGTGATCGAGGCTGATGTCAGTGACCTCGCCAGTCTCGAGTAGCTCGATGACGTCCTTTGGCCAGCGCGCGAGCCGCCACCCGCTGGGAGGTTCTCTTTCATCGTCGAGGAAGACCTTCAAGTCAGTTGAACCCTATGCTCATCACGTCCGTGAGTCGAGGCAACTTACGGGTTCAGCCGCGGTGCGCGTCTTCGGCGCGTTCGCCGTTTCTCCCTCGACACGTACGCGTCGCCGGACGCCACTACGGACGAATCGGGAGCGTCTCGTCGAAAGCCTCATGAATCGTCCGGGCTAGCCGTCAAGCTCGTGCTCGCGTCGGATGGGAGCAGTCGATGGATGTTCATGTCCCACGCTAGCCCGCGCCCGGCTTCGGCAAACGGACGGAACGCGGTGACCGCGTGATTGCGGATCGAGTCCGTCACGAAGGACAAGCCCTCGCGGCGCACTCCATGGCGCAGCGTCTCGGCGAGCGCTCGCGGGCCTGCGCCTCGGAGGGAGGTCGAGCGCCCCGGTCCAATCAAGCACCGCGCTCCCAGCGGCGGACCCGAGAGCAGGCGGATCCAGTCGGCGCGGATCGAAATGTCGATGAGCTGACGGTGACCCGGGCGCACCCAAGCGGGGCAAGGGGCGTCTGCGTGGGAGCGCCGCAACGCCTCGAGCATGCCCGGCGCGTTGAAGGTGACCGTCGGGACCTGTTGCTCCGCTCCGAGGGCGGACGCGAACGCGCCGCCGATGGAGTGTCCCGTCAGGGCGAGCCGTCCACGTGCCGGCATCTCGCGACGCGCTTGGTCGAGCGCCGTGCGGCCGTGGCGCCAGGCGCGCGGCTCGCGTCCGAACAGGAGCCGGGCGTCCTGCAGCGCGTCGCCCGGGCCGGCGGTGCCGCGGATACTGAGGACCGCGTCGTTCGTCGAGGCGTGGATCCACAGCCCCGCACGGAACCCGCTGTCTCCGTATTCCGCGACGCGGCTCCATGCGCCCGACCGCTCCCGGCGCGTGTAGGCCACGGACGACAACCGCAGCATCTCGTGCAACTGGACCATCTCTACGCGGCTCCGGTCTGGCTCGCAGTGAGCGGTGCATCCGTTTGCCGCGCGGGGTCCGTGACGATGTCACGGCGCGCGCGGAACTCGCGCAGTCTCTGCACGGTCAGGTGATGGAAGTGCTCGCCTTGAAGCGCCAGGACGACGGCGAGACCGAGGAACCGCGGGCGGCGCAGGAGCGTCCGCATGAGGAAACGCCAGTAGGCGCGGCGCGGGCGAACGCGCCAGAGGGAGAGCACCAGCGCGCCAACCTCGCGCAGGCCGATGCGGTCCCCCGTGTGCGGTGGTGCGGGCAGCGCGTCCATCGTCCGCTCGCAGCGCCGGTAGTAAGACTCCATCTTGCCGCCGTACACGGCTTCGAGAACGCGCGCGTACTGCTCGAGTACCACGTGCTCGCTGCGTCCGAGCGGGTCGTAGTTCAGCGTGAAGTCGTGCGTCTGCGCGCCGAGCAATCGGCCTCGGTAGCGGCCCTCTTGCTCGAGGCGCTCCTGCAGCGCCGTGCCCGGCACCACGCCGAGTAGGCCGACCATGGCCATCGGGATGCCGGAGCGCTCGATGAACTCGATCATCGCTTCATCGATGTCGCGGGGGTCGTTGTCGAACCCGATGATGAAGCCGGACATCACCTCCATGCCGGCGCCTTGAATCGTCCGCACGCGCTTGAGGAGGCCGGTGACCGCGCACTCCTCTTTGCCGATGTTGACCTGTTTGCCGGCCTCGCGCAGGGCTCCCGCGCTCGGGGTCTCGATCCCGAGGAACACGCTGTTGAAGCCGGCCTCGACCATCGCGTTGCGGATGGCGGTCATCTTCGGCGCCTGGTCCCCGATCCGGACGTCGGCCTCGGTGCTGAAGGCGAACGGGCTGCCTGCGGCGTGCTGCCATTCCGCGAGCTGCGGCAGGAGGTCGCGCGCTGCACCGACGTTGCCGATGAAGTTGTCGTCGACGATGAAGACGCGTCCTCGCCAGCCGAGGGCGAGGAGAGCGTCGAGCTGAGTGATGACGTGTTCCGCTTGGCTGCGCCGCGACTTCAGCCCGAACTGCTTCCAGATGTCGCAGAACTCGCACCCGATCGGACAGCCGCGGCTCGCCTGGATCGCCATGCTGTGGTAGTGCCTCTGCTCGACGAGGTCGAAGCGCGGCGTGGGCGTCAGGTCGAGCGACGGAAGCGGCTCCACCAGAACGCGCGCATCCGCGTCCAGTGTCTCGCGTACTTGGCGAGCCCGGTTCTCGTCGGTGACGTGCGCGTAGACCCTCTGCAGGCACCCCGCTTCCAGGTCGAGGACCAGCTCCGGCAAGAGCCTCTCGGCCTCGCCCACGAACCACGTGGTCGGCTCCCAGCCGCGATCCCGAAGCTCGCGGAAGCAGCCGCTGACCAGCGGTCCACCCATGATCACGGGGGTTCCGATCCGCCGGCAGCGTTCGAGCAGTACCTCCATCGACCGGAGTTGCGCCACCATCGCCGAAGCCATGACGACGTCAGCGTTCGCGATCTCCTCGTCGGAAATGGGGCGGACGTTCTCGTCGGCCAAGGTGAGCTCGAAGCGATCGGGCGGGAGCATACCGGCCACGGTCAGAAGCCCCAGGGGAGGCATCGTCGAACACCGGCCGGAGAGTGCGAGTGCTCGCTCGAAGCTCCAGAACGTGTCGGCGGGGAACTTGGGGTACGCGAGGAGAACTTTCATCTCCCTCTGGAGGGAGTGGATTCTCCGTAACCCACGACAATGTCCGAAAATGTCATGGGAAGCTCGCCAGGGACAGTCCTAGTGGTGTGATGCAGACATTCGCAGTCGTATCCCGGCCCGCATGCACGCGCCACGGCGTTGCGGCTCCTCCGACCAATCCCAGTATCACCGTATTGGCAGCGAAGTTGCGTCGTCGCTGCGCCTTGTGGCACGCACACGCGAACTCGGGATAAGACCGCAACTGTCTGCATCACACCACTAGCTGGGCCGGACCGCCCGTGCTCGTAACACGTCCAACTTCACCGGTGGCGTGGCCGTCTTTCGAGTGAAGGGGCGCGAGTTGTTCGTGGAACGCCGCGGACCGCGGTGGTCGGGTTGACCGGAAGCTCGCTCCCCAGGGCGGCCAAGGGGGACGCCAGTGGAGTTCGGCACGGCGTCGCAGAAGGTCTGACCGAGCTGCGGCTGGGGCTGCAGGATGTCTTCGTTCGGCATCGCGTCGGCCGGGTCGCTCGCGGGCGCAACGACGCAGAGTGAGAATCCTGAAGATCCGCGTGCGCTGCGCGGCGCACCGTCGTTGTTGCCCGCGTCTCTTACGGTGCGCGCCGTCCGGCCGAGCGGCTCGGCATCGCGATGACGTCACCGTCGCGTACCGCAACGACGTCTGGATGATGTGCTCGGGCTTCTTCGAGAAAGGGCTCGAGCTCCTGATAGCGCTGCGAGAAATGCGTCAGCACGAGGAGCCGCGCCCCCGCCCGCGCCGCGAGCTGGCCCGCTTGCTCGGCGGTCATGTGTCCGCGGTCCAGGGCTTCCTCGGTTTCCGTCGAAAGGTACGTCGACTCACAAACGAGCAGGTCGACGCCGCGTGCCAGCTCGTCCGCTCCCGCGCAAGGACGCGTGTCCATGACGAAGGCCATTGACTGACCGGGCCGGGGGAGGCTCACCTCGTCGAGCCGGACGAGCCGGCCACCGAGACGCAGCTCACCCGCACGCTGCAAGCGACCGATGTCTACGCCGAAGACACCCGCCTCGGCCAGGCGGTCCGGGAGCATGCGTCGGCCGTCTGGCTCCTGCACACGGTAGCCATAGGTGTCGACCGCGTGGTCGAGCCGCTGGGCGAGGACCGTAAGGCGCGGCTCGCAAACGATCGGACCGGGCTGCTCGATCGGTTGCGGGGCGAGGTTCGAGCGGTTGAGGAAGATGGACGCGTGGCGCAGGCGCTGGAAGAACTGCTCGCCCGACATCGGGTAGTGCACGCTCACCGGGTGGGGGACACCGTCCAGTGAGATGCGTTGGATGATCCCGGCGAGGCCGAGGCAGTGGTCGCCGTGGAAGTGCGTGATCAGAACGTGGTGCAACCCGCTCGTCCGGAGGCCGGCGTGGAGCATCTGGCGTTGCGTTCCTTCGCCCGGATCGAACAGCAGTCCACGATCGTCCCACCGCAGGAAGTACCCGTTGTGGTTGCGGTGGCGCGTGGGAACCTGGCTGGAGGTCCCGAGGACGATCAGCTCTCGAATCACGGTGCCTCGGGGCTACGCGCCATGTTGACGGAGCAACTCCGCGGCTTGCCGCGCGGCGTCGCCGGTGCCCCGCATGCCGTCGAGCGGCGTCCGTCCTTGCTCGTCCCGCGCATCGACGCGGGCGCCTCGCTCGAGCAGCAGGCGCACCGTCTCGACGTCGACGCGGTACGCGGAGGGGTCCTCGGCCCGGTTCGCTTCCTCTTCGTTGAAGAACTCCTCGCCGCCGCGCGGCCCGACGGCGGCGTGGAGTGGGGTCCGGCCTTCGCCGTCCTCGGCGTCGGGGGAAGCCCCGGCGTTCAGCAGCGCTGTGACGACTCCAGCGAGGTGCCCGTGCAAGCTGTCTTCGGCGGCGGCGTGCAGCGGGGTGCTGCCGGACTCTTCTGCGACCGAGGGGTCGGCGCCGCGCTCGAGCAGCAGGCGGACCATGCCCTCGCCCGCCGAGCGCACCGCTTCGTGCAACGCTGTTTCGCCGCACGAATCGCGTGCGTCGAGTGCGACGCCAGCGTCCAGCAGGCGACGCGCCACGTCGAGCGAACCGGGCAGGCTGCACTGCGCGGCGTAGTGCAGCGCGGTCCGGCCCGAGGAATCGACGGCCAGCGGCGAGGCGCCGTGCGCGATCGCGGCCGCGACGACCGCGTCGTTGCCGCTCTTGGCGGCGTGCAGGGTGAGCTGCTCGTGCACGGAGGCGCCGGCAGCGAGAAGGGCTGCGACGGTGGCCGCGTGTCCTCCTGCCGCTGCGTTCATGAGCGCCGTATGCCCGAATCCACCCGCGTGATCCAAGCCGCAGCCCGCCGCGATGAGCGCTTCGACGATCTGCGCGTGTCCGCCGCTCGCCGCGAAGTGCAGGGCGTTCTCGAAACCTGCGGTGCCTTGGCCCGCCGGCACCGCGAGGTCGACCGTCGCGCCGCGCTTGAGCAGCAGTCGCACGATCTCGAGCCGCCCCTCGCGCGCCGCCAAGTGGAGCGCGGAGCTTCCATCCAAGAGCCAGGTCGTCTTCTCTGCCTCGCGGCGATAGGAGCTGGCCGGCGCGGCGATGAGGTCCGGATCGGCACCGGCCTCCAAGAGCCTCCGGCACTCGTCCAGATCGCCATCGATGACGGCGCGATGAAGCGCGGGAGCGGAAACCCGCTGCGCGTCGGAGCTCACACCGACGAAAGGGCGCAAGATGCGTTGGATCCAGCTCATCGATACGGCCTCCTGCTTCGCGCGAGGACTCAGGGGGAGAGCGGTTGCCCTCGGAGCCCGGGGTGGGTCTTCAACATGTCAGGGGACGTCGCCCCGGGCGCCAACCTAAAAAGCACCAAAACGGTTGGCGTCCGACGTGGACGCTCATTGGCCCCGATGACCCGTTGGCTATCCTGGGCCCGACGAGGAGACGCGAATGCCGACAGATCTGCCCACTGGCTCAGAGGACCCGGACTCGCTTGCCGAGCGCATCTATGCCGATGTTCTCGCGAGCGTCGAGTACGGCGCACAGCCTGACATCGACGAGCTCTGCGCTAGGCATGCGGGAGTCGAGAGCGAGCTCCGAAGAAGCTGACCACGGCGATCAAGACGACGTTGGGGGCGGCGTACTATCGGCTCGGACGCTACTCGGAGGCGATCGAGGCTCTCGCGAGCCTCGAGGAAGCGGATCCCGACTCCGATAGCCGTGAGAGCGACGTCAAGCCCAGCGCCCGCGCCTACCGTCTGGCGTCCCTCGCATTGTCCTCGCACGAGCTTGGCGATCAGGTGGCGGCCGTCGAGGGGCTGCGGACGGCATGGACGCTCGTCGATGACGATACGGACGCCGAGCTGGCGCAGCTCTCGAGCTGGACGTCCCACGCGATCAACGGGCAAGTGGAAGCCCAACGCGAGGGATCGGAGTCCGGCGACTGAGAGGTCGGGCGGGCAGGGCGGACTGGCAGAGGGGAGGTCCTGCCAATTCCCCACGGGGTTTTTCTGTGCTGCGCAACCCGATACGCGCCGCGGCCGTTTTTTCGTTTTCCCCGGGAGTCTCCAGCAGGCCTTCCCCTCTGCGGTCGTGGTTGAAGAACCCCCCGATTCCAAGGAGAACGAAATGACCGTATCGATCCGACTGAACCCTGTCCTGGGCGCTGGAGTGCTTACCCTGATTGGCGTCACGCCGCTGGGCGCGGCACAGACCCCGCTGCAGACCTACGTCGGACTGTCCGGCGGCGACTACATAGGCATGAGCCTGGACGCAGGAGACATCGATGGCGATGGACTGCCCGAGATCGTGCTGGGAGCGCCCTGGGCCAACAACAACGGCGGCGACAGTGGCTACGCAAGGATCCACTCGGGGGCCGCTGGCCACCCCCAGATGTGGCTCGCCAATGGCAATGGCAACTTCGCGTACTTCGGTGCGAGCCTCGAGGTGATCGAGGATGTCAATGGGGACGGCTACAACGACGTCCTCGTCGGGGCCTACGGCGAATTCGACCCGTCGAACTCTCGCACCGGAGTCGTGCGCGTCATTTCGGGCCAGCGGATCGTCACGGGCGTCGGCCTCCAGTACTTGTACAGCGTGTACGGAGAGCAGGGCTCCGACGAGTTCGGCCGTGCCCTGTGCGTCGTGGGTGACATTGACGGCGACACCGTCGACGACTTCGTCGTCGGGGCTCGCGACGCCAACCCGGGCGGTGTCGGCAACGCGGGCAAGACCTACGTGTATTCCGGCGTCAACGGAGCGCTCCTGAACACGACCACGGGGACGGTGGTCAACGACCGGTTCGGATTCGCCGTGGCCGCCTGTGGAGACTGGGACGGCGACAATGTACCGGACTACATCGCCGGCGAGCCCGGCGACGACTCGAACGGGCAGGACGCAGGCTCCGCGCAGGTGATCTCGGGAGCGACCGGCGTCGTCCTGACCACCTTCTTTGGTAGCTCCGCGGGGGACCTCTTCGGCTCGTCGGTGTCCTGCGGCGACGTCAACGGCGACGGCGTCGGTGACGTCGCAGTCGGCGCGCCCGCCAGCTCGGTCAACGGCAACTCGTCGGGCGAGGTCCACATCTTCGCCGGGCCCGCCCCGGGGTCGCTGCTCGGAACACGGTTCGGAGATACCGACGACCAGTTCGGGTTCTCCCTCGACATGTCGGGGGACGTCAATGGCGATGGCCGCGACGACCTGCTCGTCGGGTCCCCGTCTCACAACGGATCGCGGGGCCGCGCGACCCTGCACCTGGGCGGGTCGCTGCTTTCCGTGGGCACGCTGGAGCCGTGGGGGACCTATTGGATCCGCCTCGGATGGGACGTGGCGATCGTGCCCGACACGAATGGTGATGGCCGCGACGACGTGTTCGTCTCGGGTCCCTACACGCCGCCCGGCCAGACGGGCGAGGCCCACATCTATTCGGGTGACTTCTACTACGGCGGGCTCGGCAACTCCTACTGTTCGCCCGCCGTCCCGAACTCGACTGGCAGCCCCGGCACGATCACTGCGGATGGCAGTCCGGCCGTCGTCGATGGCGACCTGGCGCTCATCGCTTCCGCGCTGCCGCAGGGGCAGTTCGGTTACTTCCTGACTGGACAGAGCCAAGGGGGTTTTCAGCCTCCCGGCAGCCAGGGGTTCATTTGCATGACCGGCAACATCGGGCGCTACAACCAACCCTTCAACCTGGGCATGGGGCCGACGTTCTCGATCGGCATCGATCTTTCCGCGCTTCCGATGAACCCCGTTCAGGCAGCCGTCGCCGGTGACACCTGGTACTTCCAGTGTTGGTATCGCGACGGGTCGACGAGCAACTTCACCGACGGGCTAGCGATCGATTTCCGCTAGTGGGATCCGAATCTCGTCGGTGCGCGAGATCTCGAAGGAGGCTGTCCGGAGATCAGCGCGATTTCCGGATAGCCTCCATGGGACTTCGGCCGGGGCGGGGCGATCCCGGCCGTCAACTCTTCGGCGAGCGCGCGAAGACGTGTCCGGCGAGACGTGGAACTTGCAGTGATGGTTCCGCGACTCGGTATCGAGCAACTACACGGACGCTCTCTCGGTCAGGTTCCACTGACGGTTTCGTTCACAGGAAGCCCACCTCGACCGCCGAGCTGAAGTTCGACGTGCTGCCGGGGTTCATGTCTCGATACCAACACTGGAAGTACCACGTCTCTCCCGGCGCGACCGCCGTGGAGCTCGTCGGCGTCGGGACCTGTTGCAGATCCACCGACAGGGAGAAGATCCCGCAGGCTCCGCTCATCTGGATCTGAGCGGGAGAGTTGAGACGCCCGATGGGCCCTGTCAGGCACAGGGGCCCTTGGCTTGCCATGGGGGTTTGCGGGGGGCCCGAATCGGGGCTCGTCAGGTAGTAGCCGAAGGTCGAGGTGGGCAGCCCTTGGGTCGTGAGGTGAAACTGATTGTCCGCCGCCAGAGGGCTTCCACTCGCAAAGGTGAGCGCTGGTTCGAGGGTCGAGTTCGCGGTGGGCACGCAACCTGTCACGTCGGATCCGAGCCCACCCTCCGAGGGTGAGAAGTTGTCGAAGGCCACGCCGACGACATTCTGGACGCCGGTGTAGTCGATGCGGAGCGATCGAATGACGGACTGAGCGCCTGGCGCCTGGACGGACCACTGCGACGCGGTGCCGTTCCCCGGAGTCCCGCCGCACGGTGTGCTCGTCGGATGATCGACGATCGCGACGTCCACGACACTTCCTGATCCGTCGAAGGCTGTTACCGTCCACTGCTCTGTCCCGTCGATGTCCAGGAGGACGCCCGACGCGGCTGGGACGGCGTTGGTGTACTCGACTCTCAAGCTGCCGAGACTCGTGCTGACCTGGCTGTCGTCGGTGAGGAAGGTCTGGCATACCCCGGCATTGGCAACCGTATTGTCGGCTCCGTTGCCGCAGCCATAGAACGCGGTGCGAGGGGCGCCGACCTTGGCGAGCAGCGGGAACGACAGGAACTGGCCCGTGTTGCGATCGACGATCTCAAAGGACACGCCGAACGGAGCGACCGCCCACTGGCTCGACACCTCTAGTGGTGTGATTCACTCTTGTGCGGCATTTTGGTCGGTGCGTACCCGCCCGCTGCTGCGTTGCGCCTCCTCCGAGACTTGCAGCGAAGTCGCGTCGTCGCTGCG